>NZ_CP121196.1:1260603-1575753 GCF_039994875.1 Telmatobacter sp. DSM 110680 | reverse complement strand
GGCGCGGCTTTCCGTTGGGGCCGATGTTCTTGGGATCGGCGGCGTGGCAGGTGCTGCATTCGGCGCCGAGGGAGGCTTCCCACTTGTGCATGAGGTCATGGACCTGTTCACCAGTCATCGTCTTGGGGAGGACCTTGAGATTGGTGGGGGCCGGCTCGTCATGATGATGGTGAGCTTCGCCCGCCGGCGGCTGCTGAGCGGCTAGAGTCTGGGCATGAGCGGCGACGGCGAAAACCGCGTAGGCCGCAGCGGTCAGGAGGGCGGTGTGGGACGGGGAAGAGAGCTTCAAGTGCAGAGTTCCTCGCGCTTTGAGATGAAATCTATTGTACTGACGAGCGATGGCTGCAATAGGTTGACTAACCTGCCAATTTTCGCGGGCCGGAGACGCAGGCGTGTCCTCGTAGGGCAAAGCGCAGTGGCAGGTCGACGGCATGTCTTATGCCGATGCGCGGGGTGATTATGCACTGCGACTCGGCAAACCCATCGTCGCGAACCTGAAGCGGAGAGGTTGAACTGGTCACGTCCAAGCCGTTGTGGAGCGGGCGCGTTAGTCCCAGCGCCAGGCAAAGCCGGCTCGGACCCGAGGAGATCAGGCGAGCCGGGGCATCTTTGTCCAACCCGCGGTTCTTTGCCATCTCCGCGATACCTATCACGGGCTCCAGGGCACGTAGCAAAATGCCTCCTCCCAATCCCTCGCGCTCGCAGCTGATGTTTGCGCAAAAATACTTGCCGTAAATGAAATAGAGATACGCATGCCCCGCTGGCCCAAACAGCACCAGGTTTCGGGGTGTCGGTCCGCGATGAGTGTGGGCCGCTGGATCTGGCTGGTCGTGGTGCGGCCCTAGGTAGGCCTCGACCTCCACGATCCGTCCGGCCAGCGGCTGGCCATTTGCGCCTCGCGTAACCAGCAACTTGCCGAGAAGCCGGGGGGCTACGTTTTCTGGCGAATCCTCAAAGAAATCGCGTGAAATCAGACGGCCAGGCATGCGTTTTCGCGCATTTGAGGGTTTTATTTGTGCGATTTTTGCCATTCCTTTATGAGCGCAAGGACCTCGTCGGCGTGTCCTTCGGGGGTCACTTTGGGGAAGATGTGGATGAGCTTCTGGTCGGGGCCGATGAGATAAGTAGTCCTTTCAATTCCCCATACTTTCTTCCCATACATGTTCTTTTCCTTCAACACACCAAACTGATTGCAGACTTTCTCGTCTACATCTGCAAGGAGTGTGTACGGGAGGTCATACTTGGCTTTGAATTTGGCTTGCGCTTTGGGAGTATCACGCGAGATGCCAAGGACAACCGCACCCGCTGCCTGAATCTTCTTGAAGGTATCGCGAAAGCCGCACGCCTCGATGGTGCAGCCGGGCGTATCGGCGCGGGGATAGAAAAAGAGCACCAATGGTTTGCCGGCGTAGTCTGAAAGGCTTACAGTTTTGTCCTCGTCGGTCTGCAGGGTGAAATTGGCGACCTTCTGGTTCACTTCCATGGGAGATTCCTCGTATCGTCAGTATGGTGGATAAAGATTTGGCTCGATCTGTTCGTTCGCATTATTTCCGAGAGGTCCGTCCGGTGTCATCGCGCATGTTCAAGGCAAGTTTTACCAGACCAACATCGTTCGCAGTCGCGCTGGTGTTTACGGCTGCGGTCGCATGCGCTCAGTATCCCGGCCAGGTGGCGAAGAAAACGAAGGATTCGCCGGATCTGCGCGCGATCGCGGTGCTGGAATGGACTGGCGACGAAGGCAAGCCGAAGACCAGCAGGCTTGTCCCGATCACGGTGTACGACGGGCAGGCACTGCAGGATGGAAACGTTTATCTGGCGCGTCCCCAGCCCATGGCGCTGGCGGGCGGGGTCGAGTACCAGCTGGAGAAGAACGGCCAGCCGATTGGCCTCTACGACATCAAAAATGCCGGCCAGGAGCAGGGTTTGTGGGTGGGGTACGGCGCCTGGAAGCCGACGCCTTCGGCAAAACCCGCTGCACCCAAGCCGATTGTTGACGACGGCTTCGATCCTAACGATGACAAGCCGGTTCTGCATCGCAAACATGCGGATGCTTCCGCAAAGCCGGGTTCGGGTACTGATAGTAGTTCCAACACAGGATCGGCTGGCCCGGCGCCCGATCCGGACCGGCCAACGTTGCACAAGAAGACCGGCTCCGACGACTCCAGCGGTTCGAGCACCAGCCCGGCAGCCGATCCGGACCGGCCTACTCTCCACAAGAAAAATTCCGATGACGCTGCCAGCAGCACGCAAAGCGAAGATCCCAATCGGCCGGTGCTTCACAAGAGCGCGTCTTCGGCGAATTCGAGCGACGGGGAGCATCTCAACAGTACCGATCCTGACCGTCCGAAACTTCTTCGCGGCAAACCAACCGGCAAAGGTGTTGACGTTCTGCCCAGTCTGATGGGTATTCCCGCAGACATGCAGCAGGCCGTGGCCGTTTCTGACGCCAAGGCGCGCCCCGAGCATCCGTGGAACTATGTCTGGGCCAACCCGGACGATCAAGAAAAGATGAAAAAGGCCCTGGAGGACATGGCTCGGGATGCGCTAGGTCTCAGAACACCTCCGCCGCCCACAAAGCGGGTCTCGGCGAAGTTACACGCGAAACCAGCGACGGCTCCAGAGCCTCCCGCGCTTGTCGATGAGAGATTTCGTGTTTTTGAGCTAGCCTACGGCTCGGGGGCAACAATGGTTCTTTCGGCCCGGACGGATGCTCCCGCCGCACAGCAGAAGTTCGTGACGATCATTGCCCAGCCTGATCTTTACGGGAATGCATTGGTGCTGTTGAAGAGCGTCACCGACAATGCGCATCTCGACGAAACGCCGCGCATGCGTCTCGTGGATGCGGTTGATGCGCTGGCCGACAATCGCGGCGAATTGCTGTTTGAATTGCGCGGGACAACGCAGCGGCAGTTTGCGCTATATCGGGTGTTGCGCGGCACCGCCGAGAAAATCTTTGTCACCGGCGGTGGAGAGTATGGCGTGGCGCCCGGAGATTGATGTCGAGACTCTGAACCGTACCCCGGTTTAATTAGGCCAGCTTGACCAAGCGGTCGGAGCTATATCCGGCGGGATCATCACAAGGTAAATGCGGTCGACCGCTGCGAGATCAATACGATCCCAAGTCAGATGTTCATCTCACTGGAAAGGTCTATGTAACTTTCGTGACATTGAGCAATATGAGACAGGGAGGAAAGTCGGACCTCCTATACAATTCAATCAGACATCGGTTTTTAATACCCCGGTCTAAAGGATTTAGCAACGAATGGCGTCACTCGTGTCTGCACCCTCTCCCGTAACTACACCCGACGATGCAACCAAGCCGGTTGCAACCCAGCAGGAGCTCGCGTCACCTGTGGGTAGAATTCCCGCTAAATTTCTCGTTCGGATGGGGAAGGCAGCAACAATCGATTACGGAATCAACTGGACCACCCTCGCGATCATCGGTTTCTTCCACATCGGCGCTCTGGCGGCTTTCTTCTTTTTCAGCTGGCAGCGTTTAGCCGTGATGGCAATTCTGTATGTGCTGGCGATCAACGTGGGCATCGGGATGTGCTATCACCGGTTGCTGACTCACCGTGGTTACACGACTCCCAAGTGGGTCGAGTATGTCATGAGCATCTTTGCCACCATGTCGCTTGAGGGTGGGCCGATTTTCTGGGTTTCAACCCATCGGGTTCATCACCAGCTTAGCGACCAGGAAGGCGACCCGCACACTCCCCGCGAAGGCGGATGGTGGGCGCATACCGGATGGATTCTTTTCGGGGAAGCGCTGCATGGGCAGGTGGAAGTCCTGAAACGCTACTCGCCGGATCTGAGCCGCGACAAGTTCTACCTCTGGCTCAGCAAATACCACTGGCTCCCGATCAGTGTCAGCGGCTTGCTGTTGCTTGCTGGTGGATGGATCTGGGGCGGATGGGTTAACGGCGTCGCCATGGTTCTGTGGGGCGTAGCGCTTCGCGTTACCCTCGGCCTGCATGCGACCTGGCTGGTGAACTCGGCGACGCATCTGTGGGGCAGCCGTCGCTTTGAAACCCGCGACGACTCACGCAACAGCTGGTGGGTTGCGCTGCTGACGGGCGGCGAGGGCTGGCACAACAATCACCACGCGCATCCTGTGTCCGCGCGCCACGGTTTGAAGTGGTACGAGATCGATCCCAACTTCTGGGGTATCTGGCTGCTGTCGAAGATTGGCTTGGCTAAGAAGATTCACGTGGCCAAGTACGATCCGGTGAACCCCAAGCCTGCGGGACTCTAAAGACGTCGGGACTGTTTAAAAAGCAAAGGCCATTCCGTCACGGAATGGCCTTCAAGTTTTGCGGGCTACAGCTTACCGCCTCAGATTTGCTCCAGCCATCTTCTCGAGGATTGCGACCGGTGCTGACTCGCGCGCGACCATGGCAGCGGGATCGACAAGGAGCGTTTGCTCCAGTGCATACTGGCCTGCAACCACCGCATGTGGCACCGTCTCGGTATAGACCATCCAGCTGGATCCGGGCGCAAACTGCACATTTTCGCGCAAGCAGTTGGCCTGAAATGCTGCATCTTCTTTCATGGTGTTATGCAGGCGCATCATGAACTCGTCATAAGGCGTACGTTTCCACTGCGGCACCAGGCTGGCGATGCCAGTCGCTTGCGCGAGGTGTTTTCCAGCGCGAGCTGTCCACCCGTCCGCATGCGGAATCGCCAGCTTTGCCGGTACGAACTCTGGGACTGTTTGTGAGAATGCCTCACTCACAATCCAGTCGCGCGTGCAATTGGGTGAATGTTGTGAAAGAAACGCAGAATGCGCCATCCGCGCGTGGGTCGCGTGGGAAATGCATCGGTGTGAAGTAAATCGTTACGATGCCGCAGCGGCAGGTCGCGGCCTTTTTCCTCGAGCGGACGAAAGCTCGCGTAATCCAGACGCCACCGGCGCCGATAGGGCGCGAGAAACTTTTCAAGGAAGGCATCGACGCTCGTCGAGTAACGTCGCATCACATGGAGCATCCTTGTCGCATCGCCTCCCTTTTGGTTCACTCCGCTGAGCTTGCCGCGATCGGGCATGTAGGCGATGTTCTTATGCAGGCTGCTGGAGATCTGCGGCTGGCTTAGCAAAAAATCCAAGTCGTCTTTGGGAATTGGCACGGGGGTCTGCGGAAAGTAGAGAATTGCTCCGGCCTCGAGTTTCTCGCACCAATTCCGCAACTGATCTTCACCGACAAGCGATGACAGGCTCATTGCATTCCGTGGAATGGTAAGCACGGGCATACGAACGTTCTACCTCTGCATTTTGGCCCTAATCCATAGCGTTCCAAAAAGCGGAAGAGCAATCAGCAGCACGATGAGGCCGGCGGGAAACCCCACGTAGAGATAGCTGTCTGCGTAATTCACGGTGTGGTGTCCGATGAGATTGTACGCAAGCAAAGCGAAGATGGAGAGAGTCGTAGTTGCAAAAAAGGTGAAGAATGCCGATGTGAGTGCCAGCAGCAGGCTCTGGAAAAGGCTGAAGCCTTCCAGCGGAAACCCGAGGAACTTGCCGCCGGAGTGATGTTGGCTCTGCGCAGATTGCATCGTCTAGGGGACCTCTCTCGTCTAGAATACTGTTTTATGCCAAGCAGCGCGCAAATCGAACTATGGCCTGCCGAAAAGGTCGCTGCACAGGCGAACATCGGTCAAGCACCCAACGGAATCAACTTTGCGGGGTGGGGAGAGACGCGCGTCAGCGAGCCCGACCTTGAGCGATTGGTTGGCTCTGTTCCGGCGTTGCTGGCGCCTGCGCTTCGAAGCCGGGCTTATTATTTTGTTCCACTGGCGATATCCGATACCGGCGAAGTGATGATTGCTCCTTCGTACTCAGTGGACTTGGGTGACCGCGCGGTATGCCACCGGAACGCGAGTTTCGGCGCTACCGAAGCGGTTTTTCTTTCGACGCGGCTAGTTGAGGACCGGTTTGGGCTGGCGTTTGAGTTCTTTATCAACGTGGCCCACAACTTTACCGATGTGGCGGGCGTGCCTGAGAGCTTTTCGCGCCTGGTGTGGTCGCAGGCCGAGTCCCAGGTGCGGGGAGAGACCAGCCAGGACGCATGGGAAGCGCGCCGACGCGCGCAAGATTCACGCAATGGGCAGAAGGTAATTGATGAGCGAGCGCGTAGTGCCTACTACGATGCATCGTTCGCCGATTCGCTTGCGATCTATATGCTGTCGATCGCAGTTGATTTCGACTATCACGATCTGCGCGAGCGCGAATATCCGCTGTTGGCGGCGCCTGCGTTGGCGGAGCGGCTGCGTCATGTGGCCGGATTGTTCCCTCCTAATCCGGGGTACGAGTTTCAGATTCTCTACCGGCGCAAGGGGTAAAGGAGTCGTCTTTTTGCTCGCCGGTTCTCCCCAGGCTGAGAACAGATTGCTTAGCTTGGTTCTCGCCGGCGTCTTTCAACTTCGACACCCAAGATCATGAAGACTAGTGGAGATCGTGCTTTCCCACCCAAGCTGCGCTTGGATGGGGCACCCAGATTCCGTGCGGGTTTTGAATTTTCAGGCAGATCCTTCACAACGCTGCGGGTGACAGACGATTTGGAACGCAAAATGACTCTCGCGGATACGCATTGTTGCGATGCGGGGGCTACGTGGTAAAGAGGTTTGAGTCGAGGAAGGCGTTGCGGAATTTTTCGTCGGGGTCGTGGCGCTGGAGCATCTGTTTGAAGTCGGCGAGGCGGGTGTACTGGGCTTGCAGTTGTGCGGGCGGGATGGTGAAGAGTTTGGCCCAGTGGGGGCGGGGGGCGAAGGGCTTGAGTTGGGCTTCGATGCGCGGGAGGATCTGCTTGACGGTGTCCCACTCCGGCTTCCATGTGAAGTGGATGGCGAGTGAATCGCGTTTGTAGGCGGTGCTCATCCAGAGATCGTCGGCGGCGATGGTGCGCAGTTCCGTGACAAAGAGATGAGGCGTGATCTGGTCGTGAAGTTTTTCGACGGCGAGGATAGCTTCGTATCCGCGATCGCGGGGAACGAAATATTCGGTCTGCAGTTCGCGGCCGCTTGAGGGCGTGAAATTCATCTTGAAGTGGGGCAGGCGCTCGTACCAGGGGCCGGGGATTCCCTGCTGCTCCGTGCAGCTCTCGGCGGGATGGCCGGTGATGGGATGCAACTTTTCGGTTGCACGTTTGGCACCGTAGAAATCGGGAGCCGACTCGTGCTTTTCGCCGGGCTGCAGTTTGCGCTTGATCCACACCTGCGTGGCCTGGTGATGCTGCCAATCGGTGAAGAGGCTGACGCTGTAGCCGACGCCGAAGATGGCATCGAAGTTGTGCTCGAGTTCGTTGAAGCTGAGGTTCTGATAGACCGTTTGCGCAACCTGAAAAGTAGGCAGCAGATCGAGGGTGACGCGGGTGACGACGCCGACCGCGCCCAGGCCAACGACGGCACCGAGGAATTGGTCGCCATCCTTGTCGCGGGAGAGATGAAGGGTGTCGCCGTTGGCAGTGACGATTTCAAGCGCGCGTACGGCGGTGGCGAGATTGCCGTTGTGAATACCGGAGCCGTGGGTGGCGGTCGCGATGGCTCCTGCGACGGAGATGTGCGGCAGCGAGGCGAGATTGTGGATGGCGAATCCGCGGGCGTCGATGACTGGCGCCAGTTGGCCGTATTTGACGCCAGCGCCGACGGTGACGGTGTGCGCCTTGTCGTCGATGTCGATCTGATTGAGATGTTCGAGCGAGAGCTGGTTTTGATTGCTGTCGGCGATGCGATTGAAGGAGTGGCGCGAGCCGAGGGCGCGGAGCTTGGTGCAGGTCTTGACTACCTCTCGCACTTCGTCGATGTTGGCTGGGGTGTGTACGTGGTCAGTGCTGTAGGTGATGTTGCCGGCCCAGTTCTGGTGGGGAGCGGGCTGCTGCTGGGCGGGTGTGAAGCGGGAGATCATGCTGCCGGCCACGATGGCTCCTGAGGATTTGAGGAAGTCGCGCTTGTTCATGGGGTGGTTGACCTCGTGCCCGACAAGGATAGGGGGCGGGTAGGAGGAGAGGCAAATGGGAAGCTTGATCTTGGAAAAGGCGGGGCATTCGTCTTCGCTCGGGATGACGGTGTCTGGTTTGCATTTATGGTTTCCCACCCACGACGCGATCAGGCTGGGTCATGGATGGGGCACACTCGTTGTGCGGATCGATGCTGCGAGAAAGTAGGTCCTTGGGCTTGTAGCTGAGCTTCGTCGCTCAGAATGGCGGGGTTGGAGAGTGTCCGCTGGGGGCGGAGTCGCTTAGTAATTTGAATGCCATTTCGCCGGAATTCCAGTCTACGGCGGCGTGGAGGATCATTGCGGGCCAGAGAGAGCCAGTGAGAGCCACGACTACAGCGAGGATCAATCCGACGAGGGCGGTTTTTGGAACCTGGGAGAGGCCGAGGTAGATATGGCCGATGCCGAAGAGGAGTGAGGCGAGGACGACGGCTGCAACGGGGCCGGTCCAGATGGAGAGGTACCAGGTGAGGAATCCGCGATAGAAGATCTCTTCGCAGCAGCCGGCAGTGGCGGACACGAGCCAGAAGAGGCGGCGTTCGGGTTGAGTGTGAGGGAGCAGAGGTTCGGCGTGTTGGAGAGCCTTGCGCACGCGGGCACGGCGGTCGGGGCGGGCGAGCAGAGCGCGACGCTGGCGGACAAGCACGCCTATAAGCGCAGCGACATAGACAACTCCCAGGCCAAGACGCAGCGGGATGTCGCCAATGAGATGCAGATCCGCCAGGGACCTTCCGGCGAAGGCCCAGTAAATGAGCAGCGCGATGGTGGGTATCCATTCGCCCGCAACGAGTTTGCGGTAGTGGTTAAGGCGGGCCTGGGTGTCTCCGGCGGCGAGCTTCGCAAGATAACGCGGCCAGTTCCATTTCCACTCCACGAACGGGAGCACGAGCAGGAGGGCAAAAACGATGTGGTCAACGGCGGTGTGTTGAGTCATGAGCATTCAGTACTAGTGTGTTAACAACGAATAACAGGACTTGAGGGTGATCTGACGAAAATGGTACGCCTGGGCGCTTCCCACTTTATTGAAACTTGACTATTTAGTAACCTAGAGGGGATGGCCAAGTTCGTCGGCCCCAGGCCTAAGAAGGAGAAGATTTCCATGGCAGAGACCACGAAGAAACCGACCACCCGTAAAAAAACGAGCGCATCCGCATCGGCAACGAAAGAGATCGCGCCCAAACGCAAAGCAAGCTCCAAAGTGACCCCAATTAGCATTTCGCACGACGAGATTGCGCGTGTTGCTTACCGCTACTGGACTGAACGCGGCGGCCAGCATGGCAACGATGCAGCGGACTGGCTGCGCGCGGAGCAGGAACTTCGCGGAAAAGCTTCCTAAGAGGATTTCAGGCAAGGCGCGGTAAGGCTGTTTCCCTTTTTCTTTTTTACTGGCTTACGTACGCTATCCGGCCCTCGCTGATTGTCCAGCGAACTTTGCCTTGCATGGTCCAGCCGTCAAATGGAGTGTTGTGCGCCTTGGAACGCGTGTCCTTGGCGTGGTACGTCCATTCGGCTTTGGGATCGAAGATCACCACGTCGGCGAAGCTACCAACGGCCAGTGAGCCACGGCCTTTGAGGCCGAGGAGGGCGGCGGGCTGCGCGCTAAGCAGGCTGAGGACGCGGCCCATGGGCAACTTCCACTCCTTGTGAAGCCAGCGCAGGCAAAGGCCCAGTGCTGTCTCGAGGCCGGTGATACCGTTGGGAGCGTTTTCGAACTCCACTTCCTTCTCATGCGTCGCATGCGGCGCGTGATCGGTGGCGATGGCGTCGACTACGCCGTCAAGGATCGCTTCAATCATGGCGTCGCGGTCCGCGGCGGAGCGCAACGGCGGATTCATCTTCGCATTGGTGTTGTACTGGCCGACGTGCTCCTCGGTGAGCAGGAAGTGATGGGGCGCTACTTCGCAGGTGACGCGGAGGCCATTGCGTCGCGCCTGGCGGACTGCGGCGATGGCTGCGGCGGTTGATGTGTGCGCTACGTGCAGATGCACGCGGGAATCCTTGAGCTCGGTGACCAGGCGGATATCGCGTTCTACGAGACTGCTCTCGGCTTCGGGAGGCATGCCGCGCAGGCCGAGTTTGAAGGCGGTGGGTCCTGCGTTCATGCTGGCGCCCTGGGTCATGCGCGTGTCTTCAGCATGCTGAATGACGCTGAGACCGACACGGGCGGCTGCAGCGAGGGTTTCGCGCATGATGCCGTCTTTGAGGATGGGATGGCCGTCGTCGGTGACTGCTACTGCACCTGCTGATTTGAGGGCGGCAAAGTCGTTGAGCGTTTCACCTTTTGACCCACGGGTGGCTGCGCCAATGGGGAATACGCGCACGACAGCGCCGCGCTCGGCAGCCAGCATCCAGCGAGTGGTTTCCGGAGAGTCGTTGACCGGCGTGGTGTTGGGCATGGCGGCGACGGCGGTGAATCCGCCGGCGGCGGCGGCGGCTGTGCCGGTGGCGATGGTTTCTTTGTAGGCCTGACCCGGTTCGCGGAGATGGACGTGGATGTCGATGAGGCCCGGGGCGATGGTGAGACCGGCAGCATCGAGGGTCTCGGTGCCATTGACGGGCTTGATTTTTCCGGGGGCGGCGATTTCAGCGACGCGGCCGTCTCTGAGCAGGATGTCTTTAGGCGCGTCTACGCCAGCGCCGGGATCAATCAGATGGCCATTGCGAATCAGGAGAGCTGTCATGCGCGGCCTTCTTCCTTTTTTCCCGCGGTAAGCGCACGTTCGACTACGGCCATGCGGATGGCTACGCCGTGGCGGACCTGCTCGAGGATCGCGGATTGCGCGCCGTCGGCGACGCCGGCGGTGAGCTCGAGGCCGCGAATGATGGGGCCGGGATGCATGACAACCGCGGTTGGTGCGTGAGCGACGAGGCGCTGGCCGGTGAGCTGGTAGGCGTCTTTGTATTGCGCGAGGTCAAGTCGCATGCCGGCGAGGCGCTCGGCTTGAATGCGAAGCATCATTACGACTTGGGATTGATGCAATGCGCTGTCGAAGTCGCGTTCGACAATGATGCCGGGGCCGGCGTTGGCGGCGGAGTCGGGGAGCAATTGCGGCGGGCCGCAGAGGATGACTTTGGCGCCGAGGCGCGGCAGCAGGAGCATATTGGAGCGGGCTACGCGGCTATGGAGGATGTCGCCGACGATGGTGACCGTGACGCCGGCGAGAGTGTCGGCGGTGAGGGTCTCTACGCCATAGCGGAGATGCGCGAGGATGGTGCGGAGGTCCAGGAGAGCCTGAGTGGGGTGCTCGTGCATTCCATCGCCTGCGTTGAGGATTGGCAGGCGGGTTGTTTCTTCGAGCAGCCAGGGGGCTCCTGAGGAGTTGTGACGGAGGATGATGGCTTCTGCTCCCAGGGCGCGGAGTGTCAGGCCGGTATCCTTCAGAGTCTCACCTTTTTCAATGCTGGAGGAGAGGCTGGAGACGAGCGTCGTATCGGCGCCGAGGCCTTTGGCAGCGAGCTCGAAACTAGTGCGGGTGCGGGTCGAGGATTCGTAGAACAAGAGGGCTACGCGACGCTTGAGCAGAATTCGATCGCGTTTCAAGGGATCGAGGTTTTCAAGGACCGTTGCGCGGAATAACAGGTGGCTCACGTCTTCAATGCTGAGATCCTGCACCGATAACAGCGAACCGGGATTGTGCGGAAACAGGGATGCGGGCGGCTTTGGCGTTTGAAGCTGTCGACGTACGGGTGGCGTTGATGCGATTGCAGTCATATCAAGTTCACAGTTCTCAGTCGTCAGTTCTCAGTTTCTGAAAGCTGAGAGCTGGTAGCCGTTGTTATTAGTCCACTCGCTCGACCAGCAACACCTGCTCGTCGTTATCGACCTCGTGAAACTTGACTTCGATTATTTCGCGACTGCTGGTGGGGACGTGGCGACCGACGTAGGTCGCCTCGATGGGCAGTTCGCGATGGCCGCGATCAATGAGAACGGCGAGTTGCACGCGGCGCGGGCGTCCATGATCGAAGAGAGCGTCGAGAGCAGCACGAATGGTGCGGCCGGTGTAGAGCACGTCATCGCAGAGCACCACGTCGCGGCCTTCGACTTCGCAACCGAGTGCGCCGGGGGTCACGACGGGACGGACACCGGCTGTAGACAGATCGTCGCGATAGAACTGGATGTCGAGGGTACCGGTATCGACGGGTCGTTTCTCGATACCCGCGATCAGTTTGCCAAGCCGCTCAGCGAGCGGAACGCCGCGGCGCTTGATGCCGATGAGGGTTAGGTCTTCGCTGCCGTTGCTTTTCTCGACAATTTCGTGGGCCAGGCGCACCAGGGTGCGCTCAACCTCCGAGGCGGACATCAGCCTACCCTTCACGCGCAGGGAGGGTGCAGTTGTTTTTTCGCTCATAAATTCTCTCGCGCTGTCTCTCGCCGGATGATAGAAGGCTGGAGGCTGATGGAGCAAGTTGTGCAGAAGTGGACGCGGCGCGATAAACATGTTTGCTGCGCCAGAGATTCAAGTTGCACAGCATCTTCGGATTAGACTTCGGGTCTGCGTCTCCGTGCTTCCAACCGGGCGCCCAGCGCTCCACCGCCAGCAGCAAAGAGCACCAGCATGGCGCAGTTGAAAAGAATCGAAAGGGTCCACACTCCGGCATGTCCTTCTGGAGATGTGAAGATGGCTTGCATCCTGGCAAACACCGGCTGCATTCGCGCCGCATCCGCTGCGTTCATCCCTGCGAGCGAATCACTGACGCGTTGCTGAAACGTATCGAGGAATGCCTTGTAGACAACGTCGATCTGGCCTGATTGGTGCAGCAGGACGCGTTCAGTAAACAACCAGCATCCGCTAACGCCGAAGGCAAGCCAAGCTGCGACGAGGCCGGTTACCAAGCCCAGGCGCGCGCCTGCGCCGATGGTGATCCAGGAAGGCCTTTGACTGCGCATATACATGAAGACCGCCAGAATCGCAGCCCCAACCATCCACAGGAATTCCAATGAATCGATCGGGGAGACGCTGGAGCAGAGCAGTCCTGCCGGTATGGCCAGGGTCAACGCGGCTCGCATGCCGGGCTTCCAGTCAATGGAACTGGCGTCGCGCACGGGTTCCGGCCAGCGTTCCGAAGACGGAGGGACGGCGCTCTCACCTTCCGTGGTGTAAACAAGCTGGGGCAATCCGCAGGCAGGGCAATAGCAGCTATCCACTGGAACAGCTTGATGGCAGCGATTGCAGGTTATTTCCATGCTGACTCAAGCCTATAGCATCCGGCGTGGGATTGCGGAAACTGCGTGCCGGAAGGACATTCGAGATGGTGCGTGGACTGGATCGATGGGGAAAAAGGATTTACGACGGCGTGCGCGCGATTAAGACATCTTCTCTGCGGCGCTGCGGCGGTGCGGAGCATGCGGCAAGAGACGAGCGTCTTTATACGGAGCGTACCAACGGCTTTTGCACTCGCGGCAGCGCACCGGGTAATGCAGCGTAAGCAAGTGGAGGGTGTCAATGACGCGCAAATTAGCGCGACGCAAGCTGCTGGACCCGCATTCGTGGCAGTAAAGAGACATTCAGCCTCCAGACTCAACAACACGGTTCGGGGGGGAGAGGCCCGTTCATTTTGACACGCGCAGAGCGCACGGAATTTGAATATTCCAAGACTCGAGGGGCCCGATCAAAGCACGAAAGAGCAATGCTATCCAAGGCGCGTGCCGGCGGCTTTCGATTTCGCCAACCATTTGTCCACGGTCGCTTCGGCAGCTTTCACGGCCTCTTCCAGCGTCAGATGGGTAGAGTCTAGCAGGAAAGCGTCGGGGGCGGGTTTGAGAGGTGAATCAGCTCGATTGCGATCCCGCTCATCGCGGGCGCGCAAATCGCGGATGACTTCATCCGGTGGGGGAACGGGTTTGGCTTCGGAATGGCCGTGCTGGCCAATCTGGTCATAACGTCGCATGCCGCGGACTTCAGGGGCCGCATCGAGAAAGATCTTTACCTCGGCGTTGGGAAATACGACGGTGCCGATGTCACGGCCTTCCATGACGACGCCGCCATTGGCGCCCAATTCCTGCTGACGCTTGACCATGGCGGCGCGGATGGGAGGGTAAACGCTGACCCGCGAGGCCGCGTCGGTTACGGTTTGATTGCGGATCTGGCCGGTGACGTCTTCGCCGTCCAACAAGACACGATTTTCTTCTTCACCGGGTTCGAGCTTGATGTCGGTGTCGGTGGCTAACTGCTCCAGGGCGGCTGGGTCCTCGAGAGGGACCTCGAGACGAAGCGCCTTCAGAGCGAATGCCCTGTACATCGCGCCGGTCTCAAGGTTGAGCAGACCAAAATGACGGGCCAAGTGCCTGGCGATGGTGCTCTTGCCTGCGCCGGCGGGCCCGTCAATGGCTACTACGAAATTTCGCTCAGGCTTCTTCTGCCCGGAGGTTTCTTCCGCACTCATCCGCGCTTCTTCGTCCCCTGCTTGCTGCTGCTATTGAAGAAGCGTTTTGCGGTTGTGGCCGTACGTCCTGTTGCAGCGCGACCAGACCGACCGGCGGCGGCGAGCGCAGGGCGGCTTTTGCGTGCTGCGGGACGAGCATCCTTGCGTGGAGAGGTGGTTTTTGCAACAGGTTTTACGCTCTTCCCGTTTCCATTCCTCTTAGCCCATGCGGGGCCCGTGGGTTTGCCGTTGCGATGCGCTCCGCTGGCGCTAGCCGATCGGTTGCCGCTGGAAGGGCGGGTGGTGCTCGACGAACGGGTGCCGCTGGACGGGCGCGAAGCCCCATGGGCTGCCTTGCCGTTTGTCCCGTGCGACGAAGTGTGGCTGCCATTGGACTTGCCGTTCTTGGCACCGCTCCAGCGCGGGCCAGCAGAGGGCCGCGATCCACTTGTCCGCGAAGAAGCAGGGCGTGACGAAGAGCTGGGACGAGCTTCGGAACTTCTGCGTACCGGGTGCCCATTAGAAGTCGATTGCGCGGACCGTGCCGATATTGCGGGCTTGTGGCCGTGCCCATTCGAGGCCGGGCGATTGAAGTGCGGCCGGGCGGATTCTGAGATTCCGTTGGTCCCATTGGTAGATGCCGGACGGACGGGCATGCGGGGGACATGGTTCTCTGCGCTGACATGGTCAGCCGGCGGCACGGGTGCCGGCGCGGCTGCGGGCGGAGTAATAGAGACCTGCTTCTGAGCAAAAGGCAGCGAGATTGCCGGACCGTGAGCTTCCTCATCCCGCTCAAAGGAGCGGAGGAAATATGCAGAGGCGGGCATGGAGGAACTTGCGTACATAGTCGAAACCGGCTCGAACTCGGGCAACGTTCCTGCTACGTAGAAGTGGGGTGCGTGTCCGAGGGAGATGGTGTGAACCTGGCGTGTCGCCACCAAGCCGCGAATGACTTCGCGTATCTTGCTGCGCGCCGTGAGCGGGGCGAGGAACAGTTCCACATCTTCCATGCTGGCGGCAATGGAGGCCTGCAGGTAGATGGAAGCAAGTACCGAAATTGCCGTAACTTGGGAAGTGGAAGCACCCTCAGCAATGGCACGCTGGAAGCGGGTGCGGAGCAGTTGCCATTTGGCTGCCTGACCACGAGCCGCGATCACCGGGATGATGCGAAGCTGCTGCCACAGTTCCGTGATAGCCCGAACGACGGCCGACTCGGAGACTTCCTTGCCCAATGCCTGTTTCAGATGAGATACGGTGGCGTCCCCAGACTCGAGGTTCTTGTAAACGTGAACGGCAAGTTGGGAAACCTGTCGAGAGCCGGTCAATTGCGGGCTGCGGCGCCAGTCGCGGTCACCGCGAAGCGCATAGACATAAGGGAGAACCCACGCAGCGACGACGAAATCAGGCTGCTCGCCGGGCTGTCCCAGCAGATTGAGCCGAACCGCAACTCCATCATTTTCAAGCCGGACTAGAAGATCTTCGGCATGGGCGATGGTCTTTGGATCGGGGGTAACTTCCGGCCGTCCGGCGACGGCTTCAACAAATGAGGGTGCTACGGAAGACGAAAATTGCCGTTTCGGTAAGAAAAGACAAAGTCCGGTCTCTTCAATCCAGGTACGGGCATCTTCCAAGGTGAGTGTTCCAAGGCCGTTTTGGCGCATTCTTTCTGCGCGCGCTTGTACTAATTGCTCCGATGTCAAAGAAAAACCTCACTTCCGGGTCGGCGCTAGCGCCCTGGCAGTCCTACGCACACTGCGGAGGACGACCACCCATGTTTTATCTTAAATGCCTTTTAAATTCGATGGAAGGCCCGTTGAATGTCCTTCCACGAGTAGAGCAGAGCTATCGGACGACCGTGGGGGCAACTCGTTGGATGCTCGGTCTTTGCAAGTTCCAACAATAGCCACTCCATTCGCTTCGGGTCAAGGGGGGTATTGATCTTGATGGCGGAGTGGCACGCGATGGAGGCGGCAATCCTAGTTCGCAAGGACGTAAGGTTCTCATTCAACGTGGGTTCACTTGGCGCTTCAGATTGCTCAATGACCTGAGTGAGCATGCGCTCAAGCGCGCTGCCCTCGAGGCCCACAGGCGCGCCCTTGACTGCAAGTGTTTGAGGGCCAAAGGGTTCTACCTCGAAGCCGTTTTGTTCCAATTCATCGGCAATTTGCGCAAAAATTACCATTTGCCATGGTTTCAGCTCGACGAGCAGCGGCATCAGAAGGCGCTGACGATGGACTTTTTCGACCTGTCGATCGCGCAGAATCTTCTCAAAAAGAATGCGTTCGTGTGCCACATGCTGGTCGATTATCCATAAGCCTTGATCGCCGGTGGCAAGGATGAACGACTCGCGGAGCTGGCCGAGGGGGCGGAGCGATCCAAGCTGGTTGAGATTTGCGGCGGCTTGGTCGGCTTCAACCTGGGCGGTTCCGGTCTGCGCGGCCTGGTTGGGGAATGTGTTCGCGAGCTCGGGCGAACAGCTTTCATGGCCGGCCTCGTTGGCAGGGGCATCTAGCAGAGCTGCAGCGACTTGGCGGAATGTTTGCTGCTCGACCCGGGTGGCAATCTCGCTATCGCCGAAGGGCAGTTTACCGGGCAAGGGACTGATGGGTCGAGGGGTCAATTGAAAAGCATCGGAAGTTGGGATCAGGCCGGCGTCGCTGTCGGGTGGCACGCTTGGGTTCAGATCCGGGTTCAGATCATGCGGAGCCCCGGGAAGCCGGGAGATGGGCACGGGGATGAGAGACGGCGAGGCAGCAGGAGATGAATCGAGGGCTGCCATAAAAGCGGCTGATGGACGAGCGGCGATGAGCGCGTTGCGAAGACTGTCGCGGACAAAATCGTGGACAAGGGACTGCTGGCGGAAGCGGACTTCTGTTTTCGCAGGATGAACGTTTACGTCCACTTCTTCGGGCGGCATTTCAAGGAACAACAACACAACGGGAGAGCTGGTGGGCGGGATGATGTTCCGGTAGGCCTCGGCGATGGCGTGCAAGAGCAGGCGGTCGCGGATCAGGCGCTTGTTGACGAAGATATAGATCGAATTGCGATTGAGCTTTTGCAGTTCGGGTTTGGAATAGAAGCCAGACACCCGCAATGCGCCGGGATCTCGAGGCGGTTCATCAGGATCGCGTTTCCATGGAGGAGGTTCGGGAAGTCCGGCCCGGTCGAAACGTATCTCCGCAGCGACGGGGAGCAATTGAGAAAGGGTTTCTTTGCCGAAGATCTGATAGATGCGCTCGGCTGGTCGGCTGACGGGGGGAGCAGATACCAGCGTGTGCGACGCGGAGACGAGCTCGAAGTGTTTTTCTGGATGAGCCAACGCGTAGTGCGTCACCAGAGCCGTAACATGCGAAAGCTCAGTGGATTCTGCGCGAAGAAATTTGCGACGCGCCGGTGTGTTGAAGAAGAGGTCGGAGACCGAGATCGTGGTTCCCCGCGGAATGGGTGCGTCTTCGACGTGAAGAATTTTTCCGCCGGCGATGTCCATGCGGGTTCCTGCTTCTTCACCGGTGGAGGTTTCGAGAGAGACGCGTGCGACGGATGCGATGGAGGGTAGGGCCTCTCCGCGAAATCCCAGAGTGCAGATGGAGAGCAATTCCTCGGCAGTGCGGAGTTTTGAAGTTGCGTGACGCTCGAAGGCAAGAAGTGCGTCATCGCGATTCATTCCCTGCCCGTCGTCGGCAATGCGAATCAGTTTGCGCCCGCCGGCTTCGACTTCAACGCGGATGCGATGGGCGCCGGCATCGAGAGCGTTCTCTAATAGTTCCTTGACGACGGAGGCGGGACGATCGACTACCTCACCAGCAGCAATCTGATTTGCTACCTGGTCGGAAAGAACACGAATACGCCCCATGGGGAAAGGGTATCAGGGACGATGGGAGAGGACTAGGGGACCGGGGACCAGGGAGTAAAAAGCAGAAAGCCGGGAGCGAGTGCGTCCCGGCTTTCCTAGATCAAGACCGATTTATGACTGCAACTGTGCAGATGGGGCGGATTCTTTTTGTAGTTCTTCCCAGCAATAGAGAGCGCGGTCACCATCAGAACCTCTTACCGGAGCGAGGTTGCAAATCGCGAGGCAGAGGTTAGCGAGAACGAAGGTTCGCGATGTATGCCAGAAAAGCAGGATGAGCGCTACGTTTGTGAGCGGACCGGCCAGAGAGACCAGCAGGTTTTTGGCGGGTGTTCCCGCTTCACGCACCACGTACATGCCCTTCATGCAAAGGCCGACGCTTTTCACTTTGACGCCGATCATGAGTGAAGTCACCAGATGCCCAAACTCATGAAGCACCATCGCGGAGAGACCAAGAAATAATGTACCGGCGAGGGAGATGAGCCAGTGTGTCAATAAATAATTCATTCTTTATGCTCCCTTACACTCTCTTGTGATGTGCAGCGAGCGGGCCGGGGATGTACAAATCTTTGCTGATTACGAATTAGTGTGCGCACGGAAGAAAGTAACAACGCGAAATGGTTACGCTTGATGTGCAAAAGTGAGTACTCCACTTATGCACAGAGCGTTTGAGTCAACGCGAAGGATTGCGTTAAAAAATCGAGGCAACTCAACGAAGCGGATTCAACAACATCATTTCATTTTTGTGCTGGAGTGGAGCAGAGCGTCTGCAAATGTCGGTGGAGGATCTTCAGCGCTGACGTCGGTGACCATGCGGGCCTGGAACCATACGTAGTGTGCGGAATGTGCCAGAGCCTCGTAGTTGACGTTGAAGTAATCCTCCAGTGTTTGTCCGGGGGGAACGGGATTCGGTGCTCCGTTGAGGATGTGCGTGAACCCCGCGGTCAATTCTTGGAGCAGAGTTGGATTGTGTTCGCGCCAATATGCCGCGGCGATTCTGTTTGCGTCGTACTCGTGCTGGTAATGAGAATTATTCTGCGTTGAGGCATTGCAGGCTTGCCACCAATGCCCTAATTCGTGCACGATGACCCAGCTATAAGTTCCACGATCGAAGACGCGGTGTGCCGCTTCATCGTCGGCATCTGGGCCGGCAAGATGGAAGAAGAACTTTTTCTGGTCGGCTTTCAGCAAACTCCATGCAGAAATGCGCAAGGTGTTGCTGGCAGGATCGTAGTTGCCGAAGGAGGGCACGTCGGTGATTTCGATTCTGGGAGTATCAAGTGAGCATCCAGCGCCGGCGGACTTCGCTTGCTGTACGAATGCGTCACGAAGTTCAGTGAGCTTAGCTTTCGTTGCGGCGGTGGCTACCGGATCCAGCGGGGAGTTCGGTGACATTGGAGCAGCATCAGACTGGGCGATTGCGGACAAGGGAGCGCAGGACAGAAGAGCCAGCAAAACGCATTTGGGGAATGAGTACATGAAGTCGGACCTCAAAGAATGACAGACTTATGAATCCACCTGATCTTCGGAAATCCTAAATTGGCGAGAGAATGACAGGAAACGAAAAATGCCGCGCGAGGCGGCATTTTTTCAAAAAAGGGATTGAAGCGAACCTAGATGCCGACGCCAAACTCGGTTGACTGTCGATTGCCGGCGCTTGAGTAGAAGTCGTAGGGAGTCCGTCTCTTGAACTTGTAACGTGAGCGAAGTTCGCGGCCTATATAGAGGCCAACTGCGGCAACGGCCATACCGACGGAGAACCATCCAATGACCTTGAGGGTCTTGGTCTCCTCTTCGTCGTCGAGGAGGGTCAGATTATTGGCTTCTGCGGACATAAAATGAACTGGTCTCCTATAAACAATGATAGCCCAACTCCAATTGGACGTATCTCACTCGAAAGAAGTGAGACTACAACTTTGGTTTGATGCGTCCCAAAGTGGTACTGGATTCATTGTGTTTCCGCTATCTTGCTGAGCCATGAATGCTGCGTTGCAGGTGGAAGAAAACTGGCGCGGATGGAATTCGCTGCGAGATCTCGCAGTTCATCACGGGAAAATCCCTGCTGGGTGTGGGCGAGCAGATATTCGTTGGCGAGATCGGAACCGAAGAAGGCAGGGTCGTCGGAGTTGAGAGTGACAAGAAGGCCGGAATCGAAATAGCGCCGCAGGGGATGAGCGGCGAACGAGGGGCAGACGCCGGTACGAACATTGGACGTGGGATTTAACTCCAGTCCAACGCTGCGTGTTTTCAGCTCTTGGAGGAGATTCGGATCTTCCGTTGCCGAGAGAACGTGCCCCAGCCGTTCTGATCCGATTGCGAGCGCTTCCCAGATGGCTTCGGGGCCGGTGGTTTCGCCGGCATGGTTGGTGAGACGCAGACCGGCGTTGCGCGCCTGCGCAAACGCTGCGCGAAACGGTTCTGAGCCGCACCGACGCTCATCGCCACCGAGGCCGATGGCGACGATGGAGGGAAATTCAGCGCGCATTGCCGCCGCTTTTTCAAAGACGCGCTCGGCCTCGGGCACGGTGAAGTGGCGGACGGCGTCGAAGATCCAGTAAATGGAGAGTCCCAGTTCCCTTTCGGCGCGGAGTCGCGCGCGTTCGAGGCCTGCGAAGATGGGCTCGAAGCAGGCGGGATCATGATTGCGCCACATGTAGATAACGCCGACGGAGATGAAGACTTCAGCGTGGACGACGCCCTGCTCGGCGAGATGCTGCATCATGCGCCAGGCAGCAAGCTCGTAGTCTTCAGGCTGCGCGAGCTGGCGCGTGACGGCCTTGAAGGCTTCGATGAAGCCGGTGAAGTCAGTGAATTGATAGAGAGCTTCAGCCTGACGCAGGGTGATGGGCGTGGCGTCGTGTCGCTGGCTGAGCTCGGCGAGCGTGGCAGGAGTGATCGTACCTTCGAGGTGGAGGTGGAGTTCGGCCTTGGGGAGGCGGCGGATGAACGCCTGAATATCATCCATTTCTTCAGTTTAATGGGCTAGTGCCGGGCCAGAGCTTGAACGGACCATGGTGAGAAGGGCACGCACGATGAAACGACCAGCAGGATTCGATCACTAATTATGCAATCGCATCGCGGGCCATGGGCTCGTTTCAGGAGGTTTTCAGCATGAAGGTCGTGCGGAATCGTCACGGAGTGTTGGCAGTTATTTCGTTCTTATCTCTCAGCGCGGGCGCTGCAATGCTGACCATGATTCCTAATCTTCAGCCGTTTGAGGATGAGACAGGGGCGGTGGCGACGTTCAATACCGCGGGCGATATCCATAAGGACAATCCATTTTTCCGGCCTCTGGGCACGAATGGGCGCACCTGCGAGACGTGCCACCAGGCCGACCAGGCATTCAGCCTCAGCGCACAGGGAGTTCAGAGGATCTACGAACGCACGCACGGCACCGATCCACTGTTTGCGGCGTTTGATGGAGCGAATTGCCCCACTGCGACGTCAACGGGCCGGGATGCGCACAGCCTGCTGCTGGAGCGCGGGTTGATTCGGATCGGAATTACGTTGCCGGCAGTGCCGGAATTTCAAATTGCGGTGGTGCACGATCCTTATGGATGTGCGATGACTACGGATGCGACGACCGGCCGCCCGTTGATCTCTGTATACCGGCGGCCGCTACCAACCGCGAATCTGCGCTACCTCAGCACGATTATGTTTGACGGGCGCGAGACGCTGATGCCACTGAACAACGCGCAGACGATTAGCGCGAATATGGTTTTCGATCTTGCCGACCAGGCGAAGAGCGCTGTTCTGCAGCATGCACAGGGTACGGCGCCGAGCGACGCGCAGTTGGCGCAGATTGTGCAGTTCGAGATGGGACTCACGACTGCACAGGTGCGAGATAACGCGGCAGGTTCGCTGGACAGGCATGGAGCGAAAGGCGGCACGGTGGAATTGTCGAATCAACCGTATTATCCGGGCGCGAACGATGCGCTGGGAGCGGACCCGACGGGAACTCCGTTCAATTCGAGCGCGTTCTCGTTGTATACGGCTTGGGAGAAGCCCAGTGTCAACGGCAATCGCTATGACGGGCGCGATGACTGGAACGATAATGGAAGGAATGCGGCGCGGGAAGACATTGCCGCGGGCGAGAAGCTCTTCAATACGCGAACGGCAGTCATTACCGGGGTGCGCGGATTGAATGATAATCCTGCGCTGGGAAGTCCGGCGTCGATTGCGGGGACTTGCACAACCTGCCACGACTCGCCGAATGTGGGCAACCATTCGGTTGCTCTTCCTCTAGATATCGCTACGAGCCGTTTGCCCGGGTACGAGTCGAATAATGCGATCGTGACGGGTTTACAGCAGTTGAGTGCGCCGGATCTTCCGGTCTTCGCGATCAGTGGGTGTCCTGATGCCGCAAATCCGGGGAGCACCGTTACGTACTACACTTCTGATCCGGGGAAGGGGCTGGTCACTGGAAAGTGCGCGGATGTCAATCGGGGAAAGGGGCCGATTCTGCGGGGGCTGGCGGCGCGTGCGCCTTATTTTCATAATGGCGCGGCTGCGGATCTCCGGGAGCTGGTGAATTTCTATAATGAGCGGTTTCAGATGAACTTCACAGAGAAGGAGAAGCGGCAGTTGATTGCGTTTTTGAATTCGCTTTGAGCTGGCTCGTTGATTTCAAGAGATGCTAAAGGCATATCCTTCGGTCCGCTCAGGATGACACGATCTGTTGGAAGGCTATCCGCGACGAGGTACGAACGTCTAGCAGGTCATGTTGACTTTTCTCGCAGTCACCGTGAACATACGGAAGTGCCCGAGACAGTTCATTGTGATACTCACGGGGATACTCAGCAGGCTTTTGCATGCGAGCATCTGACGGGAGAGTCATTTGGGTTGGGTTTCAACCGTAATGATCCAACCGAAGAGAATCCCTTCCCTGACGCATGGTGCGATGATTGTGAGATTGTCCGCGCCGCACACGACGGATGGGAGGAAGTTCCAGACGAACTGTGCAAGATTGTTTTGCTCTGTTCCGGATGCTATGAGCGGTCATGTATCCGGAACACTCGCCCAACCGTCACATTCGATGAACTGTTGAACCTGCGCTGGAAATGTGCCAGTTGCGATGAGTGGCACACCGGGCCATGCCTGGATTTCGGATTCTCGGAGCCTCACTACTGGGACAAGAATCAAGAGAAGGCAAGTCGATGGACCAACCTGGTTCCTCGGCGATTGAAAAAACCAAGCAAGACATTCCTTGATTCAGATTATTGTTCAATCGACGACGAGAGCTTTTTCGTTCGCGGATTGATTCACTTGCCGATTATCGGTGCAGCAGATTCTTTCTGCTGGGGTGTATGGGGTTCTTTAAGTCGTGCGAACTACGAGGCGCTGCTGAAAGCGGATGACGAACACTGTAACGTCGAATTGCCGCCGATGTTTTCATGGCTCAGCACGCAGATTCCGGGTTATCCAGAGACGCTGAACCTGAAGATGTGGGTGCTGATTCAAGAGCCGGGGATGCGTCCTCATTTTCGCCTGGAACGCGGCGATCATCCGCTGTGTATGGAATACCACCATGGCATCAGTCCATCGCGGGTCAAGGAAATTATGTTTGAGCGCTTGCCGGCGCTTGAGGAATAGGTGATTCTCTGTTGTTTTCCCCTTGGCATTCAGGGCGAGATTCAAGTTCAAAAAGCAAGATCCTTCGCTCCGCTTACCCCACGATTGCTGCGCGATCGCGGGGGCCCAAGCTGCTCCGCCCAGGATGACAAGGCGGTTAGGATTTTTGAACTAGCGGCTTCCGGTAACTATTGAGACTGACTTGTTGATTAGCGCTGAGGGGCGAATTCTGAGCGGTGGCGGCTGTAGAAGAAGTAGATCAGGAGGCCGGTGAAGAGCCAGATGAAGAAGGCTTCCCAGGTCAGAACTTCGAGGCCCATCATGAGCATTACGCAGAAGATGATGCTGAGGATGGGGAAAACGGGTCCCCAAGGGGCGCGGAAGGAGCGGGGGCGCTCGGGCTCGCGATAACGAAGGATGAGCACGGCAATCGACACCAACACGAAGGCGAAGAGGGTGCCGATGTTGGAGAGGTTGGAGACGGTACCAATGTCGAGCAGGCCAGCGGGGATGCCGACGACAAATCCCGCGACCCATGTGGCAACGGCTGGGGTGCGGTAGCGGGAGTGAATCTTGCCGAAGACTTTGGGGAGCAGTCCGTCGCGGGACATGGCGAACCAGACGCGGGCCTGACCCAATTGAAAGACGAGAATCGACGAGATCATGCCCAGCATGGCGCCGATTAGCACGATCAGCTCAACCCAGTGCAGGTTGTGTCCGCCGGGTTCCAGGGCGAGTCGCTTGAGGGCGTTGACCACAGGCGCGCCGTCGCCCATGATGGATTGCCAAGGGACGATGCCGCTGAGACAAATGGCGACTCCGCCATAGAGCAGAGTGCAGGCGATGAGGGTGGCGAGAATGCCGAAGGGCAAGTCGCGCTGCGGCTGTTTGCATTCCTCGGCAGCGGTGGAGACTGAATCAAATCCGATGTAGGTGAAGAAGATGATGGAGCCGCCGGAGAGCATGCCAGTCCAGCCATTGGGCATGAAGGGATGCCAGTAGACGGGCTTGATAAAGCTGGCGGCTGCTCCGATGAAGGTGAGGATGGCGACGATCTTAATGAGGACGAGGATGTTGTTGGTGCGGGCCGACTCGCGAATGCCTCGGACCAGAACCACGGTGAGGACCATGACGACGAGGAAGGCAGGGATGTTGAATCCGAAGTGCCAGCCGGGTGCGTAGAGGTCTTTGCCGGCAAGATCCTGCAGTCCGGTGGGGAGATATGCCGGAGAAATCCACTTCAAGTCCGGGTGCAGTCCGAACCATTCGAGGAGCGCCTCGATATGCGCGGCAAAGCCGACGCTGACGCTCATGTTTGAGAAAGCGTATTCGAGGATCAGATCCCAGCCGATAATCCATGCGACGAGTTCGCCGAGGGTGGCGTAGGTGTAGGTGTAGGCGGAGCCGGCGATGGGAATCATCGAAGCGAGCTCGGCGTAGCAGAGTCCAGTGAAGACGCAGACGATGGCGACGAGGACGAGCGAGAGAGCGAGGGCGGGGCCTGCTCCGGGGCGCCCGGCCATGGCGGTCTGGGCGATGAGGTAGTGGATCAGGGGGGTGTTGCTGACTTCAGGTGTGTCGAACTTCTGGCCTGCCATGGCGGTGCCGATGACGGTGAAGATTCCGGAGCCGATGACGGCGCCGATGCCCAGCGCGGTAAGAGACCAGGGGCCGAGCGACTTCTTTAGCGCGTTTTCGGGCTCTTCCGATTCGCGAATCAGCTTATCGATGGATTTGCGGGCAAGCAGTTGGCTTGGCAGGGCAGTTCTCCTCGTCCGGTGCGGCGTACAGTGCTGGAAGTGCTGGAGGTTACCTGAGCAGTGGGAAACCTTATGCGGAAGTTTACATGATGCAGATTGGACGAGCGGAACGGGAGGGAGTTGCGACAGGAATGCTTGGAATGAGGAGTTTGAGAATCGGGATCCCGACCGGCTTGATTGCCGGTCAGGATCGACCCGAATACTGAGTGCGGACTAGCGCTTCGACTGGCCGCGCGCTGCTTTTTTGAGCTTCTTTTTGTTGGAACCGCGCGGAGTGGTGCGCTTGGCCTTCGGTGCGGCTTTCTTGCGGGAGGCCCGTTTTACCTTTTTGCGCTCTAACTTGTCTTCAATCTTCTTGGTATTTGCCAATGACAACCTCTCTTACTGAGTCAAATCAATGTGTCCCGCTTGGATTGCGGTGCGAACCCTATGGTAACAGGGATAGATGTGCGGGGAAAAGCGTTGATGCTCTACCGAAAGTTAGCAAGCGTAGGAAAAGCCGGAATGACAGAGAAGCATCGAGCGAATTCACGCCGTATTTAACGAATCTCAGCGTAGAATGAAGATAAGACGCGATCTGGGATCGCCCCAGCCTGCTCGGCCTTTGGCCGTCCCAATGCTTCAGTACGAGCTCCGTAGCCCACGCAGCAATCACATGTCATCGGTTCCACGGTCGACATTTTCCTCGTGAAACGGAGTATTTATGCGTTCTGATCAGATCCATCGCGCGCTTGCGCAGGGAATGAACCGATTTGAGATGTGCCAGCTAGTTGCGAAGGGCGTAAAAGCCACGCACAAGACCGGCGGACGGTTCGAAGACACCATCAATGACGCGCTGCAGTTTCTAGGCACGCACAAATCTGACAAGATGGTGATGCATCCTGCATCGAAGGTCCCCGCTGAAAAGTCTCTGAAACCGGCTGCATAAGGCAGCCAGCAAACCCTAGAAATGCATATGCATAAAAATGAGAAGGACGGCTGATATGCCGTCCTTTTTGGTCTCACTTCGAACTTTTCGTCCAAACTTAGCTAGACAGCCTGAACGTTCTCAGCCTGCCAGCCCTTGGGGCCCTTGGTCACGGTGAACTGGACCTTTTGGCCTTCCTGGAGCGAGCGGAAGCCGTTCGCCTGGATGGCGGTGTGATGGACGAAAACGTCCTCGCCGTTCTCACGGCTCAAAAATCCAAAACCCTTGGCGTCATTAAACCACTTGACTGTGCCTGTTTCCATTGTGTGATTCCTTGTACTTACAGAATTACCGCCGAACGCAATGACGAAGTTTGCGAGTGAGCGGGTAAGCTAAAACAGGCAATTACTTCTATCGAATTCTACGATTGTCGTAAGTGTAACACATCACGTGACCTGTGTCGGTTTAATTTCGATTTGCCTCATGCAGAGTGCAGCATCTGGTCGAAGAAAAAGTACCCTGAAACCCTATCGAAATAACAAAGTACCGTTCTGAATTGCAGCGCAACCCGGTGGCGACATAGGTGTGGATTCAGAGGGGGGAGGGGGCTTAGGGTGCAGATATGATGCGCCGAAGTGAAATGAGCCGATCCTCCCTCCAATCCAGCAAGTGGACGTCACGGTTCTACCTTTGCTGCGCGGCTATTCTGTTTGCGCTGGGGGTGTGGCTGCTGATTGCTCCTGCCAAAGCGCGCGGGCAATCTTTGAGCGATAATGGCTTCGCTCTCGAAGCCGGAAATCCATCTTGCGTGATGGCGATGACCATGGCCGGAGAGAGCAGCGACAGGTGAGACCGATCGTGGCGGCGTCGAATGCAAAACCGGGCGAGCGAATCGGCCAGGATATGTGGCCTGAGGCGGAGCGACACTCAAGCGCTGTGGGGCGCTTTGTTCGGAGCTGGTGGGGACTAGCGCTGATTGGCGCAGTGATCTCGACACTGGCTGGAGTTTTGTTTGCGTTGCCACAGCTCGGGACCTCGCATTGGCACGACGAACTGCGGATTTACCTGGCGCAATTCTGGATCTGGGCCGCGCTAACTCCACTTATCGCGCTGGTGGATCGTCAGCTCCCTTTCTCCGGCAGAGAATTGGGAAAGCGTCTTTCCGCTCACATTCTGGCCAGCCTGGTTTTCACAGAAATTTACTTCTACGTCTTCACCACCATCCGAGCGCTTTTCGGCGTTACACCGTGGAGTTCTCTGGACTTGTCGCAAATATTCAGCCCTGCGGTCGTGGGATGGCAGCTGTGGTGCTGGCTGATTTACTGGATCATTCTCGGCGGACTGCAGGCTTACCAGTATTACAACCGCTACGTGAACAGCGAGCTCCGTCTGGAGCGGCTGGAGCACAGCTTCAGCGAGGCGCGGCTGAATGCTTTGCGCATGCAACTTGATCCGCATTTTTTGTTCAATGCGTTGAATACCATCTCGTCGCATGTGGAGCGCGATCCGAAGCTGACGCGGCGAATGATCGAGCATCTGGGCGATCTACTGCGTATGTCCCTTGAATCCAAAGACAGGCAGGAGGTTCCGCTGGCCGAAGAGCTGGCGTTTCTGGAGCATTATCTCGAAATACAAAAGATCCGTTTCGGCGATCAACTGCGTGTGGTGATGGATGTGGCGCCGGAAGTGAAGTATGCGGCGGTGCCTTCGATGTTTATTCAGCCGCTGGTGGAGAATGCGATTCGCCATGGGATTTCGCGACGGGCTTCGGGGGGAACACTGACCGTGCGCGCAAAGGCGCTGGGCGACAGGCTGGAAGTCCGAGTGATGGACGATGGGGTGGGTTTGCCGCTGGGGTGGACGCTGGAGGGCTCAGAGGGATTGGGGCTCTCGATCACGCGGCAACGGATTGCGGGGCTTCATCCCAATGGGGCAAGCCGTTTCGCAATCAGAAACCGACCTGAGGGTGGGACGGTGGTGGAAGTATCGCTGCCTTTGCGACTGGGAGAGTCGATAAATGAACGCGCGTACGCTTGAGCCAATTCATGTGCTGGTGGCGGATGATGAACTGCCGGCGCGACAGCGATTGATGGATCTGCTGCGACGCGATGACCAGGTGGCTTCCGTGAGCGAGGCTGCGGATGGCGAGACCGCGGCGGAGATGATTCAAAAGCAAAATCCGGATCTGCTTTTTCTCGATGTGCAGATGCCGGAGTTGGATGGGCTGGGCGTCATCGACGCGATCGGCGCGGCACAGATGCCGTTGACCGTATTTGTGACGGCTTACGATCAGCACGCGATCCGCGCATTTGAGGCGAATGCGCTGGATTATTTGCTGAAGCCTTTCAGCGATGAGCGGTTCGAGGCGACGATGGCGCGTGCGAAGGCACGGCTGGACGAACGCAGCATGAAGGAGTTTGGCCAGCGGGTGATGAAGATGGTGAGTGCGGCACCGGCTTCTCCGGAGCGGAGGCTGGACAGGCTGGTGGTGAAGGCGGGCGGCACGACGCGGTTTATTCGTGTGATCGACATCGACTGGATTGAGGCTGCGGGCGTGTACGTGACGCTGCATGTGGGCGGGAAAGAATTGCTGTATCGCGCGGCGCTGAATGATCTGGCGGAGAAGCTGGATCCGCGGCGATTTGTGCGCGTGCACCGGTCGGCGCTGATCAATATTGAAAGTGTTTTGCAACTGGAGCCGATTTCGCACGGGGAGTTTGAGGCGGTGCTGAAGAATGGGGCGCGGACGCGAGTGAGCCGGACGTACCGGGTGCAGCTGGAGAAGCGGCTGGGGCAGCCGTTGTGAGATGCGAGACTTGCGGCGACTGATATAGAAAAACAGATCCTTCGCTACGCCTACCCCACTTCGTGGGGCTCCAAGGCGCTCCGCTCAGGATGACACTTCTTGAATTATGCGGAGCGGTGTGGCGCCGGGACAAAAACGAGAGGGACGGCTGTTTGGCCGTCCCTCTGCTGTTTCGAAAACTTGTTGCTCTGGTTTAGAGAGCCTGGACGTTCTCAGCCTGCCAGCCCTTGGGTCCCTTGACCACGTTGAACTGAACCTGCTGGCCTTCCTGCAGTGAGCGGAAGCCCTGCGACTGAATGGCGGTGTGATGGACGAAAACGTCCTCGCCATTCTGGCGGGTGATGAAGCCGAAACCTTTTGCGTCGTTGAACCACTTAACTGTGCCTTGTTCCATTTTGAGAATGCTCCTTTGAAGCTATTACCGCGAACGCAATGTGGAAGTGCTGCGTGTGGAGCGGTAACTCGGAACAGGCAAGAACTTCTAATCGAATTCTGGGATTGCAAAGAGTGTAGCATGGCTGGGGAGAATTTCGTGCCACACCCAGGTAACCGCGTCCTCGTCATCAATCCCGGGTCCACCTCCACCAAGTTCGGCGTTTTCACAATGGAATGTGCGGAATGGGTGAGTTCCGTACACCACGGGGACGAGGAATTGAAGCAGTTTCGGGGCCGCTCAATGATGGCCCGAACCGGCTACCGCGCGGCGCTGATTGAGAAGGCGCTGGTGGCGGCTGGATACGATCCAAAGCACTTTGCGGCCGTCGGCGGACGGGGCGGCTTTCTGCCTCCGATGGCCTGCGGGACGTACCTGGTTGACGACGCGCTGGTGGAAGAGCTTCGGCTGGCCAAGCGGGGCGAACATGCCAGCAACCTGGGCGCGGTGCTGGCGCTTCGATTTGCGCAGGCTGCCGGGGTAAATGCCTACATTGTGGACCCGGTTACGGTGGACGAATGGCAGGATTGTGCGCGGATATCCGGGTCGCCGCTGATCGAACGATCGTGCATTGGGCATGCGTTGAATATCAAGGCAGTCGCACGTCGGTTTGCCCGAGAATCGCGGCGCGCGTATGCCGATCTGCGGTTGATCATCGCGCATATGGGTAGCGGGGTTACGGTTTCAGCGCATCGCGGCGGGCGGATGATCGACAACAATACGCCGGAGGAAGGACCCCTGGGACCGGATCGGACGGGCAGTTTACCGGTGCGCGGGCTGATCAAGCTTTGCTACAGCGGGCAATTCAGCGAAACACAACTGGACCGGATGGTTTTTGGCGAGGGCGGGCTGTTTGCTTACCTGGGAACGCGGGATCTGGAAGAAGTTGAGCGCCGGATTGATGCTGGCGACGCAAAGGCCGCCGTTGTTTACGAGGCGATGATTTACCAGGTGGCGAAGGAGACCGGTGCGATGGCCGCGGTGCTGGAAGGGCGCGTGGATGCGGTGGTGCTAACTGGCGGCATAGCGCACTCTGAACGCTTGATAAGCCGGCTTCGCACGTATATCGACTGGATCGCTCCGGTCACGGTGTATCCGGGGGAAGATGAGTTGCAAGCGCTGGCTGAGGGCGTTTTCCGTGTGCTGAACGGAGAGGAAGAGGCCAAGCGGCTTATGACGCATGAGGCGGCGAGCAAGGGTCGCGAGGCGCTGGTGATCGGGCTGGAGTGATTTGGCAAACGATTGACGGATCGTCCGCTTTAGTTACTCAACGAATCTTTGAAGAATCCACCCTGGTCCATTCGATGAGATGTACGGCGGTTTCCAGAACCTCATCGCGGCCTGCGGCGAGACCCTGGATCGTGGGCTTGACTACAACATCGGGGATGATGCCGATGCGTTGGGTGGGGCGGTGATCGGGAAAGAAGACGCCGAGACCGCTGATCATGGTTTTGAGTTGACCGGGCAGGTCGATCGAGGAAACGTTGCCGTCGGCGCCTGCAGTTGTGCTTCCTATGACAGCCGCATTGGGCATCGCGCGCAGCGCCATCGCCGTATATTCGGCTTGGCTTTGCGATGTCTCGTCGACCAGGATCACGATCTTGCCGCTGTAGTGAACTGGGCCGGGAGGGATGGACACTGCATCACCGAATTGGAACGCACCGGGATTAGCGAGATCGGCGTGCGAGAAAACGGCGAACGGAGTGGGCCTAGTTGCGAAGTAGGCGCCCAGGGCGAACGGCATAAACTCTGACGGGTAGTTCCGGATGTCGATGATGATGCCTTTTGTGTTCTTCGCTTTCTCGAAGTACGCAGGTAGATCAGCGGCCTTGATGGTGGATAGCTTGAGGTATGCGACCTGCAGCGAGAGGAGTCGAAAGGTGTCCCCGGGCTGGTCGTGGGTGGCCCATTCCTGTTTCGTCTTGATGCGGACGGTCTGGATTTGAACGGGGCGACCTTCGCGAGTGACTTCGACCGAAACCGGTCCACAGGCGCCACGGGTAAGAGAGGCCGCCAGATCGCGTTGTCGTGCTGCGCTATTTGAGTCTGCGTAATAAATTTCCCATTTGTCGATGAGAGATTGGATCGACACGCCGTCGAATGTGTCGAGGATATCGCCGGGCTGAAAGGTGCTGTCTGCGGAATCTAAACGGTAGATCGCAGGCTTGTTGTCAACGAAGCGAAGTTTGATCGGGAGTGCGCATTCGCCGACGGGAGGCCGCGCATCCAGCGAGCTCCAGAGATTTGCGTGTGTGTCGTTAGCTTTGGCGATGAGTTCGAAGAGAGCGAGTTGGTATGCGGTTTTGTCTTTGGCAAGGGCCAGCGTGGGAATGAAGAACTCGAGGACAGCAGGCCAGTTTTGCCCCGCGACCTCGCGATCGGGCGCCCAGTACTGAAGAATGTTCCACCAGCGAATTAAAGCGAGAAGCTGATAGCCCGAGTCAGGGAACGAGATTTGGGGATAGGCGAGTTCGTGTCTGAATTCAGGGTTGCCAACTCCCGGCATGAGCGAGACATAGAATTGCTTGCCGGTTCGGTTGGCGTAGATAGATTCGAGACGCTGGCTGAGAGGAGCGCCGAGCAGCTTGCGGTCGTGAATCCACTCGAGAGGAGGCTTGATGTCTAGGTCGCCGGAAGGGGCGGAAAAGCAGACACTACAAGCGGACAGGCCGAGCTTGTCAATCCAGTTGAGAAGCGCGTCGTTCGCATGGTCGCGGTCCGGCGCGGCAAGGATGGCCGGCAGAATGCGGAGCAAGTCGTAATCCCAATGCCGCTGGCCGGAGGTGATAGCGGGATGGTGATATTTCAGGAAACCCCATACCCGCGCCAGGGTGGCGAGATTCGAGATCTGCGTGGGAGTGAGTTTGTCGACAGCGATGCGCGATCCGGAATCGAAATCATGGTCTTCCGGCAGCCCGGGAAGCGCTGCAGCTTCGGCAATTGGTTTTCCGTCTACCATGAGTTCGAGATCATCTGCCCACAGCGTGCCTTTGCCGGCGAGGATAACGCCAAAGAAAAGTTTCTCGGCTGTGGGATTGATGGGTAGCGTGATGCTGTACTGTGCCCAATCGCGCGTACCTTTGACCTGCTGCGAATCCATGTTCTCAAGCGAGAGCATTTGACCGCCGCCATCCTGGCGCATCCACAAAGCTGCGTTGCCGGAAACATCCTGGAGCCGGAACCAGCCGCGAAGCTCCACGCTGCCACCCTTGAAATCAATAGGAAGGCTGCGGGTGATTACGGAAAATGTTTCGGTGGACTTGTCGTCGCGCTGCAGGCGAACCGCCCATTGTCCGGAATGGTGGACAGTGTTGTCGGCTGCGAATGTTTCTGGAGGACCTCCGTACCAGCCGGTCAAGGCCAACCCCTTTTGATCTTCAAAGCCCATCGACTGTTGCAAGTTCGCGCGAGTAACCCCTGATTGTGCAAGCGATGAGATCGAGAGGGCAAGAAAGGCCGCAGCAGAAACGCATCCGTTCATGGCGAGTGGATCTTCTTTCGTAGGAACCAAGAAGTATAAGCCAGCAGGATTGCGCTCGCATGCGAGACTGCACCGACACGCTGACCCAATGGTCGCGTTCTGATCGGATTACCAAGCAGTTTCCGTGGGCTTACTCCATAGATCGTTGAATCTGAATTTCGCGGGGATCACTGCCTACTTAATTTTTCGCCTTCGGCTATGCGGCTTGCGACTTGAATTGTTCAAGATATGCGAGACATTCCCGTACCACTCGCTCACTGGGTTCGCCGGTTTCGACCTGATTCTGGAGGCGCAAGAGGATGGTGCTGTACTCCTCAAGATCTTCTCCATCAAGGTTCAGGGCGGGAATTCCAGCGATGTATTTGTCCAGAAGTGCGGTCAGTTCTGTAAGGGTCTGCATACAGAATCTGTAATTGAAACGAGTGTGGATTTGGTGGTACCAAACTCAGTAAAAACCGCATCGTAATTCGATTAGGGTAGAGATTTGGTTCCGGAGGAGAAGGGGAGCGCAACTCTGGAGTAGATTCTGGGTCTGTGCAGGAGTACCGTGGAGCCTTCGCTCGCAAGGCTCTGTCAGCGCGGACCTGTTCCAAGTCACGACCAAATTGAAGACAGACTTTGAGGGACCATCGAATGAGCAATGAGAACAGCTCAGCCAATCGTACCTGCCGTATTTTTGTTCTCATTGTCTTCGTGATGGTGGTCTGCGCCTTTCTTCTCGTTATTGGAATGTCGGAACACTCGTCGGCGGGAATTCGACGGCATTTTTCGACTTCCGCCCAGCAATGAATTGATAAGTTACTAGCAGCCGACTGCGTTGCTGCTTTCGATCTGCAATGAATATTCCTGAAGCGAAAACACCTTAACGGATCAGGCGGACAGAGTTCGCAGGCTGATGGAAATCGGCAGGTCGATGAGGAGCCGTTCGCTAGAGCTTTTCGAGGTTGGCGAATTTTTCCATCAGCTTTTTCATGCCGTGGCGCGAGAAGAGCACGGTGAGTTTCGCATCGTCGCCTTCGCCTTCGCGCATGACGATCTGGCCTTCTCCATATTTGCTGTGGCGCACGCGCTGACCTTTTTTGAGGCCGGCGGATCCGGTTGGCTCGGGAATGTCCATCTTGGGGCGGGATGTGGGCCTTGCAAAAGAGCCGGGCGTAACGCCGCGTCCGCCGAAGAAGCGGGCGATGTTGTCAATTGAATTTGCGCCGCCTTCCGGACTTTTGCTCTTTGGAGATGAGTGCTGGCTACCTGAGATTCTTGTTACTTCCTGGCTCTCGTCTTCGTAGTTGTAGTGCCGGCTGTCGTATTCGCTGGTCTGCGACTGGCGTCGGTTTGCGCCATAGCTGCTGCCGCGGCCGTTACCGTAAGCGGGGACGGCCCATGCGGGCGATCTACCACCGAGATTTTCGACGAGTTGATTGGGAACTTCTTCAAGAAAGCGCGAGGGGACACTTTGCTCTGGCGCATCGTTGCCATAGCGGCGGCGATAATGAGCGCGAGTAAGGATAAGCGTGTTCATCGCGCGCGTCATCCCGACGTAGCAGAGACGGCGCTCCTCTTCGAGTTCCTCGGGGTTCATGAGGGTGCGGGAGTGCGGGAACAGACCCTCTTCGAGTCCCGCAAGAAAGACCAGCGGAAATTCGAGGCCCTTGGCGGCGTGGAGCGTCATCAAAGTGACGCGTGCGCTGGGATCAAACTGATCGGTGTCGGATGCGAGGGCTGCGTGATCGAGGAACTCGGCGAGGGTTTCTCCGCGGACTTCGGCATCGTGCGCCGCGTTGGCTAATTCCTTGAGGTTTTCAACGCGGCTCAGAGCTTCGGGCGAGGCTTCGGCTTCAAGGGCTTTGATATAGCCGGTGCGGTCGATCAGGAAGCGGATGAGTTCGGGGAGGGTGGCGGGATCGCCGGGTTTTCTGAATCCCTCAGCACCCTCTTCTTTGAGTTCGGGTTCGTTGCTTTTCGCAGTTCCCTTCCCAGGTCTCAAATCCGAGACCTGGGGCACCCGCGTTTCGGGCTTGGTCTTCGGCATTTGAAGGAAGGGGCGCGCTCTTTTCGTTGCGAATTGATTGTCGGCGAAGGGCGAGAAGTGGCTGGGATCCAGTAGCGGGATTTGATTTTCGTTATCGCCAAAGCTAAATTCGGTTGCTGCTTCGAAGACTTCAGAGATTTGCTGCTTCTCTTCTTCATCGGGTTCGGTTGCGCCGAAGGAGAAGTCGGTGTCGGCGTCTTCAGCGCCTACATCGGCGGAGAGCTTGCCGGCGAAGTCGGGGTCCATCATTGCCTGCGCGTCGAGGATGAGCGTGCGAAAAGATTCGAGCGCCATCTGCGCGCGGGTGGGGATGAGACGCTGTGTAATCGCAGTGCCGAGCGCGTCCCATGTGGATTGGCCGGTTTCAAGCGCGAGCCGTTCGAGAGTTTCGAGGGTGGTTTTGCCGATGCCGCGAGCCGGGGTGTTGATGACGCGGTTGAGTGCCATCGAGTCGTGCGGATTGCGGACGAGGCGCAGGTAGCACAGCAGGTCCTTGATCTCAGCGCGTTCGTAAAAGCTGAAGCCGCCGACCATGGTGTATTTAATGCCGTAACGGCGGAGCGCTTCTTCAACGAGGCGCGACTGCGAGTTGGTGCGATAAAGAACCGCACAGTGGGCATCGTCGCCAGACTCGACGGACTCGCGAAGAAATTTCTGGATGCGGTCGGCGATGAAGAGAGCTTCGTTTTCGCCGTCGGGCGCTTCGTAGTAGCCGATGAGCGAGCCGCCCTGGCGATCGGTCCATAGCTTTTTGCCTTTGCGGCGGAGGTTGTTGGCGACCACTGCGCCGGCGGCTTCCAAAATGACTTGTGTAGATCGGTAGTTCTGCTCGAGCCTGACAATGCGGGCGTTGGGAAAATCTTTTTCGAATTCGAGGATGTTGCGAATGTCGGCACCGCGCCAGGAGTAGATGCTCTGGTCCTCGTCGCCGACGGCGCAGACGTTTTTGGTTTCCCCAGCGAGCAGTTTCATCAGTTCGTATTGCGGACGGTTAGTGTCCTGATACTCGTCTACGAGGATGTAGCGGTAGCGACGCTGGTAGTACTCACGCGTGGGAGCGGAGACTTTGAGCAGACGGACGGCTTCGAGTAACAGGTCGTCGAAGTCGAGCGCGTTGTTCTTGCGCAGTTCATCTTTGTAGCTTTTGTAAATGTGTGCGATGCGTTCGCTGTCGGGATCCTTGGAGCCAAGATAGTAATCCTGCGGATCGACCATGTGATTTTTGGCCCAGGAGATGCGGCTGAGCACGGTGCGCGGCGTGAGTTGCTTAGTATCGAGGCCCATGCGGCGCATCACCTGCTTGACGATTCCCTGCTGGTCGTTCTCGTCGTATATGGCGAAAGAGCGGGTGAGGCCCTGGCCATCGACTTTGAGCGCTTCGATATCGCGGCGCAACATGCGCACGCAGAGCGAGTGGAAGGTGGCGATGAGGGGCTTGGTGAGCGAGCCGTGGCCGAGCAGACGCTCGACCCTCTCCCCCATTTCGGCGGATGCCTTGTTGGTAAACGTAACGGCCAGAATGGAATCGGGCGCGACGCCCTTCTGCTGAATGAGCCACGCGATGCGGCTGGTGATGACGCGGGTTTTGCCTGAGCCGGCGCCGGCGAGGATCAGGAGAGGGCCATCCGTGGTCTCAACCGCGGCGCGCTGTTCTGGATTCAGATTTTCGATGAGTGACTGCGACAAAGGCGGCGTCCGGCGGAAAGGTTCCTGTCTCTAGTTTACCTGTCTCGCGATGACTACGGGATCGACAGGAGTTGCACGCAGAAGAACGCTGAAGGCATCTGGTTTGAATTGATTTGAAGAGTTCTGATTGATTTTCTTTCTTGTCGGATCTTATTGTGATGCCCGACATAGCGCGGGGAGAAAAGGCGGCGTACGCTCGTGATCGCTTTACTCTGTCATTTCGATCTGGCATGGGTTCTTCGGCCGCGGAAAAGGATGATTAGCCGCAGGCCAAATGGAACCACCCAGGTTACAAAAGGGGGTGCCTCGTGCGCCCTTTTGCATACGGCCTTATAGGGCTAATAGTTTCGACGGCTGTCACTGTTTCATCTGGTTTCGCTTCACCTCTGAACAGTAAATTACTTTCGCTGGTACCTCCCGGCGCCGAAATCGTTTCGGGATTCGAAAACCATCCAGTTGGGCAACCACACGAGCATGGCCGTCTGCTGCTGTCGACGCGTAACGACCGACTTGACCTTGATGACTGGCAGGCTCTTGCGGGCGTCGACGGCAAAAGGGTCGTCGACGAAGTGATTGAGGTGGCCGCTTCATCTGGTGGTGGAAGACTCACCGAACATCTGCTGCTGGTGGGCGGACATTTTGACGCGGAGCGAATTTTTAAAGCCGCGCTACTGAACGGCGCGGAGACGACCGAGTACGAGGCTGGAACGGCATTGTTGATCAAACCGTTTGCTCGCGAACAGGGAGAGATGCTGGACACGCGGTGGCTGGTGATTCTCAACGATCGCATCGCAATGCTGGGAACAGAGGTGATGGTTCGAAAGGCGCTGCAGCGATACGCCACTCACGCCGACATCGATATGCCGCTGATGGAACGGCTGACGCAGATGCGCTCCGATGTGACGTCTTGGAATGTTGTGGTTGGATCCCCAATTACTGAGGAGAGTCTTGTTTTCACGCAGCCCAACAGCATGCTGACGCGGTTGATCGAAGGCGCGGAACTATTGATGGTTGGTACGCGCTTCGGTCCCAAGATTCGCGTGGATTTTTCACTGCACGTACGGAATGATCACGCAAAGGGCGTGCTGACGGAGAAAGCTGCGTCATTCGCGGACGTCTTTGCCAAAGAGCCCCCAGCAGTATCTGGGTCTCAACCGCAGCCGCAACGACCGCTGGGAAATCTTTCCTTTGAAGCGGATCGGATTCACGGATCGGTTGAGCTGTCGGCGAGTGAATTCGAGCGGTGGAACGAGCAGGGCGGGTTTGCGCGTCGATTGCAGGAGCCGATAAGTCGAGGAGAATAAAGAAGTCTCAAACCGCGTCGTAGCCACATGCGCTACGCAAAGCGAGACAGGCATCTTATACTGCGCACTATGAGACGATCAGCGCGGTTTCTAAAGGTTCTCACGATCGCGTCCTCAAGCATGGTGTGCACAGTCTGCCTGACTGCTTTTGCCGCGCATCATTATCTCTATGGACAGAGCACGGATGCGTCATTTCCCTCAGGTTACGACGCCGTGCAGGCCGCTCCCGCAAGCCACAAGGTCGTTTTCGAGAATGCTTTCGTGCGGGTGTTGCAGGTGACGCTGCCGCCCAAGGGCGGTACAGAACCGATGCATCATCATCGGTGGCCGAGTTTGTTTCTGGGCTATGATACCGGCGGCACAACGCCACACATCCGCTATCACAGGGCGGATGGCAAGGTGGTGGACCAGCCGAGCCAGACGGAGCCGGTTCATGCCGGTGTGTGGAGTGGGAACTGGATGAAACCCGAGCCAATGCACGCCATCGAAGTAGTCGATCCGGGCAAGGCGGGACCGGGTGCACCCCCAGGCTGGCTGCGCGTCGAGATCAAGTGTGCGCAGTGATGAAGCTCGCAGGTTTCGTTTGAAGATATCGGAACGCGAGTGACTGCGGTCTCGATCAAGAAGGCGCACGCGGATTCCGTGCGCCTTCTCTGTTCTGTGGTTGTGAATTTCTAAATTTCTAATTGGTCGGGCCAAAGGATACGCCGCGGAGCACTTCGCCGAAGTTCGCGGTGCGGAGTGTGCGGAACGACTCCCCTGCTGCTACGGCACTGCTGGTATTGCTGAGAGGGTCGGTGATTGTGACGAGTTTGTCAGGGTCAGCACCGGTGTCTCCGTTGCCGCTGATGGTGGAGGTGATCGCCCATATGGTGACGGTGCCGTCGTCATTCACGCGTCCGGTAAGGTTGCGGAGGCCGTCAGCCGCGGGCGACCAGGGCAGGCCGGTGGCCGCATTGGTTCCGGTGGGATAACCCGCAACCGTGTAGGGTGCGCCTAACTCCAATCCGTTGGTCAGGACGTAAGCGAGTTCCCAGCGACTGGTTGCGGGGTTCAGCACCCACTTCTGCAATCCCGCGAGTGTCTGGCCCGCGGCGTGAGTGTAGAGGTCGGCGCCTCCCGTGTAGCCATCGCCTTCATCGGCGACGTAGAGCGTGTTGGCGTCTGCGAACCATAGTCCGAAGGGAAAATTGACGGGATTGACAGCCTTGTTGGATGTGGTGGGAAACCCGGCGACGATGCACATATTATTGGGAAGTCCGGTCGAAGGCAGCGGCAGAGTGTAGTTGAGAGGCGTTGTGGGTAGCGTTGCGCCGGCAGCAGGGAGTCCGACACCGCCCGTGCAGGGCGTGTTGCTGGTGTTGACGTAATAGACGGTGTTGACGCCGTTTCCGCCGGAGCCCTTGGTGTAATAGAGCACGTTGTTGAAGACGGTCATGCCGCGGAAGTTGTCGTCTTTGCCTACCTTGTCGGCCTTGTCACCAAGTTCCGTGACGGAGAAGCTTCCAACCGGCGTGGGCAGACCGGGAGCCTGATCGGCCTCGGGAAGATCTGAGGGACTTAGTATCTGCGCGCCTGCGCCTAGGACTACATTTTGTGGTTCAGGGGTTCCGCCGTTACCGGCGTTGCCCGCGATGTAGAAGACGTCGTTGCCCCAGGTGTTGTTGAGGATTGCGGAGCGGCCGTTGTTGCCGCTGTAGGCATTGGTCTCAGCGAAGGTGAAATGTCCCCAGCGATCGACGCGAGCGACCGCTCGATAGTAGGACGAGGGAACCGGATTGGTAGGATCGGGGGCAATTGGCGTGTTGGAATTTGAGACATCGATGGCGTTAACAGGTGCGACGTACCCCATGAAGGTGAGATAGCGGCCGTTTGTAGACAAGTGGAGGCCGAGTTCGGACTTGGAACTGAAGCTCGTGACGAGTTGATCGCTCGAACTGGAGATGCCGGAGTCGAGGCTGTTGGGGACTTCGAGAGAGCTGATGACATGACCGGACGGCGTGGAGTGATCAAGGAAGATGCGCGACGTGATGCCAAAACTGCCGTCGATGGTGTCATTGGCGAAGACGAAGGGGTAGGTACCGTCGGCCACGGCTGTGACGCATGCGCCGGTGGATGCAACGCAGTTGGGCGGCAGCGTCTGTCCGATCGTGATATTGCCGGCAAGGTTGTCGTAGACCGACCGGCTGACAACGAGATTGCCGGGATTGAACGCAGGCTTGCCCTGCGCCAGGCCGAGGGATGGCAAGAGGATCGCGGAAAATGCGACGGCAATGGAAACACGTAACCGAGAAGAAAGAATGGACTGCTGTGTCACCGGGTGACCTCCAAAAGCTGGGATTTGATAGTGCGGGGAAGAGGCAAGAGAACTCCGCGGATGAAGCTAACAGCGGATCGTGAATGCGCGATGAACACGGGATTAAAGGCGAGTTGCGGAGGGAAGGACGCGGCGGAGCTATTCTGGTTGCGCGATGAAACTGAAAAGGGTTGCGGTGTATTGCGGATCTGCGAATGGGAGCGATCCGATATTTCTGGCGGAGGCAAAGGCGCTGGGAAGGGCGATCGCCGACGCTGGACTTGGGTTGGTGTATGGCGGAGCCAGCGTGGGGCTGATGGGTGCGGTGGCGGATACGGCGTTGGCGGGCGGTGCGGAGGTGATCGGGGTTTTGCCGGAGATTCTTTCAGGCAGCGAGATTGCGCATCGCGGACTGACGCGGCTGGAGATGGTGCCGACGATGCACGAGCGCAAGGCGCGCATGGTGAAGCTGGCCGATGCTTTCCTGATGCTGCCGGGCGGCTATGGAACGCTGGACGAGATGATGGAGATTGTGACGTGGAAGCAGTTGCGTCTGCATACCAAGCCGTGCGTGCTGATCAATACAGCAAATTATTGGGATGGGCTGCTGGCATTCCTGGATCGCGCGGTGGAGGCTGGTTTTTTGAAGGCGGAGAATCGGCTGCTGCTGGAAGTGGCGGGTTCCGCGGAGGAGGCGGTTCGGATTGCTGTGGCAGTGGACGGTGAATAGCGGATCGAATGCGGGAAGCCCGGGCCAGGAAGCTCTTAAAGACGACGGCGTCCGCTCAGCAGGTTGAAGAGAAGGATTACGAGAGCGACTACCAGCAGAATATGGATGAAGCCGCCAGCCAGGTGGAAGCTGAATCCGAGAAGCCACAAGATTAAAACCACAACCAGAATTGTCCAGAGCATGCTTGCCTTTCCTGATGCTGCGGGCGTCCCTGACGTTGAGAAGAAAGGGACGCCCACGATTTTCAGAATTAACTACTTGGAAGCTACCGCCTGCGCCTTTGCGCCGCGAACGGCGTTGAGGAAGGGACGCGCGGATTCGGGCACAGCGATTTCGCCCTTCAAAATGCGCGCATTCGAAATGTCGTGGCCGTAGATGGCTTCGGTGGAATCATCATCGCGGCGGATCGAAGCGCCGTTGAGAGTGAGTCCGGCGAAGGCGCCACGGGCTCGCGAGTAGGTGAGGATCTCAGCATCCATTTTCCAATCGGTATCAGCTGAAGCGTGACGGCCGACTGGGCCGGCTGCTGCCGACGCGTCCGCTCCAAGCTCAAATTTGCTGGAGAGGAGCTGGTGCATTCCGCGCTCGTTCTGAATGATCATGACCAGGTCGACACCTTCGACACCGATCTGCAATCCCCAGCTGCCGCCGGTAATCGCGAAGAAGATTGGTGCGCTCCAGCCGTTTGAAGATCTGCAGGTAGCAACACCGCGGCCATTTTCAGCGCCGAATACGAAGCCGCCCTTGAGAAGGTGGGGAACAACGGCGATGCATTTTGCGTGTTCAAGAACTTCTTCAGGAATGCCTTTATCGGGGGCGTCCATGATTTCGTGAATCACTCTGCCGGCATGGTCGAGCCGGTCATTGGTTGCTTCACGATTGGTTCCCGCCCAGCCGATGCTGGTCATGCCTAGTAATGCTACGAGCGTGATGACTTTCTTCATGCAAAACACCGTTTTCTACCTATGCGCTCAGTTTGTTATTTAGGGATCTACCTGGCGCATCTGGTAAGTCCTATATTATTCGGAGTTTGGTTGCGAGTCTGAGCATTACCGCTCACATTTAGCGATAGATAGGGAAGGAGATAGAGTTCAGGGTGCTCTACTTTCAACTTCTATCTAGAAACAACTTAGATGCAAGATATCGGTGGTTGAAGTCCATGATGATTTGCGTGATCGTGGCCTGCTGCAGGACGGGTGGCCCAATGGTGACGCGAAGTCGTCTCCTACAAGGTCGACGGAGTCTATTTGCGGCGCGCGCGTTCGCGCTGGAGTTCGCGGTAGAGTTCGCTTTTGGATTGGCCCAGCTCGCGGGCTAGACGCTTGAGGGCTTCCTTCTCATCCAGACCTGATTCGGATTGGAGTCGGGCGACGCGGGCGGAGATGGTCTCCCGGGTCTCAGAGACGGGACCTGGGGCGCCCGCAGTTTTGGCGGGGACTTCAATAAGGAGCACGAATTCGCCGCGGATGCGATCGCGTGCTATGAGATTCTGACGGATCTCCGCTGCGGTGCCGCGTAGGAATTCTTCGTGGAGCTTGGTGAGTTCGCGGGCGGCTACTACGCGCAGGGTTGGACCGAAGACGGATTCGAGGTCTGACAGGGTTTCGGCGATGCGGTGCGGGGCCTCGTAAAAGATGATGGTTTGCGCGGAGTCGCGGGACAGCGCTGCGAGGTCTTCGAGACGGGTGCGGCGGGCACCGGCTTTTTCCGGCAAAAATCCGATGAAGTGAAATTGCTCGGTGGAGAGACCTGAGGCGATGAGAGCGCTAAGAGCAGCATTTGCGCCGGGGATGGGAATGACGGCGATTCCAGCGGCGATGGCTGCGTTGACGAGCCATGAGCCAGGATCGCTGATACCGGGGATACCCGCATCGGAGACGACAGCAATGCGCGCGCCGGCTTTGAGGGCGTCGATGAGTTCTGTCGCACGCTCGCGCTCGTTGTGCTGGTGATAGCTGGTGGTGGGTGTGGCGATGGCGAAATGGTTAAGGAGCTTTTGGGTCTGCCGGGTGTCTTCGCAGGCGATGCGGTCAGCATTTTTTAGGACATCGAGTGCGCGAAGGGTGATGTCGCCGAGGTTGCCGATGGGTGTGGCGACGAGGTAGAGGCCAGGGGCGAGTTCTTCTGACATTGCTTAGAACATGGTAGTTGAGGTTCGTGCTTTCCCACCCATGCTGCGATGAAACTGCGTCACGGATGGGGCACCCAAGTTTGTACGGATTGATGCAAAAAACAACTGCGGATCCTTCGACTTCGCTCAGGATGAGAGTGCTCAAGGATGGTCCGAGGTCGTCGATGTTGGGTTAGTGTTTCACTACGCTCAGCGTAATGGTTGATGGATATTGGGTGGAGTGGTGGACCTGGTTGTGGGCTACTACACCCTTGGTCTCATCGTAGTTGTTGCCGCCGGTGTTGAGGTTGCGGTCATAGCGGGGAAAGTTGCTGCTGCTGATTTCTACGCGCAATTCATCGCCGGGTGCGAAGTAGTTGCTGGTCTGCATGGGCTGAAAGGTGATTTTGTAGACCTTGTCTTTTTCCATCCATACGGGCGGCTGGTTGTAGCCTTCGCGGTAGCGAGCGCGTTGGATGTTTTCGTCGATGTTGTAAGCGGTGCCGTCGGGGAGAACGTCGATGAGCTTGACAGTGAAGTCGGTATCCTTGGCGTCGCTTGACACGTAGAGAGTGACATCGACGGTGCCGGTGACCTCCATGCCCTCGGAAAGTGGGCTGGTGGAGTAAACGAGTACGTCATCACGCGCTTCGAGAGGACGCTGATCTACGGCGCCGGGCTTCAAGTCGGCGCCCATGCAGCAGAAGCCTCCGCCGCGGGTGGGCACGGGGTTCATAGGATCGTAGAGGAATTTGTCGGCTGCGTCTTTGGGCTGCGCCGCGGTGGCCAGCGTGCCGTCGCCTGCCAGCGAGTTGGCGCGGCCGGTTGACGTCAAGTAGAACGTGACGGGCTTGGCTTCCTTGGGAGGCCAGGTGTCAGAAGATTGCCACTTGCTGAGGCCCATGGTGTAGTAGCGAACCTTGGGTGTCTTCGCGAGAAGTCCGTTGTCTTCGCCTTTGAGGAAGTGATCGAACCAGCCAAAGGTTAGGGCGTCGTAGTCGAGACGCGCATCGCCGAGATCACGTTCGCCGACGATGGTGTGTTCTTGAGCGCGTTTGTAGCTGCAGTGCGGGACAGGAGCAATGATCGCGTACTGCTCGTTGGCTACTTCGGGGCTGGCGGTGGAGCGGACAAAGTTATATGCGGCTAGATTGGGAGCGACGCTAACGTCATACCACGTCATCATCCAAAGGCCGGGAACGTTAATGTGCATCGAGTCGTTCCAGAGTCCGCCTTTGTACCATGCGGGATCGTTGGGGGTTCGCTCAATCATGCCGCGCTGGCCTGAAGGGGTATTGTCGGCGTAGATGCCTTTCGGCGCGCCGACGGCAGCGAGGAGATCTTTTTCGGGCAGATGCGCCAGTGCCTTGGTCCAGTCAACCATAGGCGGATGGGCGTTGAGGTCCCACCACTTTGCGGCTTCGACGAGCGCCTGCTGCGAGGTGTTGGGTGGAAAGTTTGGTTTAGCTTCGTTGGTCTGGAGACCGGCGTCGTAGAGCCAGGTGGCGAAGAGCATCTGCACCGCTCCGCCGCGGAACCAGTTGCCCTGTTCGTAGTAGGGACCGACACGGCCAACTCCCGCGCCGTAGCTTTCAGGGATGATGGTGGCAAGAGCCTTGTTGCCGCGAGAGGCGACGTTGAGTTGCCACTCTGCAGTGGAGGAGCAGCCGATGAGGCCGACTTTTCCGGTGGACCAGGGAAGCGCCGTCATCCAATCAAACTCGTCGTCGGAATCGGTAAGTGGAACGCCAAGGATGTCGTAGTCGCCTTCGGAGAAGTAGCGGCCACGCTCGTTCATCTCGATGTAGGCGTAGCCGTGCTTGACTGCATCGAGTGCGGCGGTCATGTCGCGGGGGGCGCCGAGAGCGATGTCCCAGTAGTTGAAGTTGTAGGGCGTGCGCGAAAAGATTACGGGATACTTTTTGGATTCATCCTTGGGGCGGTAGATGTCGGCCTGCATCCGCTTGCCGTCGCGCATGGGGACCATGACCTTGCGCTCGATAGTGGCGATGGATTCAAGTTCCTGCTCGATGGCGTTACGGCGGGCGATGGTGGCGGCGTCGCCGGTGCGGGCCTGCGGGTGCGCGGGGATAGCAGAGATAAGACAAGCGAAGGCGACTGCAGCCAGTTGGAGTTTGCGTTGCATTGTGACCTCGAAGGGGTAACGCTTTGCAGCAAGAATACTGTAAATGCGCAGCGTTGCAGGGCTAAAGACCGATTGTTGGTTTGCGCGTTATTGAGTGGCTTCAAGGCCACTGCTCCCTCCGTGTCGTAATTCTTTGGTGCTCATTTTTCGGGAATTGATGGTGAGGAGAAGCAGGTCCCATTCGGCTTCGCTCAAGGGGACGGATAAGAAGAAAAGGGCGCGCCCGATGCGGGTGCGCCCTTCTTATGAAACTCGGATACGGGACTACTTCTTAGTGGCCTTGTAGCTGGAGTTGATCTTCTGACCGGCTGAGTCGAGGATGCCCTTAACGTCAGCGGCGTAGGGCCCCGTGGGATCAAGCTGCAGATACTTCTGATAGGCTTCGCCGCAACCTTCGGGCAGAACGATGCGCTGCGTCTTGGGGTCAACGGTTGCCTTGGTGATGAGGGCCTGTCCCTTGAGGTAGTAGGGCAGCGGATCGTCGGGCTTGGCGGCGATGGCCTGGTCAGCGGCTGCAACCTGACCTTCAGCATTGCCGGTCTGTGAGTAAATGACGGCTTCATTCTTGTAATAGAAGCTGGCCTTGGTGGGGTCTGCCTTGACAGCGGCATCGTAGGCTGCCTTGGCTTCAGGCACCTTGCCGTTCCGGGCATAGATTTCGCCGAGGCCGGAGTTGGCCAGTCCCTGTATTTCTGGACGCGGCTTCTTCGAGGTGGATTCGAGGTCAACTGCCTTCTTGAACGAAGTTTCAGCGTCATCGTATTTCTTGAGGCCGAGTTGGCCCTGGCCGAGATAGGCCCAGAGCACGGACTCTGTCGGCCGAGCCTGGGTATCTTTTTCCATCAGCGTAACGATGTCGGTATACTTCGCGTTTTTGATCTCAGTCTCTTTAGCAGCGATATCGGTCTTCGACGCGGAGGCTCCCAGTTGCTGTGCCGCAGTGGCACGGGCCGAATCGGCATCGTGAATGTCGGCCATGGCGGTCTTAAGGTCGGCATTCAGCGTCTTGATGACAGCGTTAGCCTTGAGGGCCTCAGCGTTGTGCGCCTTCATGTCAGCGAGTTGCTTGCGTGTCTCTTCAGGGAGCGCATCGACGTATTCCTTGCGCGACATGTCGTCATCGGCAACTGTGTCCTGGCCGACAACGATCTTGATGTTGTCGAACTTGTCCGCTTGCTTGTCCTGCGGCATGTTGGCGGCGCGATAGATCATCGTGTAATTACCCGGAGGCGCGGTTCCGGCATAGTTACCGTCAGCGTCGACGGTAAAGTTGGCCACGTCTTTTGAGCCATTCATCAATGTCACGTTGCCGCCGCCCTGGGAAGCACCCGTAGGGTTAGTCACGTGGCCATGAATCTTACCGGTGGGTCCAACATTGGCTGGCGTGGGAGTCTGAGCTGGCGCGGGAGTCTGGGCGAGCGCGGGCAAAGCGGCGAGGGCCAGCATACCGATCCAGAGCGAAATCGTGCGTTTCATGTTCTTCTCCTTGGGAGCTTGGGCGAGCCGTTCAGCCCGCGTGCTCGATCGAAAAATGGTTCCGTGAATGTCACACATCGACGACTTTGAACCTGCTCCTGGTTAGATGCGCTCGGGGCGCTGCGATTGACGGTATAAAAGCTTAGTCCAGTCGCGAATAGCCGGGTACATCGATAATCGAAAAAATATTGCTACGACGAGCAAGCTGCGGCAGGAACTACTGCGGCAGCGAGCGCCCGCCTGGCACGACCAAAGGTAAATCCAACGGATGCTTAAGCACAAGGCCGGAAGACCGTCGAACCGGAATGACAGCCGGGGGCGAAGCTGAAGTTGATGTTAGATTGACGGCTTGGGGTGCGCGTGTGGCCTGCGTCACACCCTAGAATACAAACATGTGCAAGGAGAAAAGTGGAAGCATGAGTGCCAGCGAGGGGCTTTCGATTCGCCCGGCGGTAGAGGAGGATGTGCCGCAGATTCTTGAGTTTATTCGTGCACTGGCCAAATACGAGCGCGAACCGGACGCGGTGTCGGCCACGGCGGCAGACCTGTTGCGCGACGGATTCGGGCCGAACCCCTACTATTGGTGTCTGATCGCTGAACTTGACGGGATTCCGGCTGGCTTTGCTCTGTGCTTTTACAGCTACTCGACGTGGCTGGGGCGGCCGGGCGTGTACCTGGAGGATTTGTTTGTGCTGCCGGAGATGCGCGGGCGCGGAATCGGCAAAGCGCTATTGCGCAAGGTGGCGGCGATCGCCGTAGAGAAGGATTGTCCGCGGCTGGGTTGGGAAGTACTGGACTGGAATACGCCGGCAATTGAGTTCTATCGAGCAATGGGGGCGGATTTTCTGGACACGTGGCGGAATGTGCGCATGAGCGGAGAGGCTCTGCGGCGGCTAGCTGGAGATGAGGAGCCGGCGCGATGAAAATTCGCGTGATTGGCGGAGGACTTGCGGGACCAGAGGCGGCGCTGACGGCAGCGCGCATGGGCTGCAAAGTGGATCTCTACGAGATGCGCGCGATGGTGGACGGGAAACCTCGGCTCACTCCGGCGCACCAGACGACTGAGTTTGGCGAGCTGGTGTGTTCAAACTCCCTGAAGAGCGAATCGCCGAACACGGCGCCATGGCTGCTGAAGCAGGAGATGCGGCGCGCAGGTTCGGCACTGTTGAAGATTGCGGATGAGACGGCGGTTCCGGCGGGACACGCGCTGGCAGTGGATCGCGTGGAGTTTTCAAGACGGATTGCGGAAGCGATTGCGAACGAGCCGGCGATCCACGTGATTCGCGAAGAAGTGACGCGGCTGGAATCGGATGATTATGAGCTGACCATTGTGGCAACAGGGCCTCTGACTTCTGGCGCGTTCAGCGAGGAAATTCAGCGGATCACGGGCGCGGGGCACCTGGCGTTTTACGATTCGATTTCGCCGATTGTGGATGCGGAGTCAATTGATATGGAGCGGGTGTATTTCGCAGCCCGGTGGGACAAGGGCACGGCGGACTACATCAATTGCCCGATGGATCGCGCTGAGTATGACCGCTTTCTGGATGCGCTGCTGGCGGCGGAAGCAGCGGAAAGTAAAGAGTGGGAAAACCTCGACTACTTCGAGGGATGTCTGCCGATTGAAGTGCTGGCTACGCGGGGACGCGACACGCTGCGGTTTGGGCCGATGAAGCCGGTGGGATTGCGCGATCCGAGGACCGGGATGCGACCTTGGGCGGTGGTGCAACTGCGCAAGGAGAATGTCCGCGCGGACAGTTACAACCTTGTCGGCTTTCAGAATCACTTGAAGTTTGGCGAGCAGGCGCGCGTGTTGCGGCTGATTCCGGGACTGGAAAACGCAAAGTTTTTGCGCTACGGACAGATCCATCGCAACACGTATATCTGCGCGCCGGTGTTGCTGGATGAATTTCTGCGCTTGAAGCGCGAACCGCGGATTGTTTTTGCGGGACAGATTTCAGGCGTGGAGGGGTACACGGAATCGATTGCAACGGGGATGCTGGCGGGGATTTATGCTGGCGCGCTGGCGAGTGGACATGAGCCTGCGGCAGTGCCGCGAGGAACGGCGCTGGGGTCGCTGGTGCACTACATCACACATGCGGATGCGAAGGACTTTCAACCTGCGAATATCACGTTCGACTTGCTGGAGCCGCTGGAAGAAGAGGTTCGCAAGAAGGTGCGGGACAAGAAAGAACGGCACCGGATGGTGTGCGAGCGGGCAATGGACAAGTTCGGTGCCTGGTGGGCGGAGCAGCGTGTGGTGGTTGCTTTCTAAGGGGGCTAAAGCCCATCTTGCCTCGTGCTGATTTCGGCCTGACGAAAAGTCATTCCCTGAGGCTGCCCCTCAAAGAACAGCGGGCATTCGGTCGGCTTCAGTTGTGCGCGGCTACGCGTCCGCTAAGATCTGGCGCAGGCCGAGAATCGTTGGAAATGGTCTTCCGGGCTTGATGCTGGCGAGATTACCTGGTTCGCCTAATCGCGCTTTCGAACTGTAGGGGCCGACGCTTAGTTGGTTGGCAAGGGAGATGTCGGAAACGGCGGCGGATATCCCTGGACGCATTTCACCAAGACATTTTGTGAGTTTTTCGCGGTCGATGGCGACTGCTCCGATTTTTTCGATTCCCATCCGCTTGAAGTGCGATGAGGTCGATGTGCCGGGTCTCGCCAGACACCAGAGCCGCTCTTCTTGCAGGGGGTATAGGGTGGGCTTCTCGGCGACCGCGTGTATCAGCGTCAGAGGGCGATACCACGCGAGGAAATCAAATGCGCGTCCGGAATCGACGATGACCATCGCCGACCAGCTGTCCGGTTGCCATGACGGGGTGGCTGTACCCATGCGGTCCTTGTTCTGATCAACGAAGTAGGGATTGCGGCACCGGCCGCCGAAGGTTGGATACACGAGGACATCACCGGTGTGCATGAGCAAGGTCTGGGGCGCCTTTAAAACTTCGCGCGGCGTGGATCTTATTTGCGGAGAGAGAATACGTTGACGCACCTCTTCCAAAACTTTTTTCCGCTTGCGCAGGTCTGGTGCCTTCATGCCGAGTTTCTCAAGGGTTTGGAGGTCGCTGCCGGAATCGATGATCTGAAGCGCCGTTTTTTGTGCACGATCGCTTTGAATGCCGCGTTTCGCGAACTGATCTGCTACGACCAGCCAGAATGTTGCATGGTCGGTATCATTGGGGTTGCGTGCGGCTGCGGCTTCGCTTTCACAGAGGATATCGACGAGACGATCGTTGTCGAAAGGCAACTTGGCAACGGCGGCGATGGTACTGCGTAGGTCGAGCGCGAAATCTCCACTGTAGAGGCCTGTTGCCCAGACGCCCATCGTTACACCTCGATATCAAATTGTATTCAGCAGGGCAGATGATTCGTGGATCGCTCTTCGTCATGGCCGGGGAACGCAGTGGTGCTGATCGATGCAAAGGCAGCCTTCAGATTCCTCGACTTCGCTCGGAATCATTAGAGCGTGGAGTTAGGTCTGTGCTTTCCCACCCATGCCGCGATGAAGCTGCGGCATGGATGGGGCACCCGAGGGTGGCGCTAATTGATGCGAAGGGCAACTGCTGGTTCCTCGGCTTAGTTCGGAACGACGGTATCTGTTTTGAATTACAGGGCCTTGCATCAGAGGTATGCGCACGGCGCGTGAACCGGCGGCCAGGGGTTATTGTTTCAGGTGATGATCTGGCGCAACTCGCGCCGCACGTAAGGACGAATTGATGAAACAGATACTCAATCGGTATTTCGCTTTTTTATTCGGAATTTTGATCGCGCTGATTGCGGGCAGATACACGTGCGGCCAGATGCCGGGGATGCCACAGTCGCGGCACCATGCGTGGTCCGACACCAGCCTTTCGCCGGATGCGCGCGCTGACCTGGTGATCAAGGAAATGACGCTGGATGAAAAGATCCAACTGCTGCACGGGCTGGGATGGCTGGCTACGGTGGTGCCACCGGAGTCGGGCCCGGGGACGCGGGCGATTTCGAGTCTCGGCTTTATTCCGGGGATTCAGCGGCTCGATATTCCTGACCTGCAGATGTCCGATTCTGTAGTTGGGATTTCGGGAGCGGGCGCGAAGGGGCGCTATGCGACGGCGCTGCCGTCAGGTGAGGCGATGGCGGCCACGTGGGATCCTGCGCTGTCGTATGAGACCGGAACCATGATCGGGAACGAACTGCGATCGATCGGGTTCAACATGTCGCTGGGCTCGGGGATCAACCTGATTCGAGAGCCGCGCAATGGACGCACGTTCGAGTACAAGGGCGAAGATCCGCTGCTGGCCGGAACGCTGGCTGGACAGGAACTGAAAGCGGAGAAGGCGCTGCACCTGATCACGGACTTGAAGCACTTTGCGGTGAATGACCAGGATGAGGGCCGGTACACGGCAAACTCGATCATCGGCAAGCGCGCGATGCGGGAGAGCGATCTGCTGGCGTTTCAGATTGCGTTGAAGGATTCCGGCGCGGGCGCAGTGATGTGCGCTTACAACGAGATCAACGGGGTTCATGCCTGCGAAAACGAGTACACGCTGAGCGATGTTCTGAAGAAGGATTTCGGATTCAAGGGATTTGTGATTTCCGACTGGGGAGGAACGCAAAGCACGGTGAAGGCTGCGCTGGCGGGTCTCGATATCGAAATGCCCGGCAACGATTCCTTCGGCGCGCCGTTGAAGAAGGCTGTGGAGAGCGGCGAGGTGCCGACGGCGAGGCTGAATGACATGGTGCATCGCATTCTGCGGACCGAATTCGATTCGGGAATTGTCGATAATCCTGCGAAGGCACAGTCGCCGGATGTAATGCGCGGGTTTGAAGTCGCGCAAAAGATAGAAGAGAAGGCTGCGGTGTTGCTGAAGAACGAGCGCAGCCAGTTGCCATTGAACGCAGCGAGCATCAAGTCGATCGCGGTAATTGGGGGACATGCCGATGTGGGAGTGATGTCGGGAGGGGGGTCTTCGCAGGTATCACCGGCTGGAGGCAATCCTGTACCTCCGCCGCCGGAGATTGCCAATAATCCGCTGTCGGTTTTTCTAGAGTCGGTGTACCAGCGCTCTGCTCCGCTGAAGGGGCTTCGCGAGAAAGCGGCTGGTGCGCAGGTGAAGTTCGACCCGGGCACGGATGTGGCGTCTGCTGCTGCGCTGGCGAAAGCATCGCAGGTTGCGATTGTGTTTGCGGTGCAGCATGAATCGGAGGGCATGGACCTGAAGGATCTTTCGCTGCCGGACAAGCAGGATGCATTGATTGAGGCTGTGGCTGCGGCCAATCCGCACACGCTTGTGGTGCTGGAGACTGGCGGCGCGGTGCTGATGCCGTGGATCGACAAGGTGAGTGCGGTGGTTGAAGCATGGTACCCGGGGATTCGCGGATCGGAAGCGATTGCCAATGTTTTGTTCGGTAGCGTGAATCCTTCGGGGAAACTCCCTCTCACTTTTCCGAGGAGCGAAGCGGATCTGCCGCATCCGGTACACGTGAATCAGCCGGCTGTGGATGCGAATCATCCGGTGCAGCATCTGGCGGGATTTCCGGGGCTGGTGGGCGTCTTCATGAAGATTGGGCCGTCGTTTGATGTGAACTACGACGAAGGATTGAAGGTGGGCTACAAGTGGTACGACGCGGAAAAGAAGCCGGTGCTTTTTCCGTTTGGTTTTGGGCTTTCGTACACGACGTTTGCTTATTCCGGACTATCGGTGACGGCTGGGAATTCTACCTCGGTAACGTTCACCGTTAAGAACACGGGTAAGCGCGCGGGGACGGAGACGGCGCAGGTTTATGCTTCGTTGCCGGATGCGGCGGGTGAGCCTCCGAAGCGGCTGGTGGGATGGACGCGTGTCGATCTGGGCGCCGGGGAGTCAAAGCAGGTTTCGGTTGCGGTTGGGCGGGAACGGCTTGAGGTTTTTGATGAGGCTGCGGATGGGTGGAAGCTGGTTCCCGGGAAGTACGTTTTCCGGGTGGGAGGATCTTCTCGGGATTTGGCGTTGGAGGAGGGGGTTTCTTTCTAGCTTTTAACGATGGTCCGAGGTATTCGAGGCGAAGAGCAAGAGTAGGTCCTTCGACTTCGCTCATGATGACGAGCCCCGAGATTGGAACTGGGGATGTTCGATTTGCGTAGTCTTCGTGGTAGGCTGGTTTCCCTGAAAGGTCATGTTTATGCGCGCCATTTCTGCTGCAGATGCCATCACTCCTGCTGTTGAACGCACCAAGGCATTTCTCTTCAGGCCGTTCAGCTGGGGGACGTTTCTGAAGCTAGGGCTTGTGGCTTTAGTTACGGAAGGACTGGGGAGCAATTTCCGGGGTTCGTCATCGCGCAGCGGCGGTGGCGGCGGTTCTTCATTGGGGCGCGGGCCGATGATCCATTCTTTGAGGGATATTCCGCCACAATGGATTGCGGCAGGCGTGGCGGCGTTTCTGCTGGTGCTGTTGATTGCGGCGGTGGTGTTTTACCTGATCACGCGGCTGCGGTTTGCGTTCTTCCATTGCCTGGTGCATAACACCAAGATGATCAGGCCGGGTTGGGACCTTTATAAAGAGCAGGCATCGCGGTTCTTCTGGCTGAATATTGGAGTCGGAGTGGGTTTCCTTCTGCTGATGGGATTGATTTCGATTCCATTTGTGGCGGGATTCTTGCGTTTGTTCCGCGACATGCAGCCGGGCGGTCATCCGAATATTGGGATGCTGCTGGGACTGATTCTTCCCCTGGTGCCGATTATTCTTCTGCTGGTCGTTCTCGGAATTGCGCTGGACATTATTTTGCGCGACTGGATGTTGCCGCACTTTGCGCTGGAAGATGCCTCGGCGAGCGACGCTTGGAGTTCAGTGTGGGCAAGGATCACGGCGGAGAAGGGACAGTTCTTCGCATACGCGCTGCTGCGCTTGATTCTGCCGATGGTTGCGGGGATCGCGATTTTCCTGATTCTGCTGATTCCGGGCCTGGTGCTGGCGGGAGCAGTTGCAGGCATGGAGCTTGGAATTCATTCGGCGTTTGCGGATTCGACGGGCTCGGCTTCGGTCGCTGGAATTATGCTGCAGGTTTTCTTCGGGCTGGTGGCGTTTGGATTTTTCTTGCTAGCCAGCATCTGCCTGGGCGGCCCGCTGAGCACGGGCACGCGGGAGTACGCGATCCTGTTCTACGGTGGACGCTACCAGGTTCTAGGAGATTTGTTATATCCGCAGCCGCTGCCGCCATCGCCGATACCGGCGGGCGTACCTGTGGTGTGAGCACACGCTGGCTGATGCGATTCAACGAATGCGCTGCGACTGAAGATCAATTCAGTTTTGCGGTGAGCGGCGGTCAGGCCCGGGTATGGTGGTCGGCCCAGGCCTCCTGCAGCAGGGCTGCGGCTTTCTTTACCGGGATCGGCTTTCTCATCTGCTGATTGCGGTACGCGGCCCAAGCGGCGACGAACGCCGAGACCCCAAGAACATATAAGGACACACGGAACATCTGAGTTTTCCTCCGTAATGCCGGGTTCGATGCGCGGTTGTCGGCGGGGGATGCTGGAGTTCTGGTGCGGCTTTCGCAGCAAAGAAACGACGACCTTTCAACAGACGAGTGGAAGTGGGAGCGAAGTTTTGTCTGATAAACACGGACGTGGACTGTCGGGCGGAAACGATGGTCCGAGCAGAAGGATGGTTTGTCTAATGAGCTGTGGCCATGATGGGGCGAGAGTTTTTGGTGCGAGAAGAGACTGCGGTGCGGGCGCCGATCGATCGGTGCTTTTCGCTTTCAACGCATCTCGCCGTGGTGGAGCTGGTGCTGGAGATGCGACCGGTTGGCGGACGCATGAGCGGAACCGTTGTGGGCGGAGACACGGTGCGATGGCGGGGGTGGAAGTGGGGACTGCCGCATGTGCATGAAAGCCTGATCGATGAGTTTGATCCTCCGGTATTCTTTCGCGACCGGATGATTTCAGGACGGTTCGCCAGATTTGAACACGAGCATCACTTCACAGAGCGTAGCGATGGCACCGTGCTGATGCGTGACGAGCTGCGATTCTCTCTTCCGTGGGGGATGGGGGGAGAACTGGTGGGGCGGACGATTGTGCTGCCACATATTCACGAACTGATGCGGCGGCGGTTTGCGCTGATTAAGCAGATGGCCGAAGGGGAGGAGTGGCGCCGGTATCTAGAGGAGCCACGCGTCGCTGTGGGTGTGCAAGATCGGACTTGAAACGAACATTTCGATGGTTCGCGGTGTCAAACATGAGGTGAGGCCGGAAGCAAGCCGGGCAGGTTCGTGCATGCGCTTGGGTGGTAGCCTGAGGTTGGGAGTTTCTTTGATGCGGTGGATGGCGATGGCAGCGGGTGTGATGGTTTTGGCAGGCGCCGGAATGCGCATGGAAGCGCAGGCGGCTGCTCCAGCCAAAGCTAGTCCCAATTCGGCGAAGCCCGCGCCAATGATGGTGACTACGGGATCTCCTACCGCCGCAAAAGACAGGCCGGTGCTACCGGAGGCCTTTGCGGGATGGGTAGCGACGGACAAACCGAAGGTGTTGACGGATGCAGCAGAACTGGATAGCGCCAATGCGGCGGCGCTGAAGGAGTACGGCAACCAGGGCGGCATCGTCGCCAGCTATAAACGCAGTGACGAGACGCTGACAGTGAAAGCGCTGAGCTTCCAGGATGTGAGTGGGGCTTACGGCGCATATTCGTTCTACCGGCAGAATGGCTGGCCGAAGGCGGATATCGGGACGGGCGGGACTTCGGACAAGAACCGGGTCCTGTTCTGGAAGGGCAGCACAGTGGTGGATGCGACCTTCTCGAAGGTCGGGCCGATGTCAGCAAGCGAGTTGCGCGACCTAGCGAAGGATCTACCGATGCCGCAGGGCAATCGAGCGCTGCCGCCGCCGATTCTTGCGATGTTGCCGCAGGACGCGCTAGATAAGCAGACAACACACTTTGCGCAAGGCCCGTCGGGATATGCGGGTAGCGGTGGGGTGCTGCCGCCAGAGCTGGTGGGGTTCGATCGCGATGCAGAGACGGTGACCGCGAACTACTCACTGACTTCGGGGCCCGCGGTGCTGACGCTGATCGACTATCCGACGCCGCAGATTGCGGAAGCACAGTACAAGAAGATTCACGACTACATCAAGACGGGCAGCGGGGCTCAGCCGGCGTTTCCCAAGCCGCTGCAGGACTCCGACCAGGCCTCGCTCGAGGTGCTGCGCAGCGGACCAATCGTGGCGCTAGTGAGTGGCGATGCGATTCCCGATGAGAGTCACAAACTGCTGGCACAGGTTCATTACTCCGCTGAGCTGACGCAGATGACGCAGGGGAAAGACAACGAGATCGTGAAGACCGGCCAGTTCCTGATGGGAGTGGCGATGCTGGTGATCATCGGTTGTAGTGCGGCGGTGCTGCTGGGTTTCTTTCTCGGCGGCGGCAGGGCGCTCTACCGGGTCGCGCGGGGCAGACCGGTGTCTTCGGTGTATGAGGTGGAATTCATCCGGCTACATCTTGAAGATTGAAACTTGCGGGTGAGAAGAATCACGGGCGCATCCGAACGGTTAACTAAGACCTTTTGGCTGTGGAAAAACGGCCGTAAACCCTAGAAAACACCTAGAAAACTCGGCAATATATGCAGTTTAAAAGGCGAATGTCCGGCGAAGATCTGATACGTGTTCAGTTAAATATTGATTCTGTAAGTTATTGATATTAAATATAGTTAAATCGCTCCGGATTTATTCTTGACACTCCGGTCCCCCACACCTACTATGCAGCCAGAAAGTTCTGATGGTTTTGCCTCCGTTGGAACTATTCTCCCTGAGGAAGGAGCTGCCCTGTTGCCGGGCGGCTCTTTCCGTTTTTGAGGGCTAGTTTTCGGAGGCTTGGTCGGGGATCGGGTCAGACCAGGTGTGGCCGCACGATTCGCAGAGCCAGTTGTTCGAAGGCTCTACGGATTCGAGGATGGGGTCTTCGGCTTTGCAACGGGGGCACCGGGGGATTTGGTAGGCGGGCGCTGCTTCTCGTTCTTTCAGCTCGTCGATGATGTCCTGCGGAATGGGCTGAGCGATGACGGCGCGCGCCTGGTCCAGTTGGTCGGCGGCGACGTTGAGCTGAATGTCGCCCTCGCCTATCTCTAGCCACGGAACAAAAAAGCGCGATCCTGGTCGCTGGGCCCAGCTCTCAATTCCGGCGCGGCGCAACATCTCACCTCGTTGAGCGGCTTCGTCGATTGAATCGCAACGGCAGAGGCCAGTCTTCCAGGTGTATTCGGCAGCACCACGCTCAAGCGCGTCAGGATCGATGTCCTGATCGCTGTCCTCCCCATCGTCCCAATGCACGCCGATATCACTGTCGGAAGAGGGGATGTTTCGCGTGGGCCTCGTGTCGGCGATACCGCGCTTCTTGAGTTCATCGCGGAGGATTTGCTGGGCGTTTGGGGTTAGATCGTTGATTTGAGCGGCGAGATCGCGAATCTCAATGTCGCCCATTTCGCCGTAGAACGTGGTGAGGCGCCGCCATTCTTCCATGGGGTCTGTAGGCATGGGGAGCAGTATAGCGGGTCGCGATTGAGGTGAGATGTGGTTTCCTACGAGATCGCATGACACTTTCTCGGAGAGTGTTGAGGCGCTCGCTAACGAAAAGTGTTCCAGCCGATGTCGGCTAGAAGGGCACGGCCTACGACTAATGCGGTGACGATGAGTGCCGCGAGGACGCAGGTCCAGAAGCCCATGCGGCTGAAGGAGATGAACAGGGTGCTTTGCTTGCTGGCCAAGGTGAGGCCGGCCTGGTCGGGGAGCAGGGCTTCGACTGCGACTGCGATTAGAAATCCTGCGGCCCAGACCAAGGCAATTCTGAAAGATAGCTGCAGGGTAATGTTCATCATTGATTCGATCGGCTCCTCTTCGAGCGGATATTGAAGGGACGCCGGAGGCAGTGCTTTGGCTGCCTCGGCCGCCGCCTTTACCGAATTCCGGCACAACGATACAATCGTGAAGGAGACACGAACAGCTGCTGCCTCTAAATGCCTGTTCGCATCGCCGACGTAGCTCAGTTGGTAGAGCAGCTGATTCGTAATCAGCAGGTCATCGGTTCAAGTCCGATCGTCGGCTCCATCTGCTCCGAATTCCTTCTTAAAACTTAGACACCGCTGGGGGTGAGGGCGGGCAATGGTGTGTTTATGGGCGAGGTTTCGGTGCCGAAGAGGCCGTAAGAAACAGGTCCTTCGACTTTGCTCAGGATGCTGACGCACGCGAACAAAGCCTTGATTAAGCTTTGGGAACCACCAACACTGTTATGGATTGTGCCGGGAAGGTCGTCGACAGGGTGCTGGTTGTGCCCGTACCGGCGGGAGCTGTGACGGTGAGGTTGGGCTGGGTAGCGATAGCGCTCAAGTTCGCACTGCTATAGAGGAACACCTGAGCCGGACCTCCAGGCTTGAAGTTGGCCAGGTTGAGCGTGGTGGTGAAGTCGCCGTAGGTTTTGTTGATGACGACCACGGTGAGCGTATTGTCTTTGCTACGAAGAGCCCCATAGACGGAGAGCTTGCCCTGATCGCTGCTGGTGGAGGTAACGGCCTGGTCGCCAAAGGTCGATTTCGCGCCGTCGTAGTTGCGGAAGATCTCGAAGGCGATGAGGCCGGGGATCTGCTTGACGGGATCGGGCGCACCCCAAAGGGTGCCAATGTCCAGGCCTTCGCGGCCGAATATACCGAGGATGTCCGCCTGCGCGAGTGCCCCGTTGATGTGTTCCTGTCCTCCCCAGTTGTATTCGGTAATCGCAAGCTTGGTGCCGGGGTAGTCAGTGGCGACCCACTTCTTCATCATGGGAATGACTTGCGGCGCTTGCAGGGGCGTCTTGCAGTTTGAAGTGAAGTTGGAATCGGTGGTGTAGTTGGGTTGCGAGTAATTCGGATCGGTGTAGGTGGGATCCCAGAAGACGCGGGTGGAGTTGATGCGCGCCTGTTGGGCTTGCGTATCACCGCCAGTGCTGAAGGCCAGGTTGTCTGCAACAAAGTAGGTGTGCAGATCGACGTAATCGAGCAGTCGCGTGCCGTGTGCCTTTTCATATGCCGCGAATTGCTGCAGGTAGTACTCGATGAGCGGAACTCCGCCGTGCCCATTTCGATCAACGGGGTTGCTCCATGGTTCATAGCAAGGACCGGAGCCCCATCCATTCTCGATGTCTTTCTTGGAATAGAAATATCCCCACCAATAATCCATCACGGGGCCGCTGACTTCAGCGGTGGGATCTGCCGACTTGATTGCCACTGCGTGGGCGATGCCATTGTTGGTTACTTCGTCATAAGTAAAAGGCAGAGGATGAACGTCGCGGTGCACTGCATCCCACCAACTCGGCTCATTGTCCAGGTCATAAACTGCGACGCCTCCGTTAGCCGCGGTTCCGAACTTGCCAACGAGATATTTGACCCAGTTTCCGGTCCACGTGGCATCGACGGCGATGCTGGTGTTGGTTGCGGCAACTCCGGTGATGTTACAGCCACTGGCGTTGGTACAGTTGTTTATGCCGCTGGGATAGAGGCCGTTGCCGCATCTTCCACCGTATGGATCCACCGCCACCTGATTCGGATAGGTAGCGATTGGAAAGCTGCACGAGGTGCCGTCCTTGGCGACCCAGCCGTTGACGGGAACAGTGCCGATGGTCCTGGTGCCATTGGCGTGATCGCTGGCAACCTGCTGGTTGAATTCGCCGGTGTCCTGCACCCCTGTGCTGCCTGTTCCGTTTTCAAAATACCAGTCGCTGGCTGAGTTGGTGACATCGAGTTGGTAGTTGTAACGCGAGGTTGCGTCGCCGCCGAAGCGGTTGATGGAGAGGTTGGCGGATGCGGCTTCGCTCGCCGCGAGTTGAAATGCATTCATGCCGTAGATGTACGGGTTGATTGGATGCGTGATGGTCCCAGCATCTATGGTGAGCGATGGACCCGTGGATGCGGCGGGCTGCGAAAGAGTGACGGTTGCGCTGCCTGTGACGGTTGTGTCCTGCGTGCTGGTCGCGGTAACGGTGACCGTTGCGGGAGCAGGGTAAGGCGTGTTGTAGAGGCCGTTGTTGCTGATGGTGCCCGCACTTTGTGAGTTGCCTGCAGGCGCGGCGACGGACCATGTAATGGCGCCGGTTACTCCGGTGGGAAGTGCTGCGTTGAACTGCACCTGGGAGCCGATGATGGCGGTGTTCGGCGTGACGGCGATGGTGGGAGACGCGTAGGTGGCAGTGACGGTGGCGTTCGCGCTCATCGTTATGCTGCACGCGACGGTTTTCGCGGAGGTGCACCCAGCCCAGGATATAAAGGTATGGCTGCCGGAGGTTGCAGGTGCGGTTACGGTGACGGCTGTTCCGGAGTTGTAGGTGCGCGTGAAACTGGCGTTGCCGTTGGCGGCGCCATTGTTGTCTGCCGGCGCTACGGTCATGGCGACACCGTTGACAGGATTCACGGTGTTCACGGTAAGGACGAAGGCCGACGGCGGCGGAGGGGTCGTTGTCGTGCCGCCGCCACTACCGCCGCACGCGTTGAATACTGTAGCGAGACTCACTGCCATCCAAAGTGCTGCATTCCGGTGCGAGATCTTCATCGCGATTTCTCCCCTTGTGTTGACCAGAGTTTTTAGCGGCTTGTTGCAGCTTCGGTCGTCGTAGCCTGCGCACTGGTCATGACAAGCCACGCTTCAACGAGATGGCTACTTGATGATCACAACGTTCATGCTCCACGGATCGAGCGTGAGCGCCAGGGGCAGGGTCTTGGTGCCCAAATCGGTGGTGGTGGGTGCAGCCCAGACGTTGTTCTGCGACTGGTCGTAGAGAGCCTTGCTGTATGTTTCGACTAGAACGTCAGAGCTCGTGGTTTGCGCGGAGAGCGATACCGTGACTGGGGCGGATACAGACTGATTCAGGTTGAACAGGACCAACGCCGTGCCGCCGCTGTTAGTGGCGGCATAGGCGCGGACGTTGGCGGTGTCTCCGGCGACGGTGGCGGTAAGTACGCTTTCTCCGTTGACGGCAACCTTGCTGAAGAGCTGGAACGCGCGCGCTGTTGGCGACATGGTTCCAATGGGACCGGCGCCGGCGCAACCGGTATCCGAGGGGCCATCGGCAAAGACGTTGTAGCCGCCGAAATTCTGCCAGCCATAGAGCGAGCTGGAATCATTGCCTTGAGTGCCGTTGCAGTTGCCGAAGCCAATCCACCAGGTGGCGCGGGCAACGCCGTCATTCATTAATTCGCCGAGCACCTGGCCTGCATAGAGACCTTGCGTGATGGAAAGGCTTTGCTTGCCGGGGTTGCTGTACACGGAACCGATCTCACCGACGTAGATGGGGGTGTTGGGATTGCCAGCTGTAGCAAGTTCGGTCTTCAGGGTATTGATCTCAGTGGTGAGGTCATTGGCAGCTTTCTGGACGAGGTAGGTGTCGCTCTCGCTGCCGGGAGCTTGCGGGTAGTAGTGATATTCGACGAAATCGTATTTTGAATTCGCAAGAACGGTCGGATCCCACGCGGGCGAGTTTCCAGGATTGACGTCAACGCCAACGAGCACGCTGGAATCTGCGGCCTTGATCAAAGAGTAGTAGCCGCTGGTCGATGCGGTTCCGACGGCGGCGGCGTAGGTGGCGGCGTCGTTCTTTTTGGAGTGAAGATCGTCTTCCCAACTTCCGTATTCTTCGTTGCCGACTGTCATGTGGCTGACGTGAGCATTGATGGATTTCGCCTGCGCGATCCAGGCTGCGGCTTCGGTGGGGTCACCGGGGCCGGTACAGGCCGCGTTGGTTCCGTAGTTCGCGGTGAGTGCGACGTCAAAGCTGCCGGGGGTGACGAGGTCATTGACGAAGTTGGCGAAAGTTGCGTTGGTGTTGGGCGTGTTGCCGCACATGGTGTTGGTGGCCCAGTGATAATCGTCGGACCACGAACCGCCGGGCCAACGCACAGCTTTGATTCCCGCAGCCTGGAATGCGGGCACAACTGCAGCCGTTGTGGGGTCGTACCATGCGGCCATGTTCATCCCGAGAAGTTTGTCGCTAATGGCGGGACCGATGCTGGCCTGATTGACGGCAACGGTGGTGGCGATTGCAGTCACGTTGACTGCAGAAGACTTGCCGGTGGCGGCATTATAGGTGGAAGAACTGGAGGAGTCCGGTGTGTAGGAGGCTGTGAGGGTGTTTGCGCCTACAGCCAGCGAACCCGCGGCCACGTTGACGGTTGCGCTACCGCTGGCCAGGGTCGTCGCCGAAGAAGTGTAGGCTCCGCTGCTGAGCGTGATGGAACCGGTCGGCACCGCGTTGCCGCTGCCACCGTTGACGGCCACCGCGACGGAGAGAGCCTGCGCGGTGGTGATTGTGGACGCGGAGGGCGTGACGGTGATGGTGGGGGTGGTCTTGGCCGGGGGGGGAGGGGGGGTAGTCGAACCGCCACCACCGCCTCCACAGGCGGTCAAGGTTGCTGCGAGACTCACTGCCATCCAAAGTGCTGCATTCTGGTGCAAATTCTTCACTGATGTTCTCCCGTGTGCGTTCATTCGCCTCCCGGTTCGTTTTCCATCTGCGCGGAGCGCACCTTATTCGCAGTGCCGAGCGTACGCCTCTTAAAAAGCGATTTAGCCCGCTTCAGACCGGTTGGAATTTTCGCGCAATGATACGCTATCCGACGCGCACAAGGCGATGTCGGGGAGCAGGCGAGTGGTGACTTTAGGACACGCCCGTCGCGGATGCTGATTCCTGAGGGGTTACTGGATTGCGAGAAGCTTTTTGACTTCGCAAGCGAGGTTATCGCGGAGAGAGTGAAGGCGGGACAAGGCGGCGGCAGCTTCGGCGGGGTTTCCGACAGCGCTGAGGTTGAGAATCTCTCCGCCACAGGCATGAAGATTGCGATGAAGCGACTCGGCCTCAAGAAAAGTTGCGTGGCGGACTTCCGAGGAAGGGGTCTGCGAGCACATCCACGCGCCGAGCCGGCATTGCGTTGGATCGAGTGACGGGGGCACGCGCCGTTTGCCATGAAGAAACGCTTCGATGGCGCCGACCCAAGCGCTGTGTTCTGCGCCGGCGTAAAGGAGCGGCCGGTCAGAGGGGTGGAGCGCAACGGCATTGGACCATTGCGGATGAGTCCTCCAGGATGCGACCCAGGCGGGAAGGTCTTCCGCGGGCATGGGCCGCGCGATGCCGAAGCCTTGCGCAACCTGGCATCCGAGGCGGAGGAGAAGAATTCCCTGCTCGATGGTTTCGACTCCCTCGGCTACGGCCAGTCGACGGAAGGCGGAAGCGAGGCCGAGCATTCCTTCGACGATGGTCAGATCTTCAGGGTCGTCGAGCATGTCGCGCACGAAGGTCTGATCGATCTTGAGAACGTCTACGGGCAGGCGCTTGAGGAAATCCAGCGAAGCATAGCCGGTGCCGAAGTCATCGAGAGCGAAGGAGACGCCGAGTCTACCGCAGGAGTGAATGACTTGGGCGATCTGCGACATGTCGGGCAGCGCGCTGCTCTCCAGAACCTCGATTTCGAGTTTCGTGGGATCGACGGAAGGGTGCGCGACTAGCAGTTCGTTGAGTCGCGCGCAGAAGTCGGCCTGCTGCAACTGCTGCGCTGAGATGTTAACGCTGATCGGAATGTCCAGCCCTGTGTCGCGCCAGATTTCGAGTTGGCGAAGTGCACTTTCAATGACCCATTCGCCGATGTTGAGAGCAACCGAATGCCCGTCGACGATGGGGAGGAAACTGCCGGGCAGGAGCAATCCACGTTCGGGATGATTCCACCGGATAAGGGCTTCTGCGCCTTTGATAGCGCCGGTAGCCATGTTCATCTTTGGTTGGTAATGGAGAACGAACTCATTTTTGGACAGCGCGACTCGGATACGTTCGAGATCTTCGTGATGGCCGCGGGTAGAAAGCGCGAGGGTGGAATCGAAAAGGAGATATCGGTTCTTGCCGCTGATTTTGGATTGATAGAGGGCTTGCGCGGCCTGGCGGAGAAGCTGGTCGGCATCGACATCTTCGGCCTGGGGGTAGCAGGCGATGCCGGCACTGGCCGAGAGCTGCAGCGATTGTGCTCCGACAAAGACAGGCTGAGAAGCGGCTTGAAGTAGCTGCATCACGGAGGGAAAACACTGGTCGGGATTATCGAAGTCTAGAAGCACCGCGATGAATTCGTCGCCGCCGAGTCGTGCGAGTGTATCGTCTTTGCGCAATACCGACTTCATGCGATGAGCAATGGTGGTGAGCAAATCGTCGCCGATGGCGTGGCCATGACGGTCGTTGATGGCTTTGAAGTTGTCGAGATCGAGGCACACTACGGCGAGGATGCTGCCGCGACGGCTGGCCTGGGACATGGCTTGATGGAGGCGCTCGCGCAGGAGTGCGCGATTAGGAAGGCCAGTGAGCAGATCATACCGAGCGATCCTCTGAAGCGCCTGCTCGCGCTCTTTTTCAGAGCTGATGTCGGAGAATAGGGCGACGTATTGCTGGGTTACTCCAGCGTTGTCGCGGACCGCCGTAATGGTGAGCAATTCAGGGAAGATGCGACCATCCTTGGCGCGATTCCAGATTTCTCCCGACCAGTGTCCGCTTTCAATAAGATCGCGCCACATGTTGGCGTAGAACTCTCTGCCCTGGCGGCCGGAGCGGAGAAGGTTGGAGGACATGCCGACCGCCTCTTCGCGACTGTAGCCGGTGATCTGCGTAAAAGCATCGTTGACGTCGAGGATGATGCCGGAAGGATCGGTGATGACGATGCCTTCGGCTGCGTGCGTGAAGACGCTGGCGGCGAGTTGAAGCCTGGATTCTGCGTGCTTGCGCGCGGTGATGTCCTCAGAAAAGATGATGATGCCGCCGATATCCCCCGTTCCCATTAACCAGGGCCGAACTTCAAAGCGAACAAAGAATATCGAGCCGTCGGAACGGTCATAGCGTTCGTCTTCGCTCTTGATGGTTTCACCGCCTAATGCTCGGCGATGAATGGTAAGCCAGCGGGCGGGGAGATCGGGAAATATGTCGTAATGGGATCGACCGAGGATGTCGTCGATCTGAAGTTTAAAGTTCTCGCACCAGCGGCGGCTGGCGGCGATATAGCGCATGTTGCGGTCGAACATGGCGAGGGCGGCGGGCGCATGTTTAGTGAAGAGCTGTAGCAGTTCCTCGCTCTGGCGGAGATCGGCTTCAGCGCGTTTTCTCTCGGTGATGTCCTGGATTGTGCCGCGCATGATGAGCGGATCACCGTTAGCGCCGAACTCGATGCGTCCGAGCCCGTGCACCCATCGACGCGCACGCTTGTTGTGACTGATGATGCGATATTCGCGGTTGAACAGTTTATGTTGACCGAGAACTTCTTCCTCGAAGTAAGCGGCCATGGGCTCGCGATCTTCGGGATAAATGAGCGCTGTCCATCCTTCGACGGAACGAACGTAGTCCGGCCCGATGCCAAAGATTTCATCAAGGACATCGGAAGAGGACCAGACCATGGTCTTGAGGTCGAGCACGTAACTACCGAGTCCAGCGATCCTTTGGGATTCCTGGAGGGATTCTGCGAGTTCACGCAGGCTGCGCTCGGCTTCCATCGTTTGACCTGGATTATCCATAAGGCCTGTCTCGCCAGGCATCTGGAAAAACTAAGTAAAGTTAGTAGGGCAAAAGTAGCATATCCCAACGTTGACCGACGCCGAGGGTTCGAATCAATTCAACGTTCGTCGCTATGGAGAATCAATGTTCGCTTCACTCTCCGATACGGGAAATCCTGCGGAGTGGCAGCAATCGTGGTCATAAGCTGAACGTGAAAATGCACTCAGTATGCGACGAGCGAAGGCGTTGGAACCAAATGAGGTACCGGTTATCCACGCACTTTTTTATCGGTTATTGTTTCGTCCCTGCTTATCCACGCATATTCTTGGCATAATCCAAGCTGTAATGTGACGGGCGCCAGGTGAGGCGAGTTGAGACAGGGGCTATCGGTTGACCTTGCTCAAGGACCGAACAGGTGACCAGCCACATGCAAGAGAGCGGTTCCTTCGTCGCTGATTCGAGCACCACGTTCAGGAGCAGAATCGGGAATTGAAACTGTGAGCCCAATTCGGTCCTGCGCACGACCGGGATGCAACCACCGGAGCATTGAAGAGTGAACAGCTTTAGCCGCCAGGATGTGTTGAGGATTCTGCAGATCAGTTCCCGCCAGTTGCTGGGGTGGGAAAAGGCCGGGTTGATCTCCCAGCGCGAGATTTACACCTTTCAGGATCTTGGTCAACTGAGGACGCTGCGTTCGCTGCGTGAGGATGACGTATCTTCGGCGTCGATCCGGCATTCTGTTGCGGCCATGCAGGCGGTGGCGGGAATGTCGAATCCGTTGCAGGAGGCCTCGCTGGTACGGACGGGAACGCGGTTGGCATTTCGCTGCGACGGCGCCATGGTTGACCCGATACGGCGTCAGCTGCTTTTTGATTTTGAACGGGTAGAGCGGCAGACGGCGACATCGGAAGTGCGAGCGCTGCGGCGGGCATCGGACGGGATCAAGGGAATCCAGGAACTGTTTGTGGCGGCGGTTCAAGCCGAAGAGACCGGCGAGAAGCATCGGGCGATTTCGCTCTATGAGGAGATGCTGCGGGTCGATCCGGATTACGCGCCGGGCTACATCAACCTCGGCACTATCCACTTTCATCTGCGGCAATTCGTGCGTGCGGAAGAGTTGTACCGGCAGGCGACAGAGAAAGACCCCGGCTACGTGCTGGCTTTCTTCGATCTGGGCAACGTACTGGATGAGTTGGAACGGCCTGACGAATCGATAGCAGCCTACCAGCGTGCGGTCGAACTGGCGCCGCGGTATGCCGATGCACACTACAACCTTGCCCTGGCATACGAGCGCAAGGGCGAACGGCGGGCAGCCCTGCGGCACTGGCAAGCTTATGCCAAGCTGGACAAGTCCGGCCCGTGGAGCGAACACGCACGAACCCAGATTCGGAAGCTGCTGGACGGGGAAAAGCTATCAATCTCGTGGCGCGCCGCCAGCTATATTGCTCCTGTCAAAGGGATGGCTGACCTGCAGGTATTGCAGCGGCTAAACTGATCAGAAGGTACCGAACCCAGACTGCTCTTTCGTACCTTTCTGGACCGGCGAGAGGGGAAAAGTCGTCTCCACGTGCCCGCCAATACGTCCAGGTTCAACGCATTCACAACTTTGTGGCTGGATACGAGTCTAAAAAAGAGGGGCTGACTCCTGGACCGTTTTTCCGGGTTTCCCCGACGCAGGCTACGCCTGGGCGGCAGACTTCATTTCCCTCCCTGATGAGGACTTCCTGGGCGTCATTGACATAGGCTTGACTCGAGCATGGGCCAGTGCGGCTCACGTCTGGTCTCAAACTTTCCGTTCCGAAGGATGGCTATGATTACGAAGCTCCTCCAAGGTCAGAAGATGCTTCGGGCATGTGGCTTTTCGTCTGCCTGTGCCCTGGCGACGATTGTCCTGGCCGCGCAGACGCCGGCTGCCCGCATTGCAAGCGAAGTGAACGTCTCGCAGATGTCTCTGCTGAAGGGTTCGCAGCACCCACTGGCCCAGGCCCAATACGATGCCGGACGTATGCCGGCCGATACCCAGCTGAAGGGAATGAGCATTGTGTTTAATCGCTCGGCCGCTCAGCAAGCGGATCTGGAAGCGCTGATTGCCGCGCAGCAGAATCCCGCCTCCCCGCTGTATCACCAATGGCTGACGCCGGACCAGTTTGCGGCGCGCTTCGGCATGGCCCAGTCGGACATCGACAAGGTGCAGACGTGGCTGCAACAGCAGGGATTCTCAGTGGACTCTGTGGCGCGCAGCCGGAACCTGATCCGCTTCTCGGGCAATGCAGGGCAGGTGGAGCAGGCATTCCAGACGCAGATGCACTACTACAACGTGCGCGGCGAAAAGCATTTTGCTCCCGCTACGGCGCTTTCATTGCCGTCGGCGGTGTTATCGAGTGTCGCGACGGTCGGGAACCTGGATGACTTCAGACCACGCCCCATGCACATCCGCAGCGATGCTGTTCAGCCACGGGCTAATTTCACTTCGGGAGTTTCGGGCAGCGTGTATCTCGCGCCCGGCGATGTCAAGATGATCTACGATCTGAATCCTCTGTTGAGTGCTTCGATCAACGGCACGGGACAGTCGATTGCCATTCTCGGCCAGTCAAGCGTGGTGACTAGCGATCTGGAGAGTTTTCAGAACGCCGCCAAGCTCACGGTGAAGGATCCGACCATGGTGATCGTGCCGGGATCAGGCGGCTCGCAGTTGTTTTCGGGCGATGAGAGCGAATCGGATCTCGATCTGGAGTGGTCGGACGCGATTGCTCCTGGAGCCGATGTTTTCTTTGTCTATACGGGAGGCAACAGCAATTTTGGCGTATTTGATTCGCTTCAATACGCGGTGGACGAGAAGATCGCAAACATTATCAGCATTAGCTATGGCGCATGCGAACCGAACATCTCGGCTGCGAACATAACCACGCTGGATGCGATTCTGGCCCAGGGCGTAGCGCAAGGTCAGACGATTGTGGCTGCCTCGGGCGATGCGGGTTCAACCGCCTGCTATCAGAGCCCAACGACGACCAATCCGCCGCTGACTACGCAGGAGGCAATTGCGGTGAGCTACCCGGCAAGCAGCCAGTATGTTACTGGCGTCGGGGGCACCGAGATTTCTCAGGCTAATACTGCGTATTACACGCAAGGGCAGGGTTACTGGACAGCGGAAACCAGCGGCACGGATATTTTGACGTCGGCGTTGCAGTACATTCCTGAGGTTGTCTGGAACGATGATGCGCTGGCGGTTAATGGCGGCAATACCAGTCTGAGCGCTGGCGGCGGCGGTGTAAGCACGATCTACAAGACGAAGCCGAGCTGGCAAACGGGCGTCCCGGGCATTCCCAGCGACAACGCGCGCGATGTGCCGGATATCTCGCTATTGTCCTCTCCGGCGTATGTTCCATACATCTACTGCAGCAGCGATTCTTCGGCATGGTCGACAGGGCAAACGGCAAGCTGCAGTAACAACACATTTCGCGATTCTGCGACCCAGGATCTGACACTGGCGGGAGGCACGAGTTTCGCCACCCCAATCTTCGCAGGAATGGTAGCGATCCTGAACCAGCAGAAGGGCTACAACACTGGCCAGGGTCTTTTGAATACCGAACTGTATAAGCTGGCGGCGAACAGCGCCACCTACGCAGGGGTCTTCCACGACATCACCAGCGGTAACAATGCGTGCCCTTCAAGTCTGGGAACGAGTTACTGCACCGGCAGCGCAACTACGGATTATTCGGCAACGACGGGCTATGACCTCGCAACCGGGTTGGGGTCTTTCGACCTGGACAAGCTGACGGTAGCGTGGCCGCTAAATACTGGAACTGCGTTGATCGCAACAACGACAACGGTTTCGGCTGCAAGCGCGACCCTCAACCCGAGCACGAATGACGTCGTGACCATTACGGTGGCGCGGGCAACCGGTAGCGGTACGCCAACGGGAACCGTGAATCTTTCGATTGATGGAAGCGGCTCGGCGTACGGCGCCACGGGGAGTACGACAACGCCGGTGACTCTGTCGGGCGGTACGGCCACGTATACGGCAAACTTTTCGACGTGCGGCGTCCATACAATTGTGGCGCAATACGCGGGCGATGCGACTGATGCGCCTTCAACGGGCAGCGTGACGTTGACGGTAGGCGGAAGTTCTTGCGGATTCGCGCTGGCGCTTACTCCTGCCACTCTGACGGTAAAGCAAGGATCGCAGGGGAGTGAAACGGTGACGGTGACGCCGTCGAGCGGATACACGGGCACCGTGAATCTTTCTTATGTCACCTCGAATGACACGGCGCTGGCTAACCTGTGCGTATTTGCGGGCACGGGACTTAGCACCTCAGGGGCGATTACGGTAGGGAGCACGGCGGCTTCCGGAGCAATTACATTCGACACCAATGCAGCCGATTGTGCGAGCACGACTGGAGCGGTGAAGGCAAAGGGCCTGCGCGTTATTCCGCACGGAACAGGATCAGTCAAGCCCAGCAAGAGCACTCCGCAAAAGAGCAGCAAACTTCCTATTGGAATGGCGTTCGGAGGGTTGTTGCTGGCAGGGTTCCTGGGTCGTTCATCGCGGAAACTGCGGCAAGTGGCCTGCGTGATTGCACTGGCATCGCTGGGACTGGTGGTGTCAGCGTGCGGAGGCACAACAAGTAATACGGGCGGTACGACGATTACCGATCCAGCCAAGGGGACGTATACCATCACCTTCACTGGAACGGATTCGGTCACTTCCACGGTCACGGCGCAGTCGTCATTCTCGCTGGTGATCAACTAATATTTATTTGAAGGACGGTCGGGGCAGACTCCGCGAGGAGTCTGCCCTTTTTGTTTGTGCGTCTGATACACTCCGATGCCGGAGGCACTGATTTCCTTGTCTAACAAGAGCTATTCCCCCTCACCACTAACTCGACTGACAGAAGAAGAACAAATGTTCTACGCGACTGTGCGGCAGTTCGCGGAGGAGACGATTGCCCCCGCGGTGCGCACCATGGACGATGAGCAGCAGTTTGCGCCGGGACTGGTGAGCAAGCTGTTCGAACTGGGGCTGATGGGGATTGAGATTCCCGAGGACCTGGGCGGAGCGGGCGGGAGTTTCTTTGACGCGGTGCTGGCAATCGAAGCGATCGCGTCCGTTGATCCCGCGGTTGCCGTGTTGGTGGATGTGCACAACACGCTGGTGGTAAATGCACTGCGTCGATGGGCAACCGAAGAACAGAAGAAGAAGTGGTTGCCACGCGTGGCTGCGGATACTGCGGGCGCGTATGCGTTGAGCGAGGCTGGTTCGGGATCGGATGCATTCGCGTTGCAGATGCGAGCAGAGAAAGTGGACGACGGCTATCGCTTGAATGGCCGTAAGCTCTGGATCTCAAACGCGAAGGAAGCCGGACTTTTTCTGGTCTTCTCCACGCTTGATCCTGCGGCGGGTTATCGCGGCATCACGGCGTTTCTGGTAGAGAAAGGCACGCCAGGATTTTCAGTCGGGCGCAAGGAGGACAAGATGGGAATCCGTGCCAGCAGCACGTGCGAGTTGGTTTTCGACAACTGCGTGGTGCCGCCCGAAAATCTGCTGGGCGAAGAAGGCAAGGGATACAAGATCGCGATTGAGACGCTGAACGAGGGGCGGATTGGAATCGGCGCGCAGATGCTGGGGCTGGCCGAAGGCGCATGGGGACACGCCGCGAAGTATGCGAAGGAGCGGAAACAGTTTGGCAAACCAATCGCGGAGTTTCAGGTTGTGCAGTTCACGATGGCAGAGATGGCGACGGAGATTGAAGCGGCAAAACTGATGGTCTACAACGCGGCCCGGTTGAAGGACGCGGGGATATCGTATGTGCGCGAGGCGGCGATGACGAAGTACTTTACATCGCAGGTTGCGGAGAAAGTAGCCAGCCTGTGCGTTGAGGTGTTCGGCGGCAACGGATTTGTGCGCGACTACCCAGCGGAGAAGTATTATCGCGATGCCAAGGTGGGCAAGATTTACGAAGGCACATCGAATATGCAGCTGATGACGATTGGCAAGATGGTGCTGTGACAGGGACCATTGGTCAGTGGTCAGTTAATAGCGCTGCAGGATATGCGGCGTTGGTGCAACTGAACTCTCATGGTTGGCCGTTGGCGTTGTTGGCATGGGACGTGAGCGGTTTTAGAAGGAATTCGCGGATTAGATTGGACACGGCGTTTCCGCCTGTTTCCGATAATCCGTTGAGCAGCACTAACGATCCTCCACGATCCGCCTGAGGGTAGTAGAGATTCGAAAGTGCGGCGGCGGAGAAGTTGCCGAGGACCTGCGAGTAGTTAGGTTCCCACCGTCCGCTATCGCTGCGCGTCATGACGGCTGCGGAGATAGCGTAAAGTGCACGCGACTTGATACTTCCCTTCCCTTTATAGAAATAGCGCGGATCCTGATGGAAGATGGCGGGGTAGACAGCTCGGCCTAAGAGCGCGCCGGAGACTCGGTTCGCCATTGCAGCACCGTAGCGTTTGCCGTAGCCTTCAATTCCGCCTCCATAGGAAGGAAAGATGTTGCGGTTCTGCTCTGCTCCTGCGATGCCGGCGACAGCGAGAAATGAAACGGGATCGATGAGACCACGCGCGCTCAGTTGAAATTTTTGCTTGGCGAGCATCGGCGGAGCGTTCCAGTCGTAGGAACTGTAGAAATTTGGAATGACGCCGATGACGCGCTGCTGGACGGCGATGTGCTCTTGTTCGCGGGAAAGTTCTTCCTTGTCGCCGGAAACAGTAACGCTGGTGACGCCACCGGAGACGACGAGAGCGATGTTTGGCAAGGTGCGGTATTCGCCCGCGCCGAGCGCGATATCTCCGGAGGCAGCGGAGCTCATTCCCTTTCCGGTGACGGTGATTTCGTAATCGCCTGCAGGAAGACCGGGGAAGACATACTGCCCATCCCTGCCGGAGATCTGGGCAGCTGATACTCCAGAGGGACCGGTAAGTTCTACATGCGCGCCTTGCACTACGGCGCCGTCTGCATCGACGATGGTGCCGGTGATCTTGCCTGCGGCGGCGGCCTGTTGCGGAGTGGCTGGCACAGATTGAGCAACAGACTGTTCGGGCTCGGGCGCATTGGGAAGCGCAAGCGCAGGACTTTCCTGTGCGTGGGCGGCTGGCTGCAACAGATTTGTGGAACTCAGCAGAATCGAAGCAGAGAAGACGAATAATCTAGCTGGATAAGCGGACGTAAACAAACACGAACCTCATTGCGACAGAACTTCCTCTCCAGTAAGACGCAGTAGCGCCGGGATGGGTGGTACGTTTTGTTCGTCATATTCACGTCATCTTCGCCATGTGATTGATTACGGGAAGAGGCGTGCCACTTGGTGAATATGCGCGGGTCGGGTGCGGCAACATCCGCCAATAATCTGTGCGCCGGCTGCGAGCCAGTCTGCGGCTTGCGATGCAAAGGAGGCGGGGTCGCCGGTACCGGTCCAGCAGCGATTTTGCGCATCCCAGCCTTCGCCAGAGTTGGGATAGACAACGATGGGCTTGTCGGATGCGGCGCGGAGTTCGGCGATCAGCGCAGAAATCAATGTGGGATGCGTGCAATTGACACCGACCGCTGTAGTCTGCGGGAAAGCTGCGACTGCTGCGGCGCATTGACGAAGAGGTTCGCCGTGCGCCACGTGCTCCTGATCTACGCATGTGAAGGTGAACCATGCGGCGAGTTCAGGATATGGCTTGAGCGCCTGGCCAATGGCCACAGCCTCCACAAGCGACGGCAGAGTTTCGAACGCCAGCAGATCGGGAGATTCTTGCCCATTCGCATTCGCGAGTATCTTGATGCGATCTGCGTGAAATGCTATGAGATCGGCGAACGTGCACGTGTAGTTGCCGTGGTATTCGGCACCATTGTGCAGAGCCGCGCCGTAGGGGCCGAGCGACGCAGCGATGAGGACGCGTTTGCCGTGAGCCGCAGAGGCCGCCTCGCGAGCGAGCGAGACAGATCGAAGCAACGCAGCACCGGCGAGGGCGGGATCAAGGCCCACCTCGGCATAGCCCATGCGCGACACCTGGTAGCTGGCGGTTTCAATGATGTCGGCGCCGGCCTCGATGTAGGCACGATGGACGGCTACTATTTTTTCGGGAGCATCTTCGAGAACATGCGCAGACCAGAGCGGGCCATCGATGTTGGCTCCGAGGTATTCGAGTTCCGAAGCCATGCCGCCGTCGAGGACGTGTGCAGAGCGTAGGGCATCGGCAATTGAAGTTCCGGCACGCATACAAACATGGTAGCGCCGAGCACTAAGATTGACCGCGCTGTTGGAAGAGTGAATCGGGCTGCGACGATGCGAGGTTGCAAGATGGTTGTTGCCGCGGCAATAAATGCTGTGAGAGGCTATTTCATGGCTCTGGGAAGCATGCGATCTTTCATGAAAGAACTGGCGCATGAGATCGCCGCGTTCCGGCTCGCATCGATGCTGCAGGATCTGCGTTATTCCATTCGTCATCTAGGCAAAAGCCCCGGATTCTTCGTCACGATTGTGCTGACGCTGGCGCTGGGTATCAGCGCGTCGAGCGCGGTTTTCACGGTTGCCTACGGCGTGCTGATCGATCCGTTTCCCTACAAGGATGTGCACACGCTGGCAACGCCCAAGCTGTGCTTTCCGGATCGTGCCGAGTGCGGATGGCGCGCGTACACGCCGCAGCAGTTCAATGAGATTGCCACAAAGACGAACATCTTTAACGGCGTCACGGCGTCAACGGTAGGCATGGTCGAGATCACGGGCAAATTTGAGCCTGAGCGCGTCCGCGGGAACTACATCACGCCGAACACATTTGACGTTCTGGGCGTGAAGCCGATATTGGGGCGGGCGACGATGGAAGACGATGTTCGCCCAGGACACGGCGAAGTGGCGCTGCTGAGTTATCGCTATTGGCAGGCGCATTACGGCGGCAGTAATTCGGTGATCGGGCAGGTATTGCAGGTGGATCATCATGCGCGCACGGTGATCGGCGTGATGCCGCCGCGCTTTCTATGGCGCGGCGCGGATGTTTATCTGCCGATACTGATGACCAACGAGCAGGCAGTGGAGGGGCAGCGGCATTTCGCACTCGTGGGAAGACTGAAGCCGGGCGTAACGGACGCCCAGGCTGCGGCGGAATTAACGCCCATTTTTCAAGAGTTCGCACAGACTGAGCCGTTCATTTTTCCGAAAGATTTGCGCTTTGGAATTCTGCCTTTCAATGAGATGTTCAAGTCGGGCCTGGCCAGCGTTTTGTATTTGCTGCTTGGATCGGTGTTCGTGCTTTTGTTCATCTCCTGCGTGAACGTGTCGAGCCTGCTACTGGCGAAGGCCGTGACGAGGGAACACGAGTACGTGGTGCGCGCTTCGATTGGCGCTTCGCGCTTGAGGTTGGTGCGACATGCCTTGACGGAGTCAGTGTTGCTGGCTCTGTTCGCGTTCCCGATTGCGCTCGGGTGCGCCTACCTGGGATTGCAGGCGATACTGCGAATTGTTCCGACCGACACGATTCCGGATGAAGCACTGATCACCATGAATGTTCCAGTGCTGCTTGGCTCGCTGGCTATCGCGCTGGGAACGGTTTTGATCTTCGGAACGTTTCCTGCTTGGCACAGCGCGCGGCCACGGCTGGCGTCAGTGCTGAATAGTTTTCGTTCGTCGGACAGCCGGACGCAACGGCGGATTCTGAGCGGGTTTGTGGTGACGGAGATTTCCCTCTCGCTGGTTCTGCTGATGCTGGCGGGACTGATGGTGCGCTCGTTGATGGCAGTCGAAAACGTTCCGGTTCCCTTCACTCCGGATCGCACGCTGATGCTAGAGATTCCACTGGCCGATGTGCGCTATCCAACAGCGGAGAGCCGGACCTTGTTCTTCAGACAATTGCTTGACCGCGCGCAGGCGATGCCAGGCGTGAGTGCCGCGACCGTAGATGCTGCGTTTCCGTTCATGGATATTTACGCGGACCGCGTGCAGATTGGCGGCGAGCCAACGGACAAACGCGTAGTGGCGATTCATCTGACCGATCCTACATTTTTGGAAATGGCGCGCATGAAAGTGCTGCAGGGGCACTTTATCGATGCGCGTGAGGTTTCAGCGGCTGCACACGAAGCGGTGATTACGCAGAATTTTGCGCAGCGATACTTTGCCGGAGAGAATGCGCTGGGCAGAACGATACATCTGCCGGAGTTCAAACCGGATGGAAAAACGAAACTGGAGAGCGACGCGTTCACCGTGGTTGGAGTGGTGAGCGATCTGCCCTTCTTCGTCGGCTTCCGGGAGAATTTTCCGCATGTCTTTTTGCCGTATACGGCCGCGCCTGCGGCAACCAACAGCCTGATCGTTTCGACTTCGCTTCCGGCGGACGTGCTGGTGAATCCAATGCGGCAGACGGTACACGCGATCGATAAGGATCAGCCGATTTCGGAGATCATGACACTGCAGCAGATGCTCGATCGCTATGGCTATGCGGGGCCGCGGTTCTCACTGGCGCTGTTCGGGACATTTGCGGCGGCGGCTCTGCTGCTGTCGCTGGTGGGGATTTATGGCGTGCTGTCGTTCGTGACTTCAGAACGGACGCATGAGATTGGGATCCGCATGGCTCTGGGGGCGAACCGTTCGCAGGTGATGTGGATGGTGTTGCGACAGGCGTTTCTGCTGGGACTGTTGGGCGTGGGGATTGGGCTCCCGCTCGCCTTTCTCGCGGGGCGTCTGGCGAAGGAACAACTGGTGCAGACCTCTCAGTTCGATCCGGTAACGCTGATAGCGGCGGCGTGCATTCTGCCCATGCTGGCGGTCGCGGGAACGTGCATTCCGGCGCGACGGGCCGCGGCGATTAATCCGGTGTCGGCGTTGCGAAACGAGTAGGGCGTGACGTTCGAATCAGCTGAAAACTTTCCAGAAAAAAGTGAGATAGATAGCGATCGAGCAGAGGGCGGCGCCGATCAGCCACACTATCCAGAACAGCCAACGCCAAGCGGAGCGCAGGGCAGCGAGTATCGCGATGGCGAGGAAGATGAGCAGGATCGGGAGTGTGCGGAGATCGGAGTTGTAGGCGGCCTGTCCTAGTTTGGTAACTCCGTGTGAGAGATCGAGCAGGAGGCTGAGGCAGAGGACCGCTGGAAAGAGAATCAGGAGCCTGGTACCGATGACGCGCCACTGCGTGAACTCGAGGATGGCGCAGGCTACGAGCAGGGTGATTGCGAACCAGCAGAAGAGAGTTGCCACGAGAATGCCTCCTGCAACTGCGGTTGTTGGAATGGTACAGCGCTGGGGCTAGGTTCGCGACGAGCATTCACGGGTGACTACCGCTCTGATTCGTTCCTTCCCACTCATGCCACGATGAATCTGTGTCATGAATGGGGCACCCGGCTTTGTACGGATATGCGCTGAGAACAGCCGCAGATCCTTCGACTCGCTGAGGATGACGGAGTATGAAGTCGGGATGACGGCGATGTTTAGAGAGAGATTTGCGGCGGGGGTTTAGAGTTTCTGGGTGCGCTGGACGGTACGGACGCCTTGGACGCGGCGGATACCCAGGACCATGCGGTTGAGGTGGCGGAGGTCTTCAGCTTCTACGATGAACTCTATGACTGCTTCGCCGTTGTCGTCGTGATGGATGTCGACGCCGCGAATATTGGTGTTGTCATCGGAGATGACGGCGGTCAGTTCTTTCAACATGCCGGTGCGGTCGTCGCAGAAGACGGTGATTTTGACGGGATATCGTTGAGCGCGACTGCTCTCGTCGCCTACGCGGGACCATTCGACGTTGATGCGGCGGTCGCTCTCGTAAAGCAGGTTCTGGACGTTGGGACAACTGCGTGCGTGCACGGCGACGCCTTTGCCGCGGGTGACGTAGCCGACGATTTCTTCGCCGCGAATGGGATTGCAACAGCGCGCGCGGTAGACGAGCAGATCGTTCTGGCCTTCGACCTGAAGTGAGTCAGACCCAGTGAGATGAAGCTTGCGCACCGCGTCGGACATGGCCTGCTCGACGGTGCCGGGCTGCTGTGGCTCAGCGGTCTGCGAGCCGTCTGGCGGGTTGGCGTAGCCCGGGGCGAGCTTGTTGAGGACCTGATGCGCTGAGTGCTTGCCCGCGCCAAGAGTCGCGAGCAAGTCGGCTGCCGTGGCTACGCCGTATTCGTTGGCGATGCGGGCCAGATCCTGGTCGTCGATCTGGCTCATGGGGACTTTGAAGCGGCGTGCTTCGCGCTCCAGTAGTTTGCGGCCGATTTCGACGGCGCGACGGCGCTGGTCTTCATTGAGCCAGTGCTTGATTTTATTGCGGGCGCGGGGACTCTTGACGAAGGTGAGCCAGTCGCGGCTGGGCTTGTGATCTTTCTGCGTGACGATTTCTACGATGTCGCCGGTGCGCAGCTTTGTACGAAGAGGCACCATGCGGCCGTTGACCTTGGCTCCGACGCAGGTGTGGCCGACCTCCGTGTGAATGGTGTAAGCGAAATCGACGGGCGTGCCGTCGGCGGGGACAACAACGACTTTTCCTTTAGGCGTGAAGGTGTAGACCTCGTCGGGGTAGAGGTCCATTTTCAGGCTGGAGAGGAATTCGTTGGGATCCGTCATTTCTTTCTGCCACTCGACGAGCTGGCGGATCCAGTTAAGGCGCTCTTCGTCGCGGGCGGTTACTACGCCATCCTTGGACTTGTACTTCCAGTGCGCGGCGATTCCCTCTTCGGCGATGCGGTGCATTTCTTCAGTGCGGATCTGCACTTCGAATTGATGGCCGCCTTCGCCGATGACCGTGGTGTGGAGGGATTGATAGCGGTTGGCGCGAGGAATGGCGATGAAGTCCTTGATACGTCCGGGCACGGGACGCCACAGCGTGTGAATGAGGCCAAAGACGGCGTAGCACGAAGCTACATCCTGCGTAATGATGCGGACCGCGAGGAGATCGTAGACCTGATCGAATGTGACTTTTGAGCGCTGCAGCTTTTGAAAGATGGAGTAGTAGCGCTTGATGCGCCACTCCACGCGCGCCTCGACGTTGTTTTCGCGGAGTTGCTCGACAAGGGTGTCTTCGACGCCACGGAGGAACTGCTCGCCTTCAGTGCGCTGCGCCTCGACGGCTTCGGCTACCTTTTCGAAGCTGACCGGATCGGTGTAACGGAAGGCCAGGTCTTCGAGTTCGCCGCGCACTTTGCCCATGCCGAGGCGATGAGCGAGTGGGGCGTAAATGTCGAGGGTTTCGCGGGCGATGGCTTCGCGGCGGTCAGGCTGCAGGTGCTCGAGCGTACGCATGTTGTGAAGGCGGTCGGCGAGCTTGATGAGCACTACGCGGACGTCGGTGACCATGGCGAGGAGCATCTTGCGGACGTTCTCCGCCTGGCGGTCTTCGCGGTTGGCGAACTGAATCTTGTCGATTTTGGTGACGCCTTCGACGATGTGGGCTACCTGATCGCCAAAGTCGGCTTCAATCTGCTCGCTTGTCGCGGGGGTGTCTTCAACGGCGTCGTGAAGGAGACCAGCAGCGATGGCTGTCGAGTCCATCTTCATTTCGGCCAGAACTTCAGCTACTTCAAGCGGATGGATGATGTATGGCTCGCCGGAAGCGCGCATCTGGCCTTGATGATGCTTTACGCAGAATTCCCAAGCCTTGCGGATAAGTTCAACGTCTTCAGTGGGTCGATTGGCCTGAACGTGGCGGAGAAGAAGCTCGATACGGCGATCGATGGCGGCCTGGTCAAAAACCGGGCGGGCAGGTGCAGGGGGCGCCACCAACTCGGCGGGGGCGCTGGAAAGCTCTGCCGGAGTGGGCTGCCGGACTGTCGCCATACTTCATTATAGGCCGCAATCGTTGCGCACGCCTGAACCCGCAAGGACGGGTGACCCGCATTGCAATCAGGAAGGTCATCGCACATGTGCGGCGACCACATCGCAAGGTCACGACCCGGCGGGAATCGATTGAGTCGTTCTTGCGGCCGGAATCGCGGATCGGGATAATAGGTCAATTGACTAATGATATTAAGTAAAAGAGCAATTTCTATTGCGTTATTAACTAAATTTGCTTATAACTTCACACCTTTAGGTAGTTGAGATTGTGTTCGCCATCACTGCCGGTCGTGTATGAAACGGGAGTAGAGTGACGAACGGACTAGAGGTCCAGAACCGAGGAATTTATGCTGAAAGCCCTCTCAGTTACAGCTGCGGCCACATTGCTGGCGGCGAGCTTGAGCTTTGCAGATCAAGCACCATCCAAAGTAGTCATACCGGTCGACAGAACCGCTTCGACCGACGCGAAGCAGATGTACACGAGCTATTGCGCTCCATGCCATGGTACTGACGGCAAAGGCCATGGGCCGGTAGCTGCTTCGCTCAAGAGTCAGCCGACTGATCTGACGGTAATCCAGAAGAACAACCAAGGAAAATTCCCTGACGCGCATGTAGCCGCGATTCTGCAGTTTGGTGCGGAAGTGCCGGCGCACGGAACGGCAACGATGCCTATATGGGGACCGATCCTTGGTAGTATGAACCGGGCGAACGTTCAGGACAAGCAACTCAGAATCAGCAATCTGACTCGCTACCTGCAAAGCATTCAGGTAAAGTAACCGCCGGCGGCCATACTGCTCCCGGCAAAGGCGACGAGCCCGAGGGAGCGAGATGACGAAGGCAAAACGACCGGGACCTGCGAAGAACGAGAAGGCGCCGACGGCAACCAAGCCGAAGGCGCCTTTCCACCGCACGGATGATAAGCGGCGGCCCGACGAGAGGTCCGCAGTACACGAGCCGAAGCGAGTTCCCTACTCTGCAGTTAAACCACCAGGCAAAGCTAACCGCCCACAGCAACGCGGGACGGATCGACCGGGAACGGGCAAGCCAAATACGCAGGAGCACGGAGTGGGTGCGCGTATCAGCAGGCGTGCGGCAGATCGGCTGCGTGCGGGGCATGTGTGGGTATACGCATCGGATGTGGAATCGCTGAATGCGGGCGAAGGTGGCGCCCCTGCATTGCTGCCCGTGGCGGATAGTCGCGGATTGCTGCTTGGGACTGCGCTCTATAGCCCGGCTTCGCAGATCGCGCTGCGCCTGGTGTCTCGGGAGGCGGTCGGTGAGGCGAAGTGGCTGAAGCTTCTGGCTGAGCGGCTTCGCATTGCGATTGCGCGGCGCAGGCCAATGCTCACGGCGGAGACGGATGCTTGCCGGCTTTGCTTCAGCGAGGCGGACGAACTGCCGGGATTGGTCGTCGACAAATACGGCGAGCTGGTGATTCTGCAACTGCTGACCAAGGGACTGGATTCTGCGGCAGTGCGCGATGTGTGCGTGCGCGTGCTGCGCGAGGAACTGGCTCCGGTTGCAATTGTGGAACGGCCTGATCCGCGGATGCGTGAGTTAGAGGGGCTGTCGGCCCCAACCGCGGAGGCACTTTATTTGCGCGGCGCAGAGTCAGCTGAAAAAGACAGCAAGGCACATCTGGGTTCGCACTTCCGGTTGAATGGTCTGGTGTTTCATTTCGACGCGGATGCGGGACAGAAGACGGGTGCCTTTCTCGATCAACGTGCCAACTACAAAGCTGCGCGGGAGTGGGCGGAACGTCTTGGCACTACGGGACGCGCGCTGGATGTCTGTTGCTATCAAGGTGGATTCGCTCTGCATCTGGCCACAGTATGCAAAACCGTAACGGGCATCGATGCGTCGCGTGCGTCACTTGAAGTGGCTGAGCAGAATCTCGTGGCGAATCGGGAGCGGTTGAAGGCGGACGTGGACTGGGTCGCGGGCGACGCGTTTGATATTCTCCGCGACTGGTCAGAGGGTGGAGAGAAGTATGACACGATCGTGCTCGATCCTCCGGCATTTGCGAAGACACAGCGTGCGGTGGAGGGAGCGCTGCGCGGTTATAAAGAGCTGAATCTGCGTGCGCTGAAGATGGCGCGACCGGGTGGACTGCTGATCACTTGTTCGTGCAGTCATCATGTGGGGTGGAAGGATCTGGTGGGCGCGGTCGCCGCAGCAGCTTCTGATGCGCATCGGCGGGTGCGGTTGCTGGAGAGACGAGGGGCAGCGCTCGACCATCCGGTGGTGTTGAATCTGCCGGAGACCGAATACCTCAAGTGCCTGGTGTTGGAAGTGGAGTAAGGCGCTTCCGGATCGCGCTGCGATGTGAATCAGGCCGACTCGCGATCCCGTGACCACCGTGGAAGAAATCGCGAGCGCCAACTCGACGCCTGCTCCGATGATTCTTTCTGGCAGACTTTTTTCTCTTCCGTAATCGTCGATCTCATCTGCGACAAGGCTTCCTTGACCTGTGCGCGCAGGCTTTCGGCTTCGAAGATGCAGGAGCGCAGGTAGGCAGAGACGCTGAGATGCGCAGCGGCCGCACGCTGGTGAAGTTGAGCTTCTTCTTCCTTCGTAAGTCGAATGGTGATGCTGGCAGACTTGCATCTTCTGGGGGCCGAGAGGGGGCGTGGTTGCGGTATCGCAATTGCTGCTGCGGATTGAGATTCGCTTTCGCGCAATGGAGAAGCAGGCGGAACACGACGGTGAGAGCGGAGAGCCTGCTCGTAGGTGATGGTGGCGACATCGTCAGAGAGTAAGCTGTCATCCCATAGCTGATTGGTCTTTTTGGCCGCCCCGGTGAACGATTCGAGGAGGCTGGCGAAGCTACTCGCGCTCTTCGTCGTCGGGGTTTGTACTGATTCGGACATCGCCTATGAGGATAGGCGGGGGCTAAAGCAGATTCAGTAGATTTCGTAATGTGCCGAGCGCTGGGATTCCCGGATTTGAAAAGATTTTTGCAAGTTTCAAAATGGGACATCGTCGATGTTACAGCGAAATACTCAGCGGCCGAAGCCTTCATCGCTTGTCGCGATTAAGCATGACTGAGGTCATGCCCTTATTCAGAACGGAATCGCGGTTTCGGCGACCGAATCCGAGCACCGAGGTAAACCGAGATTATTTCGCGCTGTCTCTATTTGTCTTGGTTTTTGCGGGAGTGCCCGTCTCTGTCCATAGGAATGCGAGTTGGTCGGCATCGTCCTGGATCTGCTGTTCGACGCTAACGCCTGCGGAGTGACCGCCCGCGAGGCTGTAGTGGAGTAGCACGGGACGGCCGCTGGTGGAGACGCTCTGGAGCAGTGCAGTCATCTTGCGAGCGTGGAGCGGATCCACGCGAGTGTCGCTGTCGCCGGTGAAGAACATTACTGCTGGATAATCGGCGCGTGGCTTCACGTTCTGATAGGGCGAATATTTGTATAGATATGGAAACTGCTTTTCGTTTTCGGCAGAACCATACTCGGTGGTCCAGTGGGGACCCTGTTCGAATTTTTGATAGCGCAGCATGTCGAGCAGGGGATAGCCGCACCACACGGCAGAAAATAATTCCGGATGCTGGGCGATGGACGCTCCCATAAGCAGGCCGCCATTGGAGCGGCCAGTGATGGCGAAGTGCTGCGGCGATGTGTACTTCTGATCAATGAGATAGCGGGCCGCCGCAAACCAGTCGTCGAAGACGTTCTGCTTTTTCTCGAACATACCTTGTTCGTGCCAGCTTTCGCCGTATTCGCCACCGCCCCGCATGTTGGGAACGGCGAAGTACCCGCCCTGCTGAATCCACCAGGCCCACGCAGGATTCCAAGTTGGCGTCTCGCTGAGGTTGAAGCCGCCGTAGCCGGTCATGAGCAGACGGGCTGATCCATCCTGCGGGAGGCCCTTCTTGCCGGCGATGAACATAGGAATTTGGGTGCCGTCGTTTGATTTGAAGAAGACCTGCTTGAGCTCATACTGCGCGGTGTCGAAGGGGGTTTTGGGTTCGGCGAAAAGTTCGCGCTTGCCGGTGGTTGTGTCGATGCGATAGATGGTGGGCGGCTGAATGTAGGACTCGAAGCTGAAGAAACCGTAGCGATCGGAAGGTCGGCCGGAGACGCCAGAGGCTGAGCCAATTCCTTCGTAGTCGATGGCGCCTGCAGACTTGCCATCGAGGGTATAGACACTGGTTTCAGACTTCACGTCGCGGAGGCGCTTGACGTAAATCTTGCTGCCGACGATGGAGAACGTCTCGATGACATCCTTGCCTTCGGGCACGATGGATTTCCACGCTTCGGGCATGATGCCCGGGTCGGCGCGGAGGATGCGGCCGTTGGGAGAGTTGTAGTCGGTGCGAATGTACCAGGCGCCCCTCGCATAGATGGTTGCGAACCGCGAGTCGAGGCCCCACACGAGAACTTCGAACGGTGAACCGGGCTTTGTCAGATCGCGGAAGCAGATGTCGACACGCTTGGCAGGAACGCCACGCTCGATGCTGATGACGAGGTAATGGGCGTCGTCGGTGATTTCAGCTCGAAAGAGGTCGATGGGGCCGAGAAGTTCACCATGAAATTCGCGACCGAAGATGAGCTTGTCGGCGGCAGTGCGCATGCCAATGATGTGTAAGTAGAGAAGAGTTCCTTTGCGATCGTTGCGCGCGTAGTAGATGCCTTTGCCGTCCGGTGTGAAGACGATGGAGTAGTAAATTCCGGCCGGGAGTTCATCTTCCAATGGCTTCTTTTTCGCGAGGCCGTAGATGCGGACGGTTGCCTCGTCGGCACCACCCTGGCGAACCTGGTAGGCGAGAAACATGCCATCGCGCGAGACATCGGCGAGACGGACAGAGGTGTTGGGATCGCGACTGAAGGCGGCGGGATCGACGAGGCGTTCGTCTTTAGGTGGTGAGATGGCTCCGTGCTGGGCGTTGGATGCGCCTGTCCAGCCGTGACGCATGTAGATGGAAGCCTGTTCTTCGCCGGCAAGACGCTTCATGAAGTAATAGTTGCCTGCGCGCTGGATGGGGATCGACCAGCGGGAGGTGTGTTCCAGCGGATCGAGATCGTCCTGCACCTGGTTGCGGAGGTGGTTCTGTTTGAGGTAGCGCGTGGTATAGGCGTTCTGTTCGTCGATGAAGGAACGGGTCTCTGTGCTCTTCGCATCTTCAAGCCAACGATAATTGTCGGTGATTTTGGTACCGAAATAGTTGTCGATGACCGGGTTCGGTTCGACTGCGGGTGGTGCAGGGAGGGAGGTGCCGTCGCGGCCATGGATGGACTGCGCGAGAGCGGTGTAGCCGAGGAGAAGGATGAATACGAGACCAGCGATGCGCCGCATCGAGAACCCCCTACGGAAAGGATACGCGGGGCAAATGGCTAAACGCGCGCTCAGTGATGATTGTGAGTCGCGGCCATGAGGTGACGCCGTTGGCACCGCATGTTTACTCCTCATTGCATTGCGCCGCACTGCAATCTTCACCCCGGTAGAATCGACTGCAGTGGAAGAATCCCAGCCAACTCAATCGCGTCCGGCCGACAAACCAACTAGGATGTCGCGGGTCATGCGCGTTCTGCGGCCCTCGCATGCTCATACGGCATTTACCGCCACGGTGGTGCTGATGGCGTCGACGTTTCTGTCGAGCGTGTTCGGGCTGGTGCGGAACATGTACATCGCCTGGGTGTTCGGACGCGGCATGGAGGCGGATGCGTTCCTGGCGGCATTTCAACTGCCGGACATGATCTCGTACTTCCTGGTAGGCGGGGCCGCTTCGATCACCTTTGTCACCATTCTCACGCGTTACAGGGATTCGGGCCGGGAAGAAGAGGGCACGCGGTCGCTATCCGTGATTTTGACAACAATGTTCCTGGTGCTGGGCGGAGCGCTGGTGCTGGCTGAGATTTTGGCGCCTTGGTATGTGCATTGGTGGTTCAGTGGATTCGATGAAAAGAAAGCCGCCTTGTGCGTCAGCCTTACGCGGATTCTACTTCCGGCGCAGCTGTTCTTTTTTGCGGGTGGAGTTTTTGGCGCGGTGCTGCTGGTGCGGAAACGATTCACCATTCAAGCGATTACACCTCTTATCTACAACCTGGGCACAATCGTCGGAGGCATCCTGCTGGTGAAACGACTGGGTATCTCCTCGCTTGCCCTCGGAACAGTGGCTGGTGCGCTACTGGGGCCGTTTCTGCTGAATGCGGTTTTTGCACGGCGAGCGGGGGTCCGCTACAGACCGATACTCGACTGGCATGACGAGGGATTGCACGAATGGGTGCGGCTTTCCCTGCCGTTGATCATCGGAGTATCGCTGGTGACGGCGGACAACTGGATCATCGCGCATTTTGCCTCCAATACAAGCGGGGCGATTTCGCTGATGACGTATGCGAAGCGGTTGTTCACTGCACCGATGTCGATGCTGGCGCAGGCTGCGGGGGCAGCTTCGATGCCCTTTTTCGCGAGTTTGTGGGCAAAGAAGCAGCGATTTGAATTTGCCAGCGCGGTGGCGGATTCGGTGTCTCGCGTAACTTGTATGGGATTGCTCGCAGCGTCAGGGATGATCGCGCTCGGAAAACCGGCGATTGATTTGCTGTTTGTGGGCGGGCGATTTTCCACGGCGGATGCGCGTGAATGCGCGGCGTACTTTGCGGTGTTTTCTATCTCGCTGTTTTTGTGGTCTGCGCAGTCCATTTACTCGCGCGCGTTTTATGCCGCGGGCAATACATTTGCGCCGATGGTGGCTGGAACCATCATTACGCTGATCTCACTGCCGATTTATGCAGGTTTTTTCCGCGGTTACGGAGCGATGGGACTGGCATTTGCTTCAGACCTGGGGATTGGACTGCAGACGCTGACTATCGGTTTTCTTCTGCATCAGCGGAAGATGGTCTCGCTCGCGAGCCTCGACTATCGCGAAATGGCGCGCTGCGTGGCTGCGGCGCTGACGGGCGGTGCCATTACCTGGATTGTGTTTTCGTGGATGGCCGGCGAACTGTTTCCGAGAATGAACATCACTGGTCACCAGCGCTTGATCGACTTGGCAGTCCTGCTTGCGGGTGGCTTGCTCTGGGGCGGGATCACGTTATGGGTGCTGACCAGGACGGGGTCTGCGTTGCCCAAGGTGATGATGAAGCGGTTGCGCCTGGCTTGATGCTTTCCAGATGGAGATCGGGCCCCCAGATCTCCGCCACGCTCCGGATTGAACGTGAGGAGACATAAGGCACCGGGACCCCTGCCTGGGCAGGGGTCCGCGCGGTCCCAAGGAGAGCTACGGAGACTTACGAGTGTGCCGCAACCTTAGCGGGTTCGGACTGGACGGCGGTTGGCTTCGAATCGGGCTTGCGGATGTCGATGCCGCCCTTGAAGAACGCGCCATCCTCAATGCTGATGCGGGCTGCCGCCACGTCGCCGGTCAGGGCGCCTTCGGCACGGATGTCGACGCGGTCAGTGGCGTTCACGTTGCCCTTGAGTTTGCCAAGGACGACGATCTCGCGGGCGCTGATGCTGGCCGTGACATTGCCGTTTTTGCCCACAGTGACGCGATTGCCGGGAATGCTGATGCTGCCCTCGACCTTGCCGTCGATGAAGAGCGATTCAGTGCCGGTAATCTCGCCCTTGATGGAGAGGCCTTTGCTGATGCTGGCTTGCTCGCCGACAGAAGATGTGGCCGCGCGCGGTGTATCAATGGTGGGCTGCTGCACCGGCACCGGACGAGCAGAAGGCTGCTCGGGGGTCGGTGTCGGAGAGGGGGATTGGCCTTGTTGGGTGGGTTTCCACATAGCGCTCAATGCAATTTCCTTTTCTGTCCTAACGGGACTGAGGGTGCCAAGGCATGGGCCACTAAGGGACCCGAGTAAAATTTCGCGGACGCGGCCCGTGCTCGCAGGGGCACTGCATCCTCACTGTCTTATGGTAGTCCTTGCCCGGACTTACCAAGCATGGTTGTTCCCGTTATTGTAAGACGATTGGGCGATTCTGCACGAATGCCAAGAGTACGGACGTCATATGGTAGCCAGCAGTGACAACACGCATGAGAGCAAACCCGATGAATCGCGGTGATTTACCTAAAAAACTCGAACCATAAGAGGAACCTGATGCTATCGATGGCCAGAAATTTTGCGCTGTTTTGTGCTGTGGGAATGTTGGGCTCAATTGCGCTTGGCGCTCAAGAGCAGGAAAAGCAGGGACCTTTCGACGTAGTAATCCTGCACGGTCAGATAATCGATGGGACGGGTTCACCCTGGTACTCAGGGGATGTGGGGATTCGCGACGGGCGGATTGCGGCGATCGGCGACTTGAGCGGCGCGGCGGCGAAACAGAAGATTGACGCGCAGGGAAAGGTGGTTGCGCCCGGATTCATCGACATGCTGGGGCAATCGGAGTTGACGATCCTTGTTGATCCGCGGCTGCCGTCGAAGATCTACCAGGGAATCACGACGGAGATCACGGGCGAGGGCGGCTCGGTGGCTCCGTTGAACGATGCGATGCTGACGGCGGATCACTCGGGCTACGCGCATCTGCACATCACGCCGGACTGGCACACTCTGCGTGAGTATTTTGCTCGGCTTGAGAAACAGGGCATGGGGATTAACCTCGCGACGTATGTGGGTGCGACTTCAGTGCGGAGGATGGTGCTGGGGGATGCGGATGTGCAGCCGACGCAAGAGCAACTGGAGCAGATGAAAAAGCTCGTCGACCAGGCGATGCGTGATGGGGCGATGGGCTTGTCAACGGCGCTGCAGTACACGCCTGCTCCTTATGCGAAGACAGAGGAGTTGATTGCGCTGGCGCGCGAGGCGTCGAAGTATGGCGGCATCTATGCGACGCACATGCGCAGTGAGGGCGATGCGGTGCTGGAGTCGATTGATGAAGCAACGCGGATTGGACGTGAGGCGCAGATTCCGGTAGAGATCTGGCATTTGAAAGCCGCCGGAAAAGCGAACTGGGGAAAGATGCCGCAGATAATCGATCGCATCAATGCGGCGCGGGCTGCAGGCGTGGATGTGAGTGCGAATACCTATGCGTATACAGCTTGGTTCAACACGTTCTCTGCATTTGTTCCGCCGTGGGCGCATGATGGCGGCGATGTGAAGCTGGTGGAGCGCTTAAAAGATCCGGCGATGCGGGCGCGAATTCGCAAAGATATGACCAGCAACGGCAAGGATTCAGCAGGTGAGGACTGGGATAACGAGTGGCAGGAGGTTCCCGGGCCGGAGGCCATTCTGATTGCGGTGGTGCAGAATCCGGAGTTGGTTCCGCTGCAGGGGAAGCGGCTTTCAGATGTGGCTGCGCTATGGCATGAGGATGCGATTGATGCTCTGTGCGATCTGTTGATCAAGGACAAGGGGTTCACCGAGGTTGCGGTGTTCGGCATGGATGAGCCGGATGTGAAGCTGGCGCTGAAACAGCCGTGGGTGTCGTTTGACAACGACTCGCAGGGGACAGCGCCCGAAGGGATTCTGGGCGGTGAGCATCCGCATCCGCGGGCTTATGGGACGTTTCCGCGGGTTCTGCGCAAGTATGTGCGCGAAGAGAAGGAACTGACGCTGGCGGATGCGATTCGCAAGTTTTCGGCGTTGCCGGCGCAGAGGATGCGGCTGACGGATCGCGGGGTGCTGAAGCAGGGGATGTGGGGCGATGTGGTGGTCTTCGATCCGGAGAAGATTACGGACAAGGCAACGTTCGAGGAGCCCAATCAGCTCTCGGTGGGAATGGAATATGTGCTGGTGAATGGGGTGCCGGTGATCGCGCAGGGCAAGATGACCGGGGCGCTGCCGGGGAAGGTGCTGCGGGGGTCGGGGTATCGGCCATAGCAGAGAGCCCCGAAAGCGGACACGCCGCGTCGGCCCATGTAGGGCCATCTATTGGTTTGTTACTGACGAGTTGGCGGTAATTCGCCCCGGATCACTCTTTTGCGGGGCTGTCTCAGTCAGAGAAGTGTCACACTTGAACCAATCGCCAAGCAGGGCGAACCACTACAATCACCGGCATGAAGATCACAAGAAGTAGGGCAACGAGCAAGCTTGCCCTGATTGTGTTCTCTGTTGCGGCCGAAATAGTAGCGGCGCAATCGTTATCGGAGCACCAAACCAATTCACCGACCGTGCGAGTCTTGGTCCTCGATGCGCTTGATGGTAAGCCTCAAGCCGGAGTCGATGTCTCCTATATGTGCGATGAAATTTCACACTCCCCGATTATGTACGCGGTGACCGATAAAACCGGTACCGCAGATGTGCCGTTCTCTTGTCGATCCGGGAATAAGATCGAGCTTGATGCCGTCCCAAACAACCACAAGGAGGGTTGCGGGAGTGGAGTGGAGGCAACGCTTCAAGAGATTGAGTCGATGGGCGTGATCGGTAAGCCGGATTCCGCTGGCGGCATTTGGTGCCCCACCAAGATCAGTCGAAAACTCACGCCTGTTCCCGGTCAAGTCACCCTTTTTGTGAAGAAGCCCACATGGTGGCAATCTCATGTGGCTGGTTAATTCAGTAGTTCAGCCCATCAGAACGAATGAAGGTCCCGAGTGGTGGGCAACTCGTCAGTAACACTTTGATGAAGAGTGAAACCTATGCGTCGAAGTTGGGCGCAGAATCATCTATAAATGAACGGAATACTAAATACCTTATGAGCCATCCTCTTTTCTCGCCTTTTCAATTGCAGTCTGTGGTGTTTCCTAATCGCATTGGCGTTTCGCCGATGTGTGAGTACTCTTCGGAGGACGGGTTCGCGAATGACTGGCACCTGGTTCATCTTGGCGCTCGCGCGCAGGGTGGTGCGGGGCTGGTGATGACGGAGGCCTCGGCGGTGATGCCGGAGGGCCTAATCTCGATTAACGACCTGGGCATCTGGAAGGATGAGCACATCGCAAAGCTTGCGCAGATCGTTCGGTTCATTCATGCGCAAGGCGCGCGGGCAGGGATGCAGCTTGCTCATGCGGGACGCAAGGGAAGCATGACGGCGCCGTTTGGCGGAGAGCGGCTGCTGACCTCGGAAGAAGGACGATGGGAGCCGGAGGGGCCGAGCGCGATTGCTTTCTCGCCGAGCTATGCGGTGCCCAAAGCGCTGGATGAGGCGGAGATTGCGGGCGTAGTGAGTGCGTTTGCGGATGCGGCAAAGCGCGCCGACAAAGCCGGGTTCGACGTCGTGGAGATTCACGCTGCGCACGGATACCTCCTGCACGAGTTTCTGTCGCCGCTGGCTAACCAGCGGGTCGATCAATACGGCGGCAGTTTCGACAACCGCATCCGGCTCCTGCTGGAGGTGACAGACGCGGTTCGAGCGGCGTGGCCCGATCACTTGCCACTGTTTGTCCGCATCTCGGCGACGGACTGGGCCGAGGGCGGTTGGACTGCCGATGAGTCGGTTTTGCTGGCGGCGAAACTGCGCGAGCATGGCGTCGACTTAGTGGATGTATCGTCGGGCGGACAGGTGCCGCACGTGAAGATTCCTCTGGGGCCGGGATACCAGGTCCCGTTTGCAGCACGGATTCGCAAAGAAACGGGAATGCCGACGGCTGCGGTGGGGATGATTACGGAAGCAAAGCAGGCGAACGACATCGTGGCCAATGGCGAAGCGGACATCGTTCTGCTGGCGCGGGAGATGCTGCGCGATCCTTACTGGCCTCTGCATGCAGCTGCAAAACTGGGCGAAACCGCGAGCTGGCCAGTGCAGTATTTGCGCGCGGCACCGCAGGGATCGATTGCGCGAGCAGCGGTGGAGCGGGCGAAGTAAGGCTGAATCATGCAGTTTTAGCCTGATTTTCAACAAGATTCGTGGCGAGAAAGCGACGGCGGCGTGGATTTTGCTTCACTTCAGGTGCAAGTGGTGGCCTATACTGCGTCTAACGGCAGTTCCTGAGTTGCCGTCACTTTTCTTTGACTGCGGAAGGTCGCCGCTCCCTGATGGTCGCGTCGACTTGAGTGGAATGGCTTCGTGACACATTGACTCAGGAATTGCGAGAGCAGTGATCCCGCAGTAATTGCGCGGGCCTTAAGTATTAGCTATGGCATCGCATCCATCCCCGAAGCGCGCCGTCGAGACCCCGACAATACCAGACCGTCTCTATTTCAAAATTGGAGACGTGGCGCGTATTTGCAAGATCGAGCCTTATGTGCTGCGGTTCTGGGAGTCGCAGTTTCCTCAGCTAAAGCCAAACAAGAGCGGCACGGGGCAACGGCTCTATCGCAAGCGCGATGTAGAGATCGCAGTCGAGATCAAGAGACTTGTGTATGGCGAAGGCTATACGCTCTCGGGTGCGCGCCAAGCGCTGGGGCAAGCGCGCCGGTCTGGATCCGAGCCGCAGGCTGCAACCGCAGTTCCTGCTGCGCAGGTACAGGCGCCTGCATCGGCTGTTACGAAGAAGCACGACAAGCTTGCGGAGGTTATCGGTCGAGCCCGTGCCGAGTTGCGCGAGATTGCCGGCATACTAGGTTCTCCGGCGACCGCGACCATACCCCCGGTGCAGCCGCTACGCCGTAGAGCCGCACGCCCCCCCGCATTGGAGAATGCTTCCGGCTCACTGTTTGACGCCTAGCTTTCCGATTTAAAGCAACTACCAAAATCCACCAAGAAGAAACGTACACGTGACCTCGCATTTCTGCACGTGCCATTATTAACAGCGGCAGAACGGAATGTGCTGCGCTTCCCTTTCGTTGAGACTAAAAAAAGATCGTGGCAATGCGGAAGATGCTTGCTTGCGATGCGGCGTTGTCGATTAAAATCCCTAGCACCCGGCCAGAGAAGTGTCTGATGACTTACCTTACTGCCTGTGTAGCGACTTCTCACCGGGCCTTACCGACCCAGGGCCCAGCAAAGCGACAACCCGCGATCGCAAGAGGAGATACGAATGGAAATCATTTCAGTTGGAACCGAATGGACACAGAAGGTGAAATGCGGAAGTTGCCAGAGCGCCCTTAAGGTGGGACCAGCCGATCTTGGCTGGTTCAAAAAAACCAACTGGGTCAAAGGATCCCTGGGGTTCCGCTGCGGGCATTGCAAGACAGTTATCTTGTTCGACTCAGATCTGACGGACGGAAAGAACAGGGAGTGGGTTCTTGCAGATTGCGATTACCCACCCATTCACGTAGGGCAATCTCTCAGGAACAAGAAGGTTGAGAGCATCTGAGCCTCTCTTCGCGCTCAAAAGACGCACAAAAGAGCGACCTCGCGGCCGCTCTTTTTTAGGGCAGGTTCCAAGAGTGGAGTACTTCGTGGGTCGTCCACTGGGACCTAGGCCGGTTGAAATCTTAGGTAAGACAAAATGGTCGGGACGGGCAGATTCGAACTGCCGACCCCTCGCACCCCAAGCGAGTGCTCTACCAGGCTGAGCCACGTCCCGACACAGTCGGGCCGGCTCGTATGAGCCGGCCCATGGGGTTCTGATTCAGTTTACACCAGCGCGAGGAGGCTTCGGACTTCTGCGGACTAACGCCGTCTTTACTACTCGAACCGGCAGGTAATTGCAAATCGATGAGAGCCGCACGCCACGCCGCCTTTTAGTGAGATGGTGGCACGAACTCCGACGGGAGCGCGGAGCCCTCGCCAAAGAAGAACTGCTCCATCTGTTCGACCAGGAAACTCTGCGCCTGGGGGGTCCAGGGCTGAAGGCGGTACTCGTTCAGCAACATCTTCTGCCGGTCGACCCATTCGGCCCATGCGGCTTTCGAGACGTTCTTATAAATCTTCTGACCAAACTCCGAATCGAAGGGCGGCTCATCGAGACCCTCCATCTCCTGCTTGTTGCGAACACAAAAAACCATATGCGCCATCGTTCCAGCTCCTGATTTCATTGTATTGGATGGTGCACGGCGCTTTTGAGGTCAACCGGCAGGCGCTTGGTGGAACTGGCGGGCGGCCAGCTATTCTGAGGGCATGTGCGGCCGGTTTGCGCGTCGATCTACGCAGGAAGTTCTTGCCGACTGGTTCGGCGTGGACATCGAGGACATGCCTTGGTTCGCGCCGACATATAACGCTGCTCCGCAGAGCACCCAACCGGCGGTGCGCTTGAACGCAGATACAGGCAAGCCAGAGTTTGCGCTGATGCGCTGGGGGCTGGTTCCGTTCTGGGCGAAGGACGCCAAAATCGGATACACGACCATCAATGCGCGCGCCGAAGAGGTAGCCGCAAAACCCGTTTACCGGGAAGCACTGAAATCGCGGCGCTGCCTGATTCCGGCGGATGCGTTTTACGAGTGGCAGCATGCTGGAGGGAAGACTAAGCAGCCATTTGCTTTTGGGATGCAGAGTGGGGAGCCATACTCTTTTGCGGGTCTATGGGAGCGTTGGAAACCGAAGGAAGGCGAGCCGCTGGAGAGTTTCACGATTTTGACAACCGATCCCAACGAGTTGGCCGAGAAAGTGCATGATCGCATGCCGGTGATCCTGGCGCCGCACGACTATGCGCGATGGATGGATCCCGGCGACCCGACACGACCCCCGGTTGACTTACTACGACCATATCCGGCCGAAAAGATGCGGATTTGGGCCGTGGACCAGCGGGTAGGCAACGTGCGCAATGACGATCCGGATTTGTTGACCGAGCAGCCGGTGCAGCAGCAACTGTTCTAAGTGATCCCCACAGTACCGGGGAGCGGCCAATGCCGTGATTCCGCTTGACTTTCCCTGTGCTCAGGCGCTTTCTTTAAGTAAATCCTGTTGCATGACCAAGCCTATGTTGTGGGTTACGGATTGGGTTTGCCCCGAGCCGAGCCGCAATGTGGAAGTCTGAAAAATCCTGGAGGCGATTCCGGAATCAATCGTGGAATCGATCATTCGGGGCAGGAGAGGATTGTTATGACCGTAGCGACTCGAACCGGAATTTCAGACAACGCGGCTGGCGCGATTTCTTACTTCACGTTTATCCCGGGCATCGTCTTTCTTCTTCTTCCGCCGTATAAGGAAAGCAGCTACGTTCGCTTTCACGCGTGGCAGTCGGTGTTGTTGTGTATCACGGCATTTGTGGTCGACATCATTCTTGGAGCCATCGCGCTTCTAACCCTGTTTCTGGGGACAGCCGCTCTCGCCTATACGCTGAGGATCATTTTGCTGCTCTGGCTCATTCTCTGGCTGGTTTGCGTTATCCAGGCTATGAATGGCAGGCGGTTCAGGATCCCGCTCCTCGGGTCCATTGCCGAAAAGCTCGCGATGAAGGGCTAGGCCTCGGGGATCGCAGTCTAGCGGCGCTTTGATTTCCTGACATGGCGGTTCTTCTTTTTCGATCCCGAATTTGAGCTGTCCTTGCGCCGATTTTTCTTAGAACTGGGCGAGGCCTTCGGTTGCTTTTTGCCGGTGAGCGTGATGCCTTCTTCCACAATTGAAAATTGCAGCCGGCGTTCCTGTGCAAGGATGCGATCGAGGATTACCTGCACGCGGTCGCCTGCGCGGAAGGTTCGGCCCCAGCGGTCGCCAACGATTTCGTGGGTGTTCTCGCGGAATGTGTAACGGTCGTCGCGCAGGGTGTCGATGGGCACCAGGCCTTCGACAAACAGGTCGGTCAGCTCGACGAACAGACCGTACTTGGTGGGATTGAGGACCAGCGCTGCAAATTCCTCACCGACGCGATCCTGCATGAAACGAACTTTCTTCCATTCCACCAGTTCTCGTTCGGCCTCAGCAGCGCGGCGCTCTGTTTGGCTGGTCTCTTCTGCGATCTGTGCCAGTTCGACCTCGGGAATGGGTGGTTCCCCGCTGAAGCCTTCCCCCGGCTTCAGTTTTTTGGCGTGATGGATGACGATGCCCTTGAGCGCCTCGTGGGGATGGGTCCATGGCGAACTGTGACGGCCTTCCGCGACTTCCGCTTTGCCGACAACTCCATCGCGCAACAACGACTTTGTAATGCGGTGCACGATGAGGTCGGGATAGCGGCGGATGGGCGAAGTGAAATGCGTGTAGGTGGGTGCAGCCAGGGCGAAGTGGCCTTCGTTGATCTCGGAGTAGCGCGCCTGGCTGAGAGAACGGAGCATCAGGTAGCTGAGAATGCGCTCCTCAGGTTTGCCTTCGATGCGCTTAGTGAGTTTCTGATACATCTTTGGTGTGACAGCAATGTCTTCCGGCACTTCATGCGTGCGGACACTGCGGCCGGTGCGCTGCGCATCGCGACGATCACCGCGGGTTTGAATGCGTTTGACGGGCAGCGCACCCAGGCCAAGGGTATAGCCGAAGCTGGAGGCGAGTTCTTCGAATTGCACGACACGACGCGGCTCAGGCTTTTCGTGGATACGATAGAGCGAAGGCACGCCCAGATCTTCAATCCAGGTAGCGACGCACTCGTTAGCTGCGAGCATGAATTCTTCGATGAGACGGTTGGCCCAGGTGCGCTCTGACTTGGTGACTCCGCGCATCTGGCCCTGCTCGTCGAATTCGATGACAGGCTCGGGAAGATCGAAGTCAATGGAGCCGCGCTCTTCGCGGCGTCTATTCATCAATCCGGCGAGGTGGCGCATGCGCTCGAAGTCTGCGACCAGGGGGGCATAGCGGACGCGGGTTTCCGCGTCGCCTTCAAGGATCGCGTGCACGGCGGTGTAGGTCATGCGCTCGGCGGAACGGATGACGCCTTCGACGATTTCGAAACTCTCTATGCGACCGGCTGAACTGAGTTGCATGATGCAGCTCAGAACGAGACGGTCTTCATGGGGGCGAAGGCTGCAGATATCGGTTGATAGTTCCTGCGGAAGCATGGGGATGGCGCGATCAGGGAAATAGACGCTGTTGCCGCGCAGGCGCGCTTCAAGGTCAAGGTCTGTGCCCGAGCCTACGTACTCGGCGACGTCGGCGATGTGGACCTGAAGTTCGTATCCGCCATCGGGGCGCTCGGTGACGAGGATTGCATCGTCAAAATCTTTCGCAGTTTCGCCGTCGATGGTGACGATGGGGAGTTCGCGGAAATCGCGGCGGCGATTGACTTCGACATCATCGAGAAATGCGACGGCACGGGCCTCGGCCAATACTTTGTCCGGAAAAACGCGAGGAAGCTGATGCTTGCGGATCATCATCTCAACGTCGACGCCGAAGTCGTCGGGATCACCGAGGATTTCAATGATGCGACCAATGGGCGGACGTGTAGGCGTGGGCCAGCTCGTGATTTCGACGTCGACTACGAGGCCTTCAAGGTCGTCTGGGTGGGGAGATGCTGCGGCTGCTTCGCTGCCGAGAACGCGATGCGGCGTGGCCGGTTGCTCAGTCTCCGGCATCTCCTGGCCGTAGGGGATGACGATGTGCTGCGTCATGCGCTCGTCGAAGGGGATGACTTTATTTCCCATTTCGCGTTCGGAGCGAGCGTAGTGAAATACGCCGACGACGGTGGGGTTGCGGCGCTCGAGAATGCGGGCGATGCGGCCGAGACGGCGGCCATCATTACGGGGTGGAGCGAGTTCAACGAGTACCTGATCGCCTTGCATGGCGCCGTTGATCTCGTCGGGTGGGATGAACACGTCGTCTTCTTTCGCGACTCCCTGGCGGGCATTCGGGCGCACGAATCCGTAGCCGTCTCGATGCAGGTCGAGGCGTCCGGCGATGAGGTTATCGCGGGTACCGCCGGTGGTCTTTCTGGGAATGCTCCAATGCTCGCGGTCTGTCTTGACGAGATCGCCGCGTGCCGTCATGCGGGCTAGCTGTTCGAGGAGAAGACGGCGCTCGCGGCCTCCGCCGAGGCCGAGTTCGCGGACAAGCTGCTTGTATCCGGCTTTGCCGCCAGCGGAACGTGCGATCTGCGCCAGCAGTTCCCGATCGGTCATGTCTTTAGAGTAGGACAACGGAGCGGCGTATGGCGCGCTGGTTCAATTCCCTGGCAAGCGTTTGCAGGACCATTGACAAAGGTTAAGCGCCAAAAAGTAGGCCGCACGCATAATACCGCGCGGCCTGCATCCCCCCATGGAGAAACTTGATCACTGCTTTTTGAGGACCGCTGTTCCCTTCTCATCCATCAGGATGGCGCTTTCGAGTTTGCGGAAGTCTCCGGCGCGGGCGGCAGGGAGTTCCACCTGGCGAACGACAAATTCGCGCTCATAGTGAAGCTGGTCCCCTTTAGTAGTGATGGTGGAGTGGTAGCTGGCGAAATCAAGATCGAGATTAACCGGGTCCGGCGTCTCATCGACAACGTAGCCCGATGGCAGCGTGATGTCGAAGCTGTCATGCCAGTGACCTGTCGCGCTGAGGTCGATGGGAACAGTGCGCGGCTTGTCATTAAACGCCATGGCGTGCGAGCCCACAACGCGCGGCCGCACGAGCAGCAAGGTTCCGGCCTGATGCGCATATTGCGAGGCTGTCAACTTGTAGTGCACCTCGAGCGGTTTGTCGAGTTCAGACGGCTGAACGAATTGAAAGGAGTTGAGGACTACGCCGGGCACATCGTGGGAGATGGCCGTCTCCAGTGACTCGCGACGTTCCTTTTCGTCGGAATCCTTAAGATCGTGACGCAGTTCAGCTCCTTCAGGACCAAAGTGAGTTGTGTCCACCTGGCCGCTAAGCGTTCCGTCGGAAGCCAGCGTGAATGCGCCCTTGCGGACATTGCCGTTGGCATCGGGTGGCAGCACAGGAAGGGCAATGATCTGGCTAGCCGGACCCGCAGCGAGTGTGCCATAGCTTCCCTGCAGGTACGACGGCAGATTTCCCACGGGCGTGTGTTGGTTGGTCGGATCGAAGATCAGATAGCGTTTGCCGTCGTGCGCTTTCACAATCGCGAGCAGCCGTGAGTCGTTCACGTCGGCTGGAAGCTCGATCGCGGTGATCATGTGATTGCCGTAAAGTGATGGGTCTTCAGGATCGACGATGCCACGGCGCGCATCCACCGGGACGTAATACGCATTGATGCCGGCTACGCGCAACATGGCGATCAGCAGGGTGGTCTTGTCTTTACAGTCACCGTAGCGATTGCGGAAGATGTCGGCGGCGTGATTAGCCTGCAGGCCGCCGATGCCGCGCTCGACGATGAAGTAACGGATGTTTTTCTGGATGGAATCGGTAATGCGGCTAAGCTTGGTGTAGAAATCCGGGGCACCCGCAATCAGTGTCTGCGTAAAGGACGTGATCTCGGGCGAAGGCACCGGGCGGTCCGCTTCGAGCGTCGTGACCCACTGTCCGATTGCCTTCCACTCGTTGTCAGTTCCCTCCACCGCAGCGTCGCCCCATTGCACGCTCATCCGAGCCGCAAGCGCTTCCCACTCCGGACGCGAAGGGATGTCGCGCAGATCGAGCGCGGGCATGTCTTTCAATTCCCAGCGCCAATGATTCGGGGAAACCTCCACCGCGGCAACCGATTTGAAGCTGTGCCAGGATTGCGCGTGCGGGCGCCCGGCAGGGAGATCGACTTCAAGCGCCTGGAAGACGACCGGAGTGTTTTGCTGAATATCCCAGATGGTTTCATGCAAGTAGGGCTGCAGAATTTCTTCCGATTCACAGACTACCGTTGCGCCAATATCGATGGCCGGCGGAACCGCGACGCGAAGCTTATGCGTGGAGAGCATAATCGGAACGCTGGTGTCCCCCACTTCGGCAAAATCGGTGTCCTGCGCCATGTATTGCTTTTCGTCGGCTGCAATGGTCCATGCTCGGAAGTAGTTGATCTTTTCATCGACGTCGTAACCAACGTCGCAATAATTTTTCCGTCCCTGTGGTTTAAGAACGCGCAGCACCTTGCGATGGCGTTCTGTTGCACGGCCGTTACCATCGACAGATTCCACGTACTCTTCATAGAGGACTACGGATGACGCGTCCTTTGCATAGTCGGGAGTGTGGGTCTTGTTGGCTTGAAGAGCCCAATCGGGCACGGGCTGATTCTTGTTGAAAAGGCCGGCCCAGCCCGGGGTCGAGATGGCCGCCAAAACAACTGCGATCGTGAGGGGCTGAAGACTAGGAAAGGCCCGAAGCCGAATTTCCATGATCAATTTCCTTTAGCAGCGGTCTGCGAACGAGTCAGCACCAGCTGCTGTTGATCGGCGGTGGCAACCTTTTGATAGAAATCGTGAAGATCGCCGTATTGATTCGACGGCAGCATGGTGAAGTTGAATGCTGCAGTACGGCCGATGGTGACGTCATTATCTTTGGCAGCGGCAACGACCTTAAGTACGGCGTGTTCAGGCCAGGTGATTGCTCCGGGCGGTGGCGGAATCTCTACGGAAAAATCCGACGGCAGATGGTAGGTAACCTCATCCGTTTCCATACGCGGGTAGTGCACGTCGATGGGTGTGGTTCTCTTATCCTGCGCAACGAAGGGATGTTTTGCGTGCGCCTGGAAGAACTGTTCGGGGAGGAAGAAGTGTTTTCCAGTCGCGGTTCCGAGAGCACCGGAGACGGTTACGAAAGCCATGAGGTTGGAGTTGTACTGATCGAGACCGAGAAAATGATCGAAGTCAGCCTGAACACCGTCCGGTAAGTCGGCATGAATGCTCTCGGTGAACTGCTTCTTGACTTCGGCTTCGTCATTCCTCAGTGCAAGCTGGCGCCAGTGCAAAGCTTCCTGTCCGGTAAGAATGAAACGCGCAACTCCTTTCACATTTCCGGATGGGTCGATTTGGAGGTTTGCGACCCGGCTTATGCTTGACGTGGTATAAGCCACCGCCGGGGTTGTACCGCCGGATGGCCCATTATCTGTCAGCCTGAGACCGGATGCGTAGGAATGTTTCCAATGCAGCACGCCGAAGGGGCACATCTTTTCGCCCGGATCGACCAACACGTCCTTCCCGTTGATCGAAAGGACGGCAATGTAATCATCCAACTGAGAAAGCGACAGATAATTCTGGTCGAAGAGCGCACGGTTGCGGTCGACCACCTGCATCGGATAGACGTGAAGTCCGGCAGCGCGGGCGAGGGCTACATAAAGCAGGGCAATGTCGTCGGAAGAACCGCTCTTCTGGTTCCAGACATCCTCAGCGTCTTTGATTTGTTTTAGTTTTTCGGCCTTGCGTTCGGCGCTGGATTTTTCGCGCGTGAAGTCGGTGTTATCGAGTTTCATCACCTCTTCGTAGAGTTTGCGAGCTTTTTGCTCATCGGTGTCAGTGGGGGCGACGATTTTGGAGACCGCGTCCTTCAGGGCCTTGCTCGGGGTGGCAAAGTGATCGGTTTCCTTAGCCCAGCGCTTCCCTTCCTTCTGCCAGAACTCCGATCCGCTGGTATAGCCGGTGTAGTAAAACTCGACACGCCAGTGGATGCTATTGAGCGGCGGCATCCAGTCGTCCGTGGGAATTGGGGGAACATCGCTGACGTCGTATGTGTAGCGACCGGTAGTGTCGCTCACGATCTTTGTATCTTTCGGGCCAATCACCCCATACATCAGCTTGTTGGCCGGATCGCCGCGAGAGTTGGTGATGTACTCAAGCTTTGAGGATGGCTGGAAGAAGTAATGCGCTTTGCGGACATAATACGGTTGCTGGACCTGCCATGTTGGCGACGAGACCATGTCGTCGTCATAGCGGATCTGGAGTCGGTATTCAAGAATGCTGCCGACCTCAACGCTGGGCAGGGTGAACACCATGGTATTGACCTGATAGTCCTTGGTCTTGACGTCGGTCAAATCGGATGGCTTGGTATTGAGCGCAATCACGGTGCCATCGCGATGGATGGTGCGACCCTGGATGTCTGTCACTTTAAAGCTACGGCGTTCGTAAGGGGTGCGAACGGTAGCTAGTTCCTTGCCCTTCTCCGTGAGCACTTTGAGGCGCACGTAGTAGCTGTGGTAGTGGAGATTGTCGTCTGACCTCTCTTCACGATAGAGATAGACGGCGTCAGCACCCGGCGCCTTGGAATCAGATGTCATCTCCAATTCCTCTTTTGTGGGCGCCTGAAACTGGGCGTGGATGAGTGCTGGAAAAGATGAGGCTGCACAGCAGAGCGCAAACAGGTGGGCGATTCTGGATCGCATAGATGAACGGGTCCCTTGGTGGAATGGTGGAAGTGTACCGCAGATACTACCGGACAATCTCTGATTCTTTTGACCCATAAGGGCTATTTCAAAGTCACGAAGGTGCTGAAATGGCTTTATTTCTACTGTAGGCATCGTGCTTCGGGCTGGTCGTGAGTGGGGAGACGTGCAGGGGGTTACACTTGATGCGTTTGGAACTCCGCAATAAAAAGGAAACGTATTCGATGGCCGTTCGTGGATGGGCAGCAGCATTTCTCGTGGTTTGTGCGGCTTTGGCGCCGGTTGCAATCGTGGCTCAGTGGAATCCGCCAAACCCTGTGGTCAGCTTTGAGAAACAGGCTAACGGCCTTGAAATTCACCAGAAAGGCGGCGTACTCAAGTTCGAAGTGGACGCACCCGACGTGCTCCACGTGACCTATGCGCCGCTCGATGCAAAACAAACTACGTCCTCATCGGATCATGTGGTGATCAAGACCGATTGGCCAGCTGCGAATTTCGACGTTTCTGAGAATGACAAGGCGATCACGTTGACAACCGGCAAACTGAAAGTTGCGATTGAGCGTGAAAGCGGATCTATCCACTACCAGGGCGCCGACGGCAAACAACTGACGACCGACACGTACCGGATGCTTCATCCGGCGGAGGTCAACGGTGAGCAAACCTATCACGCAGAGGTCGCCTTCGGGATTTACGGATCGCATGAGGGGTTTTACGGTCTCGGCCAGCACCAGGCCGGCGTTTGGAACTATCGCGGCGAGACTGTCGACCTGTCGCAGGAAAACACGGAGATCGCGGTACCGCTGCTGGTTTCAACGAATGGATATGGCATCTTCTGGAACAATCCATCGCGCAGCGTGGTGAATAACCGATTTGTCCACTGGCTTTACATGAGCGGCGAAGTAGCGGATCGCGTTGACTACTACTTCTTCTACGGGCCGGACGCGGACCAGATTATCGGACACTATCGCGAACTGACAGGCGAGGTACCGCTGTTTGGGCGCTGGGCCTACGGCTTCTGGCAGTGCAAGAACAAGTATCAGTCGCAGGCGGAGATCGAAGGCGTGGCGGCGAAGTATCGGGCGCTGCATATTCCCGTGGACAACATCGTGCAGGACTGGTTCTGGTGGGTCACGATGGGCGAGATGAAATGGAATTCCAAATACCCCGATCCGCAGGGGATGATCAACAAACTACATGATGAGCACTTTCATCTGATGGTCTCGGTGTGGCCTTATTTCAGGCCGGGCAGCACTACCTATGATGAGTTCGACAAGAATGGCTGGTTTGTTGCGAAGACTCTGTCAGGCGGTTTTCATCCGCTGGGGCAGGCGCTGTATGACGCAACAAATAATGATGCGCGGAAGAAATATTGGGAGAACATCAACACCGCGCTGTATCAGAAAGGCGTAGACGCTTGGTGGCTGGACACGGATGAGCCGGAGACCGAAGGCAAGCAAGAGAACATTCTTCTTGATCACAAACTGGCGATTGGGTCAGGAGCCCGTTATGCCAATATATTTCCGCTGTTCCACACGGGCGGCGTGTCGGAAGGCCAGCAGGCTGCGTCGGACAAGAAGCGGGTGTTCATTCTGTCGCGTTCGGGCTATGCAGGAGTCCAGCGTTACGGCGTGACTGCGTGGTCAGGCGATGTGCTCAGCGATTGGGTGACGTTCGCGCGGCAGATTCCGGCGGGGTTGAATTATTCGATCTCCGGCAATCCTTACTGGACGACAGACATTGGCGGGTTTATCTCCGGCGGTAATTTGAATGACCCGAAATTCCGCGAACTGTTTGTGCGCTGGTTCCAGTTTGGGACGTTTTCGCCGATCTTCCGAGTGCATGGGACGCGCTATCCGGATGAGAACGAGCTGTGGTCGTACGGGCCCGATGCGCAGAAGATCTTGGTGGACTACGACAATCTGCGTTATCGCCTGCTGCCCTATATCTACTCTGAGGCGTGGCAGGTGACCAGCAACCATGGCACGCTGATGCGGCCACTGGTGATGGATTGGCGCAATGATGTCGAGGCGCAGAACACGGGCGATGAATATCTCTTTGGACCGGCAATCCTGGTGAGTCCTGTGACCACGCAGGGCGCAACGAGCCGCACGACGTACCTGCCTAAGGCGACGTGGTACGACTTCTGGACAGGCGCAAAGGTTGAGGGTGGAAAGCGCATCGAAGCTGACGCGCCGCTGGCAAAACTGCCGCTGTACGTCCGCGCGGGCTCCATCGTCCCGATGGGCCCGACGATGGAATGGTCAACGGAGAAACCCGCGGACCCGATTGAGATTCGGGTCTATCCGGGGGCAGACGGGGATTTCACCTTCTACGAAGATGAGAACGATAAGTACGACTACGCCAACGGACAACATGCAACCATCAAGTTGCATTGGGATGATACGGCAAAGACACTGGCGTTTGCCGCACGCGAAGGAAGCTATCCGGGCATGGCGGAGAAGCATACGTTCAATGTCGTGGTCGTGAGCGACGGACGTGGCGTGGGAATCGCTGACAGCACGGCGCAGGCACGCGGGGTGATCTACAAGGGCGATCGCCTGGTGCTAAGGCCCTGAGTAACGTCGTAGTTCGCAGTTGTCAGTCTGATGATTCAAGCATCGTTGCGACGAGCGCTAGTGGCAGGCCTACGACGTTGAAGTAGCAACCCTGAATGCGAGGAATCCACTTGGCGGCGAGGCCCTGAATGCCATAAGCGCCAGCTTTATCCATGGGCTCGCCAGTGGCGATGTATGCTGCGATTTCTTCATCGCTTATCGTGAGGAACTGCACTCCGGTCACTTCGGCGGCGACTTCTGTGCCCGCTGCTGTTGCCAGCGCCACGCCGGTAATTACGCGGTGAGTTCGGCCAGAGAGCAGTCGAAGCATACGCGCTGCGTCGGCAGCGTCTTCCGGCTTGGCCAGGATGTGGCCATCGAGCGTGACTGTGGTGTCAGCCCCGAGCACTGTGGCTTGAGGGTCGTTGAGCGCGTTGTACATCGCTTGGGCTTTGTCGCGTGCTAGCCGGACAACGTAAGCGATCGGGTCTTCGTCCGCGTACAGATCCTCGTTAACGTGTGCGGGCTGCACCTCAAATGTGTAGCCGGCCTGGGCAAGCAATTCGCGGCGGCGAGGCGAAGCGGAAGCGAGGATAAGTCGGCGCATGGGGGCTTCTCTAGAGTAGCGCGGCGCAGCGAACGTAGCACCATGACGTGAAATGGAAGTGCAATCGACAGCATCCGGCATGTAGGATCGGGAGCGCTATGATTTTTGCGAATCTTGAATTGGCAAAGCGACTCGAGGCCACGGAGGCCTTTTCCTGTGCGCAGTTCGCAATGGCGCGGAAGAGACTTTTTCCCCAGAGCACCTCGGAGTGGATGAAATGCGCAGGAGCAACGGTTGTTTTCGACGGTGTCGATGCGCCTACGACGCAAACCTTTGGCCTGGGACTGTTTGAGGAACTGACATCTGCTGCTCTCGATGAGATTGAGAGATTCTTTCTCGTTCGCGACGCCGAGGTCATGCACGAGGTTTGTCCCTTCGCTGGGGCCACGACGCTCGACCTGTTGTGTGCACGCGGTTACCGTCCGTTTGAAATCAGCAGCGTGCTCTATCGCGCGGTGGAACTGCCGGCAGAAAAGCATGCCGACAACATCCGTGTGCGCGTCGTCGGACTTGATGAAGCGCAGCTTTGGAGCGACATCAATGCGAAGGGGTGGACGCATGAACATCCCGAGTTCGAGAACTTTGTGCGTGAGGCCGGAGTGATGCTTGTGGTGCGTGAAGGGAGCCCGTGCTTTCTAGCTGAGGTAGACGGGGTACCGGGAGCCGCCGGAGCTTTAATTGTGCACGATGGTGTAGCGCTGTTCGGTGGAGCGGCTACGGCTCCCGAGATGCGCCGGCGTGGGCTGCAGGCGGCTCTGCTTGAAGTGCGCATGCGCTACGCGGCCGAGCATGGATGCGACCTGGCAATGATGGTGGCGGAAGCTGGATCCAACTCGCAGCGCAACGCAGAGCGCAAAGGATTTCGCGTGGCCTATACGCGGTTGAAGTGGAAGCTGGTGAAGTAGGTTCGCGAATTTTTAGGTCTGAGTAACTTTTCTAAATCTTTAGCCCTGTCTCCAGCCCATTCTGGCTCGCTAATCCCCACGCCATTGCTGGAGTGTTATGCGCCATGCCAAATCTTCCGTCGGGGCCTAGGAGGATAATGCCGCCGTGTCCTCCGAGACGATTGTGCAGATACGACATTGCCTCGCGAGCGGCCAACTCGGGCGCGCTGCCGGCGGCGACACGATCGGTGGCCCATTTGCCGAGCACCAGCTTCATAATGGGCTCTCCCCAACCGGTTAGCGAAACGGCGGCTGAGAGATTGTCGGCGTAACAGCCGCAGCCAATGAGCGAGGAGTCACCGACGCGACCCGGAGTTTTATTCAGTGTCCCACCGGTTGATGTTGCGGCGGCGATGTTTCCATCTGCGTCGAGAGCAACGGCTCCCACGGTGTCGTGCGATTGCTGCGTGGGGTCTTCGGTCGAGTCGTACCACTGATCACTGTTCGCGGCCCAGCGTTCCCGAAATTTGACGCGAGTCTCAGGCCCCTTGTCATCTTCAAGTCCAGAGAATGTTGCATCGGCAAGTCCCGCAGCCTGGCGCTCCTGGGCAATCTTGAGCCGCTCGCGCTCGCGATCGAGCACCAGTTCGGTGTTGTCGATGAGCGGCATACCATGCGATCGCGCAAATTCTTCGGCACCGGCGCCGACGAAGTACACGTGCGGACTTTGCTCGAGAACCAGCCTTGCGGCCTGAATCGGATTGCGCAGACGCTCCACACAGGCCACGCCTCCGGCTTTCATGCGGCCTCCATCCATGAGCAGGGCATCCAGTTGCACGCGGCCATCGGACGTTAGGAAACTTCCCCGCCCCGCATCAAAGGTCGGGTCATCTTCGAGGACGGTTACGGCAGCTTCAACCGCATCGAGAGCGCTGCCCCCTCGCGTAAGTATCGCGTAACCGGCTTCGAGGGCACTGCGCACTCCCGCTTCGTGCGCTGCGGCAGCATCGTCGGGAATGGCCCATGCTCCTCCGTGAACGATAAGGGTTGGCTTGCGAGTGGCAGTCTTCATCACCCGCTAATGTTAGTCGATTGAGCTCCCGACCGCAGGTGCTCCGAAAAAGCGACGGAATCTTCGTCTTGAAGTTTTAAAAGATTCACTGTCAAGAGTCTTCAACTTTTCCTTTTGCTAAGTGCCTGAATCCATTGTGAAAAAAGCTCGGCAGAGTTTGCAGGTAATTTCGGCGCCTTCGCTAAGCTAAAAGCATCCATCGCAAACGTGCACACAGAGAGCCGCAGCGGTTCTCAAATTCTTTCGGACTCCTTCCGCGGAGAACCAGCCGCAGAGAAGAAGCTGAACCAGTTCAATGTCGACGCAATTGAATACAGTCTCCCTCAAGAGCATGCGGAGGTGAGAACATTTGCGTCAAAGTGTCAGCGGAGAGAGCGATCATCAAAGTTCGTTTTCTGCCTTCTGTAGCCGGGGAACCCACAAGTGGAAGGATGTCCGGGATTGGTCGGACACATGAATGCATCAAAACGGAAGCTCGCCATCGTTGAAAAAGAGGCGAATGAGTCGAAACCTAAAAGCAGGAGCGGAGCTGCACACATGCGCGAAGCCGCCGACCTGGTCATGGAAAAGGACAGCCTCGAGATCGCGAAGGCGCTCTCAAAAAGCAGTAAGAATGGACAGATACAGAGTATCAAGTTCCTGTATGAACTTGCTGAACATAACGAGAAGGCCGGCGAAGACGACGGCGCTCGCAAGTTTCGCAGTATGGCATCGGAATTGGCGAATGCGCCCGAGTGGACAGGCGATTTGCCTAAAGAAACACATAACGAGGACGACGAAACCGCAACCGGCGTATAGGTCGATCCATGAACAAGCAATAGTTTGTATCAACAATAACCTCGAATCGGGTCATGGTCCCAGTCGCGACATTTTTTGCTGCGCAAAAGCTGGCGGTCATGGCCCGTGCTGCAGCATCGGAAAAAGGAAGAATCACGCATGAGCCTCCTTCGAAAACATTACATTCGCCCCGCCAAAGTTCTGAGCGTCTGCCTGGCCTGGATGGCGATGGCCGTTGTGGCCCTAGCACAGACTATGAGCACTACGACTGTGCAGGGAACCGTGTATACGGCGAATGGCGCGCCGAGTTCGGGAACATTACAACTTAGCTGGCCAGCATTTACCACCGCATCCGGCCAAACGGTTGCTGCCGGAAAAAACTCGACGAATATCGGGGTCGATGGATTTGTGAGTGTAAATCTAGCGCCCAATCTGGGTTCCTCGCCCGCTGGTCTCTACTACACAGCGATTTATCACTTAAGCGACGGCACAACCAGCACCGAATATTGGGTAATCCCGGCAGCTGCGCAGGCCAGCATTGCACAGGTGCGTTCACAGGTGATGCCTGCGGCACAGGCAGTGCAGGCCGTCAGCAAGGCATATGTTGACCAGGCAATTCAATCGGTCGCTCAGGGTAATCTGACGTCGACAGGCGGTCAACTTACCGGGCCGTTGTATCTCACCGGCGATCCCACACAATCCTTGCAAGCCGCGGATAAACACTATGTCGACTCATCGCTTGCGCAGGCTGTGCCCATGTCCGGCGGAGCCGTGAATGGTCCGCTTACCGCACAGCAACTAGGAGCTGCCTACCAGGTTGATCAGTTCTCCGGCGCTGACTTTGGCGCCAAACTGCAGACGTGCTTAGCGAAGATCAACAGCACGTTCGGTGGCACCTGTGATGCCCGCAACTTCACCGGCAATCTTGCGATGGCGTCGAACGTGACGATTTCAACTGCGAATACAACAGTGATGCTACCGTGCGCCACGATTGCGACAGCGAATCAGATTGTGATTACAGCCGGCACTCGCAATATCTCTCTGCGAGGCTGCGCTTTGCGGGGCGCAAGCAGCGCCAGCGGCAGCCAGGGCGGTACGGTGTTGTTGTATTCCGGTTTGATCGCCGCAATTCAAGTGGGTGACCACACATACGCCGCGGACACAAACGGTTTTCATCTCGATAATGTGGTGATCAACACTACACCCTCAACCAGCGCGGCTGCACAGGCGCTCGCCGCCTATCGTACGCAGGAAATCGATCTTGAAAGCCTGTATCTGCTGGGCAATGCGAATCAGGCGGGCATCACTCTTGACGGCACGGGCAATTACACGGGCGGCACTTTTTACGACAACCATATCAGCGGATTCCAGACGGCGATCAATGGAGTTGGACATCAGGTTACAAATTCCGCTGCGACCGACTGGCTGAACGCCAGCACTTTCGTGCGGCTGCATATTGATTGCCCGACAACGGGCGGAAATCCGATCGCAGGCACCTACGGCATCAACCTGCAGCAGGGCGACGGCAATACTTTCACGGGCGGCGATGTGGAGAATTGCGCTACTGCGTTCCACCTGGGTGCCAATGCAGACAACAACACCATTGTCGGACTGCGCAACGAGAATTCGATCTATCAAGTCGTAGCCGATGCGGGAAGTTCTTATAACGATTGGATGACCGGCGGTACGATGTTCACCGGCAAGCTGACGGACAATGGCACGCGCAATAGTTTTCTCGACACGTTTCATCGCAGCTTCAACTCGCTGAATGGGGACTGGTACGGGAGTCAACAGGATGCAACGCTGACTAACCATCTTCGCCTCGGCGTCGGAAGCGGAAACGAGCGAGGACTGCTCGATCGCTACCAGACCGATTACGGCTATCGGTGGACGATGGGGCTGAGCGACGCCACAGGAGGCGAGCAGTTCTACCAGGTGCTGGATGAGTTGAACAGTGTCTATCGGTTTTCAATCGGTCAATTCAACAGCGGCCAGTCGAGCACCAATAATCAGACGGTGATTAACGCCGCGGGCACGGGCGCAGTAGTACTGAATGGATCAAACAATGCGGGCACCGGGGGCGTCGTCTTTGGCTCCGGTGGCGCGAGCTCAAACACCGTGGCGACTGTCAGCAACAGCGGCAATGCGCAGTTTAACGGAACGCTGCAGGTAGGGGGAACGGCGCAATCCGCTGGAACTCTAACAGTTCGCAACAATGCTGACGCTGAGGTGGATTACTATCTTTGGCCTGGGCTAACCGGAAGCCAGAAAGGGTCATTCACTTATAAGGATTACAACGGCAACAGCCAGTGGTTCATGGTGAAGGACGCTAGCAATAATTGGGCGCTCAACTCTGCCACGGGCGGCTTGGACAGCTTCAAAGCTTATCAAAGCACAAATAGCGGCGATACCTATATCAATGCCTCAAATGGCTCCGGCGTGGTTCGCGTGAATTATGAAGCTGGCGCAGGATCAGCGTTCAACGTCTACGGCGGCAGCAGCAGTAACCTCTATGCGAGTTTTACCGGAAATACTTCTATCAAGTTTCCGGGACTCTCGGCTACTAGCGGCCATAACTGCATGCAAATCGATTCGTCAGGATACATCAGCAATACGGGCGCAGCATGCGGCTCGGGCAGCGGAAGCGGCACGGTAAGCAGCGGTTCAACCGGACAGATCGCCTACTACAGCGGGAACGGAACGGCGGTAAGCGGAGTGAGCGCTGTTCCCGTAAGCGCTGGGGGGACTGGAGCAAGCACGGCGGCAGGCGCGCTCGCCGCGCTCGGAGGCGCGTCCCTGGCTACAACCACCCCACAAAGTTTCGCTGGCCCCGTGAATGCCACGGTCAACTCTCAAATCAATGTGATGTCGTTCGGCGCGAAGGGCGATTGTTCGACGGACGATCACAACGCAATCGTAGCGGCCCAGACGGCGGCCATGACATATGCAACGAGCAACACTTTACCCGCCACGCTTTACTTTCCCAAGCCGCCCGGCGGTTGCTATCTGACCAGCACGATTACATGGTACGGAGTTTCACTTATCGGACAGCCTGGCGGCATTGGAGACATTACCTCGAATAAATGGCCGGTCGTAATTCGCAGCAAGCCGGGGCAGGATATCTTTCAGGCCCCAGACCCGACCTTCACTACGGTATTTCCTTGGTGGCACTCGTGGTCAATCAGAGATATCTCCTTTCAAATTGATGGGTCGGTCACAACATCGTTCACGCATCGCTGGCCCGGAAGATGGTTCGACGACACGAACACGACCAACGGAAGCGCCGTAATCAGTTCAACCGCGGCGGACTTTAGCTGCGGCGACGTTGGGCAGGCTATTCAGATCAATGGAGCCGGACCGGGCGGCACGAATCTTGTTTCGACTATCGCATCGGTCAGTCCTTGCTGGCACTCTTCACCTTCGGGCAGTGGCGGATGGCAGGTTGTCACCCTGGCGACGACTGCTTCAGCGTCCGTGTCGAACGCCCATACGTATGTTTCTTTGCTCGGGCTTGGGGTCACAGAACATATTGGCAACTGTGCCATCGCGCTACCGATGACCGATGGCAATCCGGCAAACTGGGCAGCAGCAGATGACTTTGGAGTGAACAACAACGAAATCACAAACGTGACTTTTCAAGGTCTGTTCGGTAGTACAGCCCGGCAGTGCGGGATCTTCAGCCAGGGCGGAAACAGCCCCTACCAGATGCAGGCAGAGGGCGTGAATTTCACGGGACTCACCTATGGTGTCGTTCAGGCGACATCCGAACTCAACTCAAGCTACGAATCAAGCGGGAACGACTTCCAGCACTGGGATCACGTCTGGATGTTCGGCGATACCTACCCCTGGATCAGCTATAACGGTGGCGGAAATGTTCTGTCCAACTGGCAACTTTCAACCAGTTCGGGTCCGCAGATTCTACAGGTAGGAGCCACAAACGGCGATTGCGCATGTGGGTGGACGATTGGCACAGGCGGTTTTGAGATTGTCGGCACCAATACAGGATATGGAGAGCGCATCGAGGGCTCTGGTCATACTCTGCAAGGGCCGAGCCTTGCGGGACCGGGGATGGTGGGGCAAATCAATGCTGGTGGAGTGAATGGCTTCGCTGGCAGTTCTGGCGGAAGCATCGTTTTGGGCGGCAACAATATCAACCTCAACTTCGGAAACGGCGACGTTTCGACAACGATCACCGATAACGGCAGAGGTAACAACGTCACCGGCTACTACGCAGGGGGCGGGGGCGGCGTGATTCAGAGCAATTATTCTCTTGCGCTGGTCCCGCACAAGGGAGAGACGCAGCTCAAAGGCCGGGTTACGTCAAACTTCCTGCGGGACGGGAACTCTGCAACTCCTTACAACTGGGATGACTTGCTCATTTGGCCGCAAGACTTCATCGTCTCGCCACCACCTTACAATCCACCCTACGCGTCGCTCTATATTCCAGATGCCGCATCTCCATCAGGAGCAGAGTTTGCACTCACCAATACCGTTCTGGCCATTCAGTTCTCACAATTTCCATATGTGAACGGACAGGGAAACGTGTTGACGGTGGGAACAAATCTCCCTGCCGGCAAAGCCAACCTCTATTACATGGCAAAGTGCCCCACCGGCGTTACCAGTTTGACCCTGACCGTCAAAACCAGCAACAACGCAGTTCTACTGAACGACACGCACTCCTGCAGCACAACGCTTCAAACCTACACGGCGACTCTAGATTTCTCCGGTTCGACAGGTCAGAACATCGGCCTCATTGGTGGCACATCAAATCAGGTTCTACTCGCTTGGGTTGCCATCCGGCCTTATGTAAACGACGTGAACGGCAAGACCATACCTGGCGCTGGCGCGGCGCTTGCGACAGGCCCAACGACTTCAACGCTGCATGACTGTCCATGGTTCACCGACACGGTAGGAACTATCGGAGATTCTGGGAGCGGATGCAACGCGGGAGGCGGCGGACTGTCTGGACAAACCACAGGCTATCTTCCTAAAGCGACGTCGGCAACCGGCTCGACAGCACCGTCGAACATCGACGACAGCGTGACAACCGCCTCGACAGTGACAGTGCATGAGGCTGTGAATGTGTTGGGAGGGCTGGGTGCAACGCAAACAAACGGCCCCAATTATGCAGCCAATCTCTTTAACACAGGAAATTCCAGTTATAACTTTGGCGCGAACATTCTGTGTACCGGAATGACTGCGGGCGAGGAATGTACCAACTCCTTTGGTGGGACCGGCGCCACTTCAGCAAATAACGTTGCAAGGTGGATCTTCCATTACACGGGCGCAGGAAGCACGTCGAACTACTTCTACATCGATTTTTATGGTTCAACCGTGTTGACATGCTATGCGTCGGGTTACTGCCAGGCGGCAACGCAAAGCGCATCAGACAACTCAACCAGGATTGCGACCACGGCTTTTGTGAAATCTAACCTGCCGCTTGCCGGAACTACCGCCAGCATCGGCGGTTCGTCTCTCACTCTTGGCGCATGCACCAGCGGCACGGTGAGCATCGCGGGAGCAACAACCAGCATGGCGGTGGTGGCATCTCCGACGACTTATCCGGGGGACGGCATGATGTGGCGTCTCTACGTTTCCGCCGCTGGGACGGTGACAGTCAAAGTCTGCGCGGCAGTCGCGGGCACTCCCACGGCGAGCACTTACAACGTGCGCGTCATCCAGTAGATACACGTCCTACGAGAGTTCCGAGGCAGCCGGCAACGCTGCCTCGGGCATTTTGCTGCTTCTCTCGGCCCGTCCAGCGCTTAACACAGCGTGTCAGTGGCCGCTGGCCAGCAGTCTTTGATTACGTGAATCACTTGGATCAAAAACAGAAAGAGGAAGACCACAGATGGACGGTGAGGAGTGGTTATTTGAACCGAAGAATCTGAATGCCGAGGAACTGGCAAAGTTTGGCAGGATTCTCGACCGCAATCCTCAACAACTGCACGGGCAGAATGTTGTGATCGCACTTGCCGAAAATCTGCTGCGTGTGCGGACACGATCCGGGCTCACCAGGCCGCTGCGCGCAAATGAAGTGCAGCGAGCTTTCGAAATGCGTCGGGGCCAACGCAACATCGTGCTGAAAGCGCGTCAACTTGGCCTGACAACCTGGGCAGCCGCGCGATTCTTTCTGAAGACCATCACGCGCCCTGGGACACTCACTTTACAAGTAGCGCACACGCAGGAATCCGCTGAAGAGATCTTCCGCATCGTCCATCGCTTCCTCGATTACCTGCCGGAGCGTTTGTTGAAGGGCTGCCTGAAAACTTCGCGTGCGAACGTACGGCAGATCGTTTTCCCGGTCTTCGATTCTCAATACCGCGTGGTCTCTGCGGGGGAACGTAATGCGGGCCGCGGTATGACGGTGCAGAACCTGCATTGCTCTGAACTCGCCCGGTGGCCGGGAGAACCGGCGGAAACACTCGCAGGACTTCGTGCGGCTCTGGCGCCCGATGGCGAAGAGATTCTCGAGTCCACTCCCGACGGCATAGGCGGTTGTTTCTACAACGAGTGGCAAACGGCGGACGACTCAGGCACGGTGCGTCATTTTTTTCCGTGGTGGATGGAAAGTTGTTACCGCACCGGAGCTGTGGACGCGGATTCGTTGACCGAGGAGGAACGGGACCTCATCGAACGTCATCATCTTAGCCGCGCGCAGATTGGGTTTCGGCGTAAAGTGCAGGCAAATTTTCATGGCTTGGCGCGGCAGGAATTTGCTGAGGATGCAGACACCTGCTTCCGAGCCAGCGGGGACTCGGTGTTCGAACTCACTGCTATCGAGGCGCGTTTGATTTCTGCGCCGGCGGCCGTCGAGCATCGCAACAACGGGGAAATGGAGATATGGCTTCCCCCGCTGCCGGGCAAGCAGTATCTGGTTGCAGTAGATCCAGCGGGTGGCGGTAGCGAAGGTGATTACTCGGCCATTGAGGTACTGGATATGGGGAGCGGGCTGCAGTGCGCGGAATTCGCCGGTCATCTGGGGGGACTGGAACTGGCAAGGCTCGCGACTGCTCTCGCCGATGAATACAACCAGGCGTGGCTGGTGGTGGAGCTTAACAATCATGGCCACGGCGTGCTGTCGCTGAGCGAAAGCGTTTGTCACTACGGGCGGATCTACCGTCAGGCAGGTCAACTGGGTTGGCTCACCAATTCTGTGAGTCGTCCTGCTGTGATTGGACGACTGAACGCCTGCCTGATCGATCAACCAGATCGATTCATGAGCAGGCGGCTTCTGGTGGAATGTAGAAGCTTTGTTCGCCAGGCCGACGGAAGCACCGGTGCGCGCGCCGGAACACATGATGATCGGGTGATGGCCATGGCAATCGGGTTGGCTGCGCGGGCGGAGTTGTTGGAGGGCAACAACGCCGCTCGCTTCTAGCGTCCAGCCTCTAGCAATTGGATGGGCCTCGCGAGTTTTCAAATCGGGCGTCATTGGTTGACTGATAACCGAGCTGGAAGCTAGCGGCTGGAAGCCTGAAGCTGTTTCATCGCATTACAATCGGAGCAGGCGTCAACGACGATCGGGGACACAGTTTGGCAGTTCAGGCGGTGCAGCATATCCGGCGCATGCGGGGCGGCGCGCAAGGCCAGTTGATGCTGGGGACCGACGGGCATCCCTATGTAGTGAAGTTTCAGAACAATCCCCAGCACATGCGGGTGTTGGCCAATGAATACCTGGCATCGAAACTTGCCACGGCCGTCGGCCTTACCGCTCCAGTCGTCGAGTTGATCGATGTTTCCAGTTGGATGATCGACAACACGCCGGAACTGGAGATGGATCTAGGACGCACCCGCGTGCGCTGCCAGCCCGGCCTGCAGTTCGGATCGAGATTCGTGGGGGGGCTGATGCCAGGACAGGTGGTGGATTACCTGCCCGAAGAACAACTGGTCGACCTGAAAAATCGCAGCGAGTTCGCCGGCATCCTCGCGCTCGATAAGTGGACCGGAAACGCCAATGGGCGGCAGGCGGTATTTACGCGCAAAGCCCGCGAGCGGCGCTATCATGCGGTGTTCATCGATTTTGGATACTGTTTTTTTGCCGGCGAGTGGAAGTTTGAAGACGCGCCGCTGCGTGGCGTCTACTACCGCAATGATGTGTACCGTGAGATTACGGGGTGGGATTCGTTTGAGCCTTGGCTTACGCGTTTGGAAACCATGCCGGCCGAAACGGTGTGGGCCGCCGCCAACGAGATTCCGCCCGAATGGTATGGCGGCGACCTGTCTGAAATGGAAGCGCTGGTAGAGAAGCTGCTCGCGCGTCGCTGCCGCATTCGGGAACTGATAGAGGGATTTGGGAAATCGGACCGCAAGCCCTTTCCCATATGGGGCATTCAAGGCAGAGAAAAAACCAGCGATACCTGGATTCCGGAGCGCTGGGGATCTACGATCGTCGACAGGATCATGTAGTTGATTTCTGGCGCCGATGAACCGGAGGGGGACGTGCAAACATGACGACCGACCAAGAGCGGCTCAGATGCGAGTTTCAGTTGCTGCGTTACGTTCCGGATCCGGTCCGCAACGAGTTTGTGCACGTGGGCGTGCTGCTGCGTGAGCAGGCTGCCCCACAAGGCGGCGGAGCGGAGATGGAACTGCGCTTTACCCGCGACTGGCGGCGTGTGCGCTGCCTCCATCCGGATGCGGACACCTCGCTGCTGGAGGGCATGGAGACGGAACTGCGCCACCGGCTTGGCCATGATCCCGATGGCAAGATGATGCGCATCCTGAATGAAGCCCTCTCTCTCAACGTGCAGATGACAGCGCCGAAAGCATATCTTGCAGAGAGCCTGCCGGCCGGGATCGAAGAACTGATGCGCATGTATGTCGACCCGCCCAAGCGCGAACGCGTGCCACGGCTGAGCGGACGTGCGGCCATTCAGTCTTTGATGCGTGCCGAATTTGAACACGCCGGCGTATGGGACCTGCTGCGCAAGCGTATTCCGGCATCTGACTACACGCGGCCGGGCGATCCGCTGCGACTTGATGTCGGCTACAGGCCTAACGGGGTCATCCGGATGTTCCATGCCGTAAGCCTGGAGCCGGGACTGGACCTGGCTAAAGTACTGGCGTTCTCCGCAGAAGGATTGCGCGCCGGCGTTGAACGCGTGGAGAAGGCTAGTCTTGAGCTGACAGCCATTGTTGAGCCGGCAGCCAAGTTAGGCGCTAGCGACGAAGACCTCGACCGCCTGACAATGTATCGCTTTGGCGTAGAAACGATGGAAGAGAATCAGATTCGCGTGCTGACCACCGCGGATATGTCGCGCGTGGCAGAGACCGCTCGCCGTGAACTGAGCGTCTGACAGGTTGTCAAGCATCCGGGAAGTCAACTTGCCAGATTATTTGCCACTTACTCCTGATTTAACCGTTACTTAGTTACATGAGAAATATTTCATAAAACCTTGCAGGTAATTATTCATCGAATTTGTAAGATGGATTCTGTTGAGAGCGAGATCGTTGATCTCGCCACTAAGCAGCTTATCGGAGTAGTTCTGCCTCTCTAAGGGCTGTACACCGATTCAGTCATTGAAAGCAAAAGGCATGGTCCAGCGAGGATCATGCCTTTTCTGTTTCTCGAAGGAAGGTAACGCGTGAATGTACGAGAACAACTGCGCGAACTCTGGCGGCAGGCTACCGGTGGGATTGGTGTTGCCGCAGCTGGATCCAACACCGAGTTGGAACGGAAGACGCTGGCTCTTCCAGCAATCCTGAGCCCGATGCAATTCGCCGGGCATGCGATGCCGAAACCTACGCCGGCAAATCTTCGCCGGTTTGCAGAGACACCTATCGTGCGACGCGCCATCAATGTGATTAAAGACCGAGTCGCATCCATGGATTGGCAGGTGCGCGTGCGACGCGGCGGCCACCCGGGCGAGCCCGCCGAGGTTACGAAAAGGGCGGAGGCCCTGCGCCGCTCGCTCGAAGAGCCCAATGCGGTGGACAGCTTTCGCACTTTAATTGAGCAGGTAATCGAGGATGCGCTGACCGGCGGCTACGGCGCCATCGAGATGGAATTAACCGGAGACGACGAACATCCGGCAATGTTGTGGCCTGTCGATGGAGCTTCGATTCGCATCAATCCCCGATGGGATGGACAACCCGATACGCCTCGTTACGCGCAGGTTGCGGTTGGGCAGGCAGAATCGAATGCCATCCAACTCTGTGACAACCAACTAATATACGTGCGCACCAATCCGCGCAGTTTCACTCCATTCGGACTTGGCGCCCTCGAAGTTGCATTTGAATCCGTCAATCAATTTCTCAGCGCGCATCGTTTTGCGGGAAAGCTTGCGGCAAACTCTGTGGCCCAATATGCGCTGTGGCTCAATGAGTCCACCCCTGGGCAGCACGACCGCCTGATCCGCTGGTGGCAGGATGAGATCGAGGGCACGGGGCGGGTTCCGCTCATCTCTACGGTTCAGAAACCTGAAGTACTACGATTCGCGCAGGGCACCGACGCAGATCTGCGGCTCGCCTGGCAGGAGTTTCTGATCCGCATGGTCGCCAATGCTTTTGGATTGCCGCCTCTCTTGCTTGGCCTTGAGGGCGACGTCAACCGCTCCACCGCTGCGGAACTTGCCGACGAAGCGTTCCGCGGCGCGATTCTGCCGCTTGCTCAACTAATCGCCGGCCATATCACGCGTGACCTTTTTGGGAAGTGCATAGGCTGGCGGGAATTCGAATTTGTCTTCAACGATTTGAATGCGCGCGACGAAGCTACAGAGTTAGCTGTCCAGGTGCAGTTACTTCAGGCCGGAGTGCTGACAGTGGACGAAGTACGCGCCATGCGCGGCTTAGCTCCGCTCGCCGAAAGTGCGCTGGTACAGGTGTCTAGCTCTCCTGAAGTGGGTAGATGAGTGGTCATGGGCACCTCGGCCGCATTGCCTCAACAGCAGTGCGGCCATTTTTCTGGAGACAGGCGGAGACGAAATGCAATTCGAAGCAATGGCAGTAACGATTCCACACGTGGAAGGACATCCCAATCGGGTGCCGTTCGAGGGCGTGTTGACTGTGGTGAACTCGGCGAGTGACAAGGCACCTGCAGGCGCTCGGGGCCACCGGGTTATTCTCACGCGCGAAGCGGCGGATAAAGCACTCCCTTCGCTGCTGGGCATGGCGGTCGATTACCGGCCGGGTTGGGATGGGCACGATGCGCGCCGCAAGATCGGGCTGCTCACCGAGGCCAACCTGGTCGGTAATCGGTTGGTGGTGCGCGGCTACATCTATGCGCGCGACTTCCCTGAGGTGGCGAAAACCATTGCCACACATCCTCTGGAATCGATGGGCATGAGTTACGAGTTAGCCGATGCGCGCGTGGAAGATATGCACGACGAGATCTGGAAGCTGACGCGCGTGACCTTTACCGGCGCTGCAATTCTTCTGCGGGAAAAGGCTGCCTATCGCGCAACCAGTTTTCGCATGGCGAGCTAGACAACACTTAAGAAAGGAACTTCATGGAGAACAACGATAACCAGATCATGGAACGGCTCGAGGCTGCGACCAGCTTGCTGGAGCGGACGATCACCTCACTTGAAGAGCAGCAGGGCGCTGGTGAGGTTGCAAGAATTTCAGCCACAGTGGAACAGAGCAAGCGCGAGACAGAACTACACGAAAAGCTTGCCACGGCCGAACGCGAAATCGCCGAGCTGAAGGCCGCGGCGGATCATTCGGTGCTGAATCCTCTGCGCAGAACGGTGCCTGCCTCGACATCAGAGATGCTCGCCAAGCACGGAATCGCAGAAGGCCCGGTCGATGTACGCACACTTGATGCAGCACTCGCTGGTCTGAGCCTTGAACAGCGCATCGCGGTCAAAAGCCAGTTACTGCGCGCCGGAGCTATCACGTAGCTTCAGCCTCGAGCTACCAGCTGAACTTCGAACAAACTGTGGCCCCACGATCGCTCACAGATTCAATGTGCGTGTAGACCTTCCAGATCAGCAACGAACAAGCTAGCAGCCGGAAGCTGAAAGCTAGCGGCTAACAGGGCCCCATGGAGGGGGCGAAATCTTATGAACGCATCTTTTGCAGATATCCACGCGGCAGCCGACTTCATCGGACCGGGCGCCGTTGAAGTTCCGTTGTATCAGACCGAGATCTTCGACATCTGTCGTCGCTCCAGTCCCTTCGGTCAACGCATCAAGCAGGTCCCCGCTACTGGCCATCCGTCGCGCTTCTTTGAAGAGACCGCGTTGCCGAATCCAGGCACGGCCGGCTTCGTCAATCCGCGCAGCATTGTCGCTCCGGTCGTTAGTCCCACCCGCGTGGAACGTAGCGTGCCACTGAAAGCCATAGTGTCACAGATCAATTACAACCTCTTCGACGTCGAACTCGGAAACCAGCAGCAACAGTTCGCATACCTGCAGGCAAAAGATCTAGTGGACACCGTTAGCGGCGTGATGCTGACCCACGACGTTGCCCTCTGGAACGGCAACGACACCAGCCTCAGTTCGCCGACCACCACGCAGTACATGGGTGCCATTCCACAAATCGTGTCGGGCGGATTGACCACGACCATCGGAACGACGGCTTCTATCGTCGATGGCATCAAGTCTGCAGTTGCGCAAATGGTCGCCAGCAACGGCTACCACGTGCGTCCCACCGCGATCTACGCCAACCCGGTGCTTCTCGACCTTATCGATCGGGAGATGAAGACCGAGTTCAACGTGGTGCTCAATTCCGATCAGATCACCGGCGGTTTCCGCGTGAAGATGCTCTCGACGCAAGCCGGCGATCTACCTCTGATTCCAGACTGGAGCCTGAGTTATACAGGCACTCCGGGTTCGGGAACGGCAGTACTTCCTGCGTACATCGTGACGGAGGATCTGATCGAGTACCACTGGCTCGGCGACCCAACCCCGCGCATCTTCCAACTCGGCATGCCCGGCTCGCTGGCGCAGCAGTATGTTGCCGTCAAATTCGGCGCCGTTGTTGTAAAGGGTGCTAACTACGCGCACTACCAGGTGCTGGTCGACCGCTAAACCAAACTTCAGTGAACAGTGAACAGTGGTCAGTGGACAGAGCCGCCGCGCCTTAGTGGATTCGCATTTCTCTGCCCGTCTTTCACTGTTCACTATTCACTGTTTGCACTGAACCTACCTCGGAGGAACACATGGCCTATCTCGAGCCAGCGGACTATTCCAATTACGGATTGCCCGACAGTACGACAGCCGACTGGATAAATGCTGCCACGGCGCTGATCAACAGTTACTGTCGACGCCCCGATCTGAATATCATCCAATATACCGAGCGCTTGCGAATGGTCAGCGGATCACGGGCGGTGCGACTCAGCTACTTGCCCCTCGCTCCGATTGGCAAGGCGCCTTCAGCACTGATCAGTATTCAAGGTCGTTACGCTCAACCACGTCGCGGAGAAGCGATTGACAACGCCTTGATGGAGGCTGCCTGCGCTTTCTCTTTGCCGGGACAGTGGTCCAATATCGATCCGGGCACTGTGGACTTTGATCCGAACACGGGCGAACTCACGATGCCGTGGAATGTATTCGGCTTACCTTACAACGAGATCGCCGTCACCTATTCGGCCGGACTTACAACCATTGGAGACGATGTTAAGACCGCCTGTGCGCAGATAGTCCGCAATGCGCAGTCCACACCTGCCTTGAATGCCAGTAAGACCAAAATCGACACAATGCAGATGCAGTACTTCTCCAGTTCGCTGGTCGACGATACCGTGAAGGTCTGGTTAGCCCCTTACGTTTCGAACAGGCTGGGGTGAACAATGAGTGACACAGCACCGCGCAATTCAGTAAGCGCTCCGCAAATGCTTGCGGATGCCCTACTGCGCAGCGTCGCGGGCACCAGCGCACGGCTGAGAGTGACTGGGGCTAATCCAGGCTCGAATCAATCTGAAGTTGGTTTACTTGCAACGACCTTCAGCCAGGTTGTCATCAGCCCTGTCGTGATGCGCAAGCTTCGTCCGACATTCAAGGATGGCGACGCGCCGCGATGGGAATTGCTGGTTTCAGCAACCGGTGTGCAGGCGCAAGTGCGTGCGCTCAATCTTCCATCGGGACAAGCCCTGTTCGCCATGGCACTTGCAGTAACGATCGGCGAACAGGATTACCTGATTGAATCCGTCGCTTCGAATGAGGCCTTCGGTCAAGTCTATTTATACCGGCTCTCATTGCGGCAAGCTTACTCACAATCGCTTTAATGCGATCAGAGTGCAGATACCTGAAAACTGGAGTTCTCATGCAAAACGCGAAAGACTCGTTCTATCTGGCGCTTCGCACGCGCCTCGCCGCCGTCAATCCGGAAAGAACGGTGCTACTGCGCGGAGCGCTCCGGCCCGGCATCCTGGTTGAAGAGGCAGAGGCGCCTGTGGCACAACATCCCGTAGATGCGTTCGTACTGCGATGGTTGGGACTCGGCATCGACATAGATCTCAGCTCAGCGATGGTGGCCGAGGAATGCGAAATTCTCTACAGCACTTGCGGCACCCAGGCCTTTGGCGGACTCGATCGCGGACGAATGTTGACCGCGATGGACGAGGAAATCATCGCGATCCTGCAGCCGTTCTACACACCTAAGTTCAATTACGCAGTACAGACTGCGGTCGCTATGCAGACAAATCTTTTCTGGGATGAGCCGACATTCACTCCGATCAATGTGCAGCGCGATCGGCTCAGTCGGTCTGTCAAAGTGGTGGTCTACAGCTACCGGGAGCAGGGAGAATAACCATGGCAAATTCTTTTTCAGCGCCCGCGCCAGTCGCTCGCAGGGTACGCGCCTACTTCGCTCCCGTCAATCGCGTGACACAAACTCCAGTGCTCTTCGATCCGTCGCAACTGGGCGCATTCGATCTCGATGCGCCCACTGCCCCCTGGATCGATATGGGATGGATAGAAAACTTTACGCGCAAGTCGACCAGCAAGAGCGGGCCTATCCTCACGGGTATTCCCGCATCTTCACTGGAGCAGACGCGCCACTCGCTCGAAGCGCAAATTAGTTTTGATTTCCTCGGCTGGACGAAGCTGACCATGGCGCTTGCCACCGGGTCACAGCATATGAATTTGCTTGCGCCGGCCAGTGGGGCGAACGCCGCTGCAGACGGTGCCGAAGCGGCGCTTGCGGTATCGGTACAAAATGGATCGACAGCGTCGATAATCCAGCTCTCTGCTGCGGACGCTGCGAATTTCGCACCCGGCTCGATGATCGCAGTCGATACGGACTACACAGGTCAAACTGGTTTTGTAGGATCTCCTGTATCAGGCGCCTACTTGCGCCAACCCCTTGCGGACGTGGATTACATTCGCCGCGTCACCTTCAATGTTGGCCTGGCGCTGGGAGTGAGTTCAGCGAGCCTCATTCTGGCGCAACCTTTGCCGGGCGGTGTGCCCCTGGCTGGTGCCAAACTTCAAGCCATCACAGGCTTCGTCGATCGCGAAGGAGGCACTTTTTATCACGAGTGGTCGGCACTCTTCGTGATGCAGGGCAGCCAGGGCGATCGCATCTTCTTTCACTACCCTCGCCTGCAAAGCCTTGCCGGGGCCGAGGAGTCAGCGACACCTCTCGACAGCAAACACAAGAGCGGACTGGCACGCATTCTGCTGAAAGGTAATTTTCTCGCAATGCCCGTTACTGATCCACTCGATGGCGAACGCGTGCTTTGTTACCGCAGTTTCAAACCCGCTGCCTACGCTCTGATCTGATGCGCACTCTGAATCATGAACTTATATTCCACAGATCGAAACGGAAACTGGGACACAAACGATGAAGATTACGATAGGCGGACAGGACTTTACTTCAGCCTTGGATGCGGCACATCCACTGACGATCGAACGCAAGCTGAATGAACCATCGGTTTGTCAGTTATGGATAACTACTGCGGCAGATACTCAAATCGCAATCACGCGTAACCAGCCTATCCAGGTAACAGGTGATGACGGCAGCTTTTACTTCACCGGCTACATCGCTGCCAGTCCGTTACCGGAATATGCCGGGCTCGGCATGGAGGGTCCTCGATATCGGATTGCCTTGCAGGCCATCAGCGACGAATATCTGCTCGATCAACTGGCGATGGCTCCCGGCAAGGGCGCTGCAGGATTGAACGCCGGTCCGCTCGTTGCCTCTCTCGCGACAAAAACCGGCTCAGCAGCGCTCTCGACCCAAACACTTTCGCTCAATACGCCAGTATCCGAGTTTGCCCCTGTGCTCGGAGCTTCTTTCAGCGGCAGTGCCGGCGCTGCGTCGAATCAGGCTCGCGCAACATATCGCGCGCTAAATGGCGCGCTTACTCTTTCATCGGTTCCTGCAGCCCTGCACACTCTGGATGAGACCGACGGCAGCCTTGCGCTCGCGAATCTGACTCTCAAGGCAGGAACGCGACGCGCGATTGCAAATGACATCACGGTTTGTGGACAGCACGAACCGACGGCGTACGTGACCGAGTATTTCCTCGGCGATGGGGTCACCAGCCAGTTCGATCTTTCCTCGGATGCTTACCTTCCGCCTTCATCAAGGACGACGATCATTCGGGAGTTGTTCAACGAAGCCCAGATTGATTTGCGTCTCTGGGGCAATCCCGGAAGCCATAACTACTTCTCGCTCGGCGCCGGTGGACTAAGCATGCAGGGTGGTACCGGAAGAGATGGCGATACCCAGTTAACCTGGATTGATCCCGTGGAAATGGGCGGTACGTTGTTACTGGAAGCCTGCGGAGTTACCCTCGCCAATGGCAGCACCGGAATTCTGGCCGGCTTTTATACCGGGGAACAAACTCAGCAGGGATGTATCGCCGGCTTTCAGATCACCGCTCAATCGGGCACAGGAGCTGTCGCAATACAACCCATCGTATTAGGCTCGCCCGCGGGTAGCGGTTACCAGGTCAATCCAGCCAACCAGTACAGCCTGCGGGTGCGTGTACATTGCCCCGAATGCGAACGTGGGCTTGCAGTCTACCGCACTTACGGTGACAAGGGCGCAATCACCTATGGCGGGCAATGGAATGCGGCATCGGCGAAGCTGCAATTCGAGATTCAGGAATATGTGAACGGCGTAGCCGGAATGCCGGTGACGCTGTACGACGGCCAGATCGCAAGCTTGCCGGGAGCCTGCTCGGTTGTTGCGGCAAGCAGCATCAATCTTTTCGGATCGATGCGCGCGCTCGATCTCACCAATCTTGGATCAGGTTGGGTAGTTACTACACCCGCTAACGGCAGCCCAGCGACGCGCCGGGTAGGATCAACCGCGCAGGGCGCCGAGTGCCGCGTAGAGAGCACCGGCAAACTTGTCTTCTATACGGGATTTGCTCCGCCCATCGGCGAACAAATCGCCGTGAGTTATCGAGCGGTTGGAAGAGCGACAGGACGTGCCGTGAATGCGGCAAGTCAACAAGCCCTTGCTCAAGCCGGTCTTCCCTCAGTATCGGCATGGATCGGGTCTGTAACCAGTCCTGTGCCTCGTAGTTCCCAGGATTGCCGCAACGCCTCCCTCGCTCTTGCAGAGTCTGCCGCAAGCATGAGCGCGCTGTGGAGCGGCACTTACACATGCACTCGAGCAAACCTCGACGCAGACGCCTGGCCCGGAGACGCATTGGAGTTAAATGCCCCATCGGCTAGCTTGAATGCGCAGGTCGTTGTCCGCGATGTGAAGTTGACTTATGAGGCGAGTCATCCCGATATTGTGCAGTATGCTATCAATTTCTCGAATGACTGGGCAGATGATCTGGCCATTAAGGCCAACGAGTTGGTCCCGGCTGATGCATGGCTTCCGGCCCCCATCGCTCCGAGCTACCTATCGAACCCCAGCGGTCTCTCGGTCACATCAATAACCGGAAGAACCGTAACAATCAACGTCGGAACTACGGCTCCGATCGGGGGCGGATTCGAGATTCGACGCCGCGATAATTGCTTCATGCCGGGAGCGGATCCAGACCTGGTGATGCGCGGCTCACAATCTAACCTGACATTTACACGAGTGTCGGCCAGCGACCGTTTTTTTATAAGAATTTACGACGGATCAAAGCCGCCTGCCTACTCGGAGTTTTCGGCGGCCCTGATCTTCAATCTTCCGCTCGCATCTTGATGAGGCGGAATCGTGGAGAACAACGGATGCGAATGATGAACGAATTTGAAGCGCAGGTATTGAGCGATCTAAGCGTGCTGAAGACACAAATGAGCGGATTGATGGGTGACGGAAATGGCGGTCGTATCGCGGAACTTGAACATCGGATGGAACGGCACGAGCAAAACTGGCAGCGCGCCAAGGGATTTCTGGCCGCGTTCAGCGTTCTGCTTGCCGTGGCGGAAGTGGCCGTCGAGGCCTGGCATCGTCATTAGACAAACGAATGAACAATTCAGTTACTTGTGCTTGGCAACCGTCATCTCCCATCGACCTCTTATAATCACCCCATGAGCGAGAAGCCATTGGTGGGCGTAGTAATGGGCAGCAAAAGCGACTATGAGGTGCTGTCTTCGGCGGTTGAAGTTCTTACCGCGCTCGAGATTGCGCATGAGGCGCGCATCGTAAGCGCGCACCGTACCCCCGATTGGCTCTTCCAGTACGCCGAGACAGCGCATGAGCGCGGTCTTCGCGTGATCATCGCGGGAGCCGGTGGCGCAGCCCATCTGCCCGGTATGCTGGCTTCTAAAACCCTTGTACCCGTGCTTGGTGTTCCAGTGCCAGCAACGCAGCTCAACGGCCTCGACTCTCTCCTCTCGATTGTGCAGATGCCGAAGGGCGTCCCCGTCGGCACGCTGGCGATCGGCAAGCCCGGCGCAGCCAATGCGGCGTTGCTTGCGGCTGAAATACTGGCGGCCACTGACTCCGCACTTTACGAGCGGCTGGCTGCCTGGCGCGCTGCCCGGACCGAAGAAGTAATGAAGCAGGAGTTGCCGCAGTGACCGCAGAACCTTCCCCCAACAAAAAAATTCCTTCCATTGAACCCGGCGGCTTGATTGGCATTCTCGGTGGAGGACAGCTTGGCCGTATGACCGCCATTGCCGCGCGCACCATGGGCTATCGTGTGCGCGTGATGGATCCTGAAGCCAAGTGCCCGGCCAGCTTTGTCGTCGACGACACCATTGTGGGCAAGTGGGACGACGTGAACGCGGCCAAGAAACTGGCGCGCGGGGCCGATGCTGTAACCCTCGAGATTGAGCAAATTGGCGTCGATGCACTAACCGAGGTGGCGGGCTTGGCGCCGTTGCGTCCAGGCGTTGAGGCGATCCGCATCATCCAGGACAAGACTCTGCAAAAAGCGTGGCTTGCCGAGAACGGATTTCCAGTCGGCCCATTTCGCATCATCCGCGGCGAAGATGAGCTTCATCACGCCGTGCAAACGCTCGCAGGCAGCGTGTATCTCAAGATCGGACGCGGCGGATACGACGGGCGCGGCCAGGTACGTATCGGCATAGACGCCCTGCTCAATCGAAAGATCGTCACCGATGCGTGGGCTAGCATCGGAGAGAAACCGTCGGTTGCGGAGCAGGCACTTGATCTTGTCAGCGAGATCAGCGTAATGGCCGCGCGTAACCCGGCAGGCGAAATACGCACGTATCCGGCAGCCCGCAATCACCACGAAAACCAGATTCTTGCCTGGAGCGTTCTGCCCTCTGGAGTCGATCCGAAACTTGAAGCACGCGCTGAAAAAATAGCAGCTTCGATCATCGAAAAACTTGGCATTGAAGGTCTTCTCTGCGTGGAGATGTTTGTGACCAGGCAGGGCCGCTTGCTGGTCAACGAACTAGCGCCGCGTCCGCATAACAGCTATCACCAGAGCGAGCGCGGATGTGTGACAAGCCAGTTTGAGCAGCTAGTGCGAACAACGTGCAATCTGCCGCTCGGCGATACATCGCTCATCAGTCCGTGTGCCATTGTGAATCTGCTAGGAGACATTTGGCTCACGTCGTCGCCGAATTTCGCCCGGGCCCTTGAAGTGCCCGGCGTGCGGCTTCATCTCTACGAGAAACGCGCTGCAAAGATGGGGCGCAAGATGGGCCATTTCTCGGCGACAGGCGCGACGGCGGACGAAGCACTGGAGCGAGTGTTGGAAGCGAAGAAGAGATTGGGACCGACGACTGGCTAGCGCGCTTTGCTTAAACGATAGAAATTTAAATCCACACATCGTTCGCGGCAGTGCGCTCGCCGCCTTCATCGCCGGTGTTGCGCAAGCCGCGCGGCTCAATGAGCATCAACCTCACTTCATGTTCCGCGTAAGGCTTGTGCTCCACACCTTTGGGAACCACAAACATCTCGCCCGGACCGATACTCACCGCGCCATCAAGAAAATCAATGCGCAGCGTACCTTCGATCACGATAAAGGTTTCGTCGGTGTCCTTGTGATCGTGCCAGATAAAGTCGCCTTGAAGCTTCACGACCTTGAACTGGTAGTCGTTCATCTCGGCAATGACTTTGGGCTGCCACTGTTCCGTGAACAGCCCGAATTTCTCGTCAAGATTGATCGCTTTGTAGTTCATCGATGCACCTATGTGCTGAACTGCTCGGCCTTCTCCCAGCGCTTGGGACGTCGGTTGGCCTGCAGAATTTTCTTGCGAAGGCGCAACGACTTCGGCGTGATCTCCACCAGTTCATCGTCAGCAATGAACTCGATGGCCTGCTCCAGATTCAGCGTCTTGTAAGGAACCAGGCGAATGGCATCGTCGGCGCTGGATGCGCGCATGTTGGTCAGCTTCTTTTCGCGAACCACATTTACGTCAAGGTCGTTGTCACGGGAGTGCTCGCCCACAACCATTCCCTCGTAGACTTCCACGCCCGCGCCAAGGAAAAGAATGCCGCGCTCCTGCAATCCATTCAGAGAATAGGTCGTAGTCGGGCCCTGGCGATCGGCAATCAGCGCACCTGTAGGCCGCTGCGGAATCTCTCCCTGGTAAGGAATGTAACCATCGAACAACGCGTTCATCACAATTGTGCCGCGCGTCTCCGTAAGCATTTCGCTGCGCAGCCCGATGAGCCCGCGACTCGGCACTCGGAATTCCATGCGTACGCGGCCCGATCCGTGATTGTGCATCTTGGTCATCTCGCCTTTGCGAGGCCCCAGTTTCTCGATCACTACGCCGGTGTGCTGCTCCGGGACGTCGATCGTGAGGTGCTCGACCGGTTCCATGCGCGTGCCGTCGACGACTTTGGTGACGATCTCTGGACGACCGGCCATCAATTCAAACCCCTCGCGCCGCATCATCTCGATAAGAATGGCGAGTTGCAATTCGCCGCGGCCCAGCACCTTGAACGTGTCGGGAGAACCTGTCTCTTCCACGCGAATTGACACGTTGGTCAGCAGTTCTTTTTCAAGCCGCTCGCGCAGGTTGCGGCTCGTCACATACTGGCCTTCCCTGCCCGCGAAAGGAGAGTTGTTCACGCTGAACTGAATGGCAATCGTCGGCTCGTCAATCACAATCAGCGGCAGCGGCGAAGGCGTTTCAAGCGAGGTGATTGTCTCGCCGATGGTGATGCCTTCAACACCGGCCACGGCAACAATGTCACCCATTGTGGTTTCGGTCGTCTCAGTGCGCTTCAACCCGGAGAACGTGAACAGCTTGGTGATGCGCGTCTTCATCAGAGAACCATCGCGCTTGGAAATATTCACGTCGTCGCCCGCGTGCAGGGTTCCCTGAAATACGCGGCAGATGGCGATGCGGCCGAAATAATCCGAATAATCAAGATTGGTGACCAGAATCTGCAGTGGTGCGTCTACATCGCCCGTAGCGGGAGGAATCGTTGACACGATGGTCTCGAACAGCGGCTGCAAGCTTTCACCGGGCTTGGCCAGATCGAGCGTCGCCGTGCCGGCCTTGGCCACTGCGTACAGTACCGGGAAATCCAGCTGCGATTCTTCCGCATCGAGGTCAATGAAAAGATCGTAGATTTCGTTCAGCACTTCCTGCGGACGCGCATCGGGGCGGTCGATCTTGTTGATCACGACGATGGGCTTGAGTTTCGCCTCTAGCGCCTTGGCCAGCACGTAACGCGTCTGCGGCAGCGGACCTTCAGCCGCATCGACCAGCAGCATCACACCGTCGACCATCTTCAGAGCGCGCTCAACCTCACCGCCAAAATCGGCGTGGCCCGGAGTGTCCACAATGTTGATCTTGCCGCCTTCAAAATTGACCGCGGTGTTCTTGGCAAGAATCGTGATTCCGCGCTCTCGCTCCAAGTCGTTCGAGTCCATCACGCGCTCGGCTACCTGCTCGTTGGCGCGGAAAGTGCCGGACTGGCGAAGCATGGCGTCAACAAGGGTCGTCTTACCGTGGTCAACGTGGGCGATGATGGCGATATTGCGTATCGTCTGGCTCACAGGCGTAGGGTTCCTTCTCTTCTAGGGCAAATCTGGATTTGCGCTCAGGTATGGCCTTTAGTCGGCCATCAGGTTGGGAATGAATACAAAATGAAGGCCACACAGTGCGGCACCTTCTATTTTACCAGTAGTGCAGTTTTTGAGCCTTTCAGGAGGGGTTTCCCCAAGCAATGGTTGGTCTTATACACTTTTCCGCAAATGCGAATTGCCGCCCACCACCGCCTGAGCGCCTTCTGTCCCGTTAAGCCCCTTTTGCTCGTGAGCCCCATCCGCGCACTGCTCGCAACCGGGATGCTTACGCTGTTTTTGGCGCTCGCGCCTTCCACCCAAGCACAGTCCAAAGGAAGCGACCTGACCATCTACATCATCGATGTCGAAGGCGGCCAGGCCACCTTGCTTGTTTCTCCTTCTGGCGGATCGATGCTTGTCGACACGGGCTGGCCGGGCAACAACGGCCGCGATGCGCAGCGGATTCAAGCCGCCATGAGAGACGCCGGCATCAGCAAAATCGATAAGGTGTTTATTACTCACTTCCACACCGACCACGTTGGCGGTGTGCCGAATCTCGTCGAGCACATCAAGGTTGGCGAATTCCTCGATCACGGCGAGAACCGCGAAGACTCCGACGTTACCCGCCACGACTACGCGGCCTACGTCAAGGCCATCGGCACAACGCCCCGCCGCACTGTTCATCCCGGCGACACCATCGACATCCCCGGCCTGAGCACCATCGTGCTCGAAGCAGACGGCGAGCATATCAAAGCGGTTCCCGATGTGAAGCCCACACCAAACTCCTACTGCGCCACCGAGCCGAAGTGGGATCTGGACACCACCGAAAACCCCCGCTCAGCGGGAATTCTTGTGCGCTTCGGCAAGTTCCGTTTTCTCGATCTCGGCGATCTCACCAAGGCGAAGGAGATTCCGCTTGTCTGCCCCTACAACCTGATCGGACACGTCGATCTCTATCTGGTCAATCATCACGGCTTCAATCTTTCAAACTCAAAGGCGTTTGTCGATGCGATTCATCCCCGCGTGGCCATCATGGACAACGGTGCGCACAAGGCAGGCAGCCCCGAGGCGTGGCAGACCGTGCATGACAGCCCCGGTCTGCTCGACCTGTGGATGCTGCACACCGCTGAAGATTCAGACGCCGCGCACAACAGCGCTGATGCGCTCATCGCCAACCTGAAAGGTGGCAGCGACGGCGCGTATTTCAAGGTGATTGCCCACGACGATGGCAGCTTCAACGTAACCAACTCGCGCACCGGCACGACGAAAGATTATCCGCACGAATAAAGTTCGCGAGAGGGTCTCTCGCTTGGTTATTTCGAACTTGACATCTCGCTGCCGCCGACATCAACGTTGTGGGCCTTGGCGATCTGCTCAATCAATTGAAGATGCTTCGCGATGATGTTTGATCCCTGCTGCGCGATCTGCTTCACGTTCTGGTCCTGGGCCGCATCAGCTTCGTTCTTGAATTCCTTCAGGTCCTGCTGATGATCCTTCACCATCATCGTGATGTACTCGCGATCAAAGTCCGCCCCGCTCAGTCCCTGCAACTTTGCGATTTCTTTCTTGTCCTTCTTGGAAGGTCCCTTTGGCTCTGGGACTTCGAGCTGTTTTGCAACTGGCTTCAACCACTTATCGGCCATCTGGCTGTGATCGTTGACCATCTTCTGCGCGAATTGCTTCACATCGTTGCTTTGCGATTTGTCCTGGGCCAGCTGCCCGAGTTGCACTTCCGCCTCGCCGCCTTCCAGCGCCTTACTCACAAAGGCCTTTTCGGCGAAGTCTTGACTGGTGGGCGCGGTACTCGGATAAGCGCCCGATCCCGCTCCCGGGTTTCCAGCGGTGGAGCTCGAGGGTGTCTGCTGCTGCGGCATACTAGGCTGCTGGGGGCTCCCGGGAGCCTGGGCAAACGCAACCATCCCGCTCAGCAAAACTGTTCCTGCACTGAAACACAGCGTGTAAGCTATTCGTTTTAATTGCATAACGTATCCTCCTGCTGCGGCGGCATGGAGAACATAAGAATCCACCCGCACACATGCAATCAACTCGATGCGATTCGCGCGAGCTGCGGTTGCTCTGATGGTTGTAGACCTGGGAGAAAGTGCGCAGGTCGAGACTTGTCGAGACTTTCAGCCCTGCCAAAAGCCTTTTTGAATGTGGAGCGAAAGTTTCAGCGGCCTTATAAAATGAAGCTTCATATTACTCGCGGCCGAACTTGCACCAACTCAATGACTTCGCTGGTACAAGCCTTCGAGCGCATCGCACGCCTTCTTTACGCCGTCTTCTGCCTGCAGCTGCGCGGCCACCACACGCGCCTTCTCAGCAAGCGCCGGATCGTCCAACATCTTCCGCAGCTTGCGAGTGACTTTCTTCGGCGTATAGCTTGCCTTCTGTATGACCTTCGCCACGCCAAGCCGCTTCATACGCCGCGCGTTGTCGGGCTGGTCGTGCGAGTAAGGCATGATCAGCATCGGCTTGCCCGCACGCAGACACTGCCCCACCGTTCCCACGCCACCCTGGTGCACCACCAGCGACGCACGTGAAAACAGCGCGGAAAATGGAGCATATTCCGCTGCGCAGATCGATGCGGGAAGATCGTGTTTCGGCTTATTGCGAGGATCGCTGCCGATGAGCAGCACCGCACGCTTGTCCAGTTCAATGGCAGCCTGCGCCGACACATCGTAGAAATCCCCGGCCGCGAGAACCGCGGCCGAGCCTAGCGTAAATACCACGGGCGGCTCGCCACTCGCGACAAATTGTTCGAGATTCGACGGCAGTTTGGCGTTGCCGGCGTCGGCATCGTAGTACGCGAAACCGGTGATCACCGTATGCGGCGGCCAGTCCTTCTGCTCTTCGCCGAGTACCCGCGAAAACAGCGCAAGCACCAGATACGGCGAGTGCTTGGCATCGAACAGTGGATTCTCGCCGCGCGGCAACCCCAACTCACTGCGCAACTCGTAAATCGGTTCCGGCCATTTGCGGCTCACGAAGCGCGCCACGCGCTTGATCACGCGTCCGAATCCCGGCACCTTCTTGTCGGCCTTCGCCAGCTTGGGATAAGGAGGAAGCACCGGAGGATCGAATGCCGAGAAGAACGACAGCGGCGCAAGCACGTAGCTCGCCCACGGAATTCCAGTTACCTCCGCCACGATCGGCCCTGCATAATTCAACTCGCCCAGCAACAGAAGATCGGCGCGGATCGGCCTTGTAGCTGCATCAAGCAAATCGTCGTACGTCTGCCGTAGCGCGGGAAAAAGGAAATTGCGCAAGCCGTGTTCTGTGCCGTGCTTGATGTCGTAGACCATTTCCACGAGCACATTATTAGTTGGGTCAATGTCCGGTCGGATCGCGTGGAACTCAAGGCCCAACGGTTCTAACCTCGTCCGATACACATTGGGCAGCGCCATCACCGGCGAGTGCCCGCGACGTTTCAGTTCGAGGGCCAGCGCAATCAGTGGATTGATGTCGCCAAGAGTACCGATATTCGAGAGAACGATGCGCAAAAGTTGGGTCCGTGAATCGGAATGAGACGCAGGGATAAGAGTAATGCATCGAAGTGCAGTTCCAAGCGCCAGAGTGACTCGGCATGAGTTCTCGAATGAAGCGATTAGTAGGACAGCTTAAAGAACCCATACCAAATCAAAAGCAAGCCGCATACGTATTGCAAAACGAGTGTCAGCCAATAGTCGAATGGGGCTTTCGCGCGAATCGCACTGCCACCTCTACCATATGTCTTCCCAGTAAACGTTCCAATCACCGCCAGGAACAGCATGAGCAGCCCGAAAAGCACGACGCCAAACGGCCACGGCTTATTCCACGAATCGGGGATCATACTTGCCAATACTCGCAGAAATCGGGATTTACCGCTACGACCTTATGTAGTGTAAAGGCCGCGCTTCACACCGTTGACCCTGTTCTCCTGGCGCCTTGCTAGGCAGAGATCGCCTCATACTTCAGCAACGTTTAATCTACCTGTGACAATAATCTTCATTGGAGAACCCATGCGCATTCTGCTGGTGGAAGACGAAGTCCGTCTGGCCGACAATCTTTCTGCGGCCCTGCGCGACGGCCCGGGCTTTGCCGTAGATTGGGCAGCCGACGGCGAGGCCGGCGATGACGCGGCGCGCAACCTCTGTTACGACCTCGTGATCCTCGACCTGATGCTGCCCAAACTCGACGGTTCGGGAGTGCTACGTCGCATGCGCGCCCGCAAAGACGCGACCCCGGTCCTCATTCTTACCGCCAAGGAAGGCAAAGACACCATCGTTGAATTGCTGAACGCCGGGGCTGACGACTACCTCGCCAAGCCCTTCGATCTCGGCGAGCTTCTCGCCCGCGTAAAGGCGCTGATCCGGCGCGGCAAGGGCGCGGCGCATCCAACCCTGAACGCGCTAGGCGTCACACTCAACTCGTTGGAACAGACTGTACACCGCAACGGAGCGCTCGTCGATCTTTCGCCCACCGAGTACCACATCCTCGAATACCTGCTGCATCATCCGCGCAAGGTCGTTAGCAAGCAGGAACTGCTTGAGCACCTCTACGACTACAACTGGGAACACCACTCCAATGTGATCGAGGCGCACGTCTCGAACCTTCGCAAGAAGCTGGATGCATCCGTACCCGACGCGGCCCCGGTGATCGAAACCCTGCGAGGCCGCGGTTATCGACTCTCGCCCGAGCCCGCCGCATGAGGCGCCTCTCCGCACTTGCAAAGACCAGCATCGCGTTTCGCCTGATCGCGGCAGTCTTGCTGGTGGAACTGGCCTCGGCCATGATCGTCATCCTGCTTGCCTGGGGGTACGAGCGCCACAGCCATTTTCGCTCTTTCGACGTGATGTTGCATGGCCGTGCTGATTCGGTGCTGGGCGCAGTGCAGGACGCAGAAGACACAGGCGACAACGTGATGCTCGACCTGGCAGACCTGCATGTGCCGTTTGAAGATGTCTACGAAGTCTGGGATGGGCGCGGACATCTTCTGGGCCGCTCTCCGAATTGGAATGGCAGCGCGGCGATGGCATCGATTCCCGACCACAATGGCTTCTCCCGTATCAAGCTCCACGATCACGGCTACCGGCTGCTCTTCATGCGCGGCACGCGCATCGTCGACCCCGGAGAACCCGGCGGTGGCCATCTTCGTTTCGTCACCATCCTTTATGGCGCACCTACCGAACGCGTTTGGGAAGCGATCTATGGGGCGGTGGAATTCTATGCGGCGGGCATGCTGCTCCTCATCCTTATTACCGGACCGCTGATCGCGTGGGTGCTTCATCGTGGACTTGATCCCCTGCGGCAGCTTGCCGCTATGGCCGGCCGCGTCTCGGCGGAATCATGGGAGTTCACACCACCGGCCTCCGCGCGCGAAACCGCCGAACTCGCGCCCTTGACCAGTGCACTTGAGAACGCGCTGCAGAGGCTGGAGCGATCATTCAAGCAGCAACGAACATTTGTTTCCGACGCGGCACACGAGTTGAAAACTTCAGTCGCCGTCGTTAAGTCGTCTCTGCAACTCGTAGGCATGCGCCCTCGCACACCAGAGGAATACCAGGCTGGCAACGAGCGCGCCCTCGCTGACACCGGTCGCATTGAAGAACTCGTTGCCAAAATGTTGACTATGGCTCGCGTCGAAAGCGGCACCGCAAGTTCGCACTCTGAAGACAATTGCGATTTGAGCCAGGGTGCTGCTCAGACCGTCGCCGAGCTTGAGACCTTTGCCGCCGTACGGAATGTGGAGTTGGCTGTAGGCTCTCTGCCTGCGGACGCCTGCATCGTTCCACTTAACAGTGAGGATTGCAAGCTGATCATCTCCAACCTCCTGATGAACGCCATCCAGCACAGCCCGCAGCGATCGCAGGTTGAACTCAGCGTAGTGCTTCGCGGGAACGCGGTTGAATTCACGGTCCAGGACCACGGCGAAGGCATTGATCCCTCTGCTCTTCCGCATGTCTTTGACCGCTTCTATCGCGGAGACCCATCGCGCGCACGTGCCACCGGCGGTGCTGGACTTGGCTTGGCCATCTGCAAAGCCATAGTTGAAAGATCTAAAGGCTCCATCACTCTGTCTAGCAATCCGGGAAATGGAACAACCGCAACCGTACGGTTGCCCAAAGCCTGACACCCGGTTCACCGTATGCACGACTCAGAGTGTCGGCAGCCACCCCCACGAGCTATTGGCAAATTGGGCGAGGAGCAACGCAATCAGGCTGCCCCTGTTTGCATCCAACAGCGTAGGTGGATGACATCCCTGCTACCCATGGGCGATACTAGGTTCCGGCATTCTGCTATGCGGCGGAAGGATTCCACCCCCTGAAAGGAATCTGCCTTGAGCGGCAATACTTCAAATCCACGCCTTGGGCTTTCGCCTCGCCCGAAGCATTTAACACCGAAAACTCTGTTCTTCGTAATCGCCGTCCCGATCGCAGCCCTCATCATCTGGCTTGCAGCGCGCCCCGGCACAATAAAAACAGCCACCGACTTCGGACATTCGGTAAGTCACCCTTCCTCGCTTCTCACGTCAGGCACCAAGCCTAAGCCACCAGCCGGAAAGCCCCTGCTGCCACCCACAGTGCCTGCTCCCCGGTCTCCGCTCCCAAATGTGCCGAACCAGCAGACGGCGAACGCTGCACCAACCCCGTCCCCGCAAGGTGCAGCACCAAACACCGCCACGACTATAGTCGCTCCCGCTCCCATACCCGGATCCACCCCCGTTGCCCCTGTCACTGCAGCCCGCCCGGCCTATGCACCTTTGTCCTACAACGCTCGCCATGACAAGGCTTTCGGCGGCTGTTCCGGTCAACTCATTCTCAGCAGCACCGGTCTTCAATTCAATTGCCCCAGCGACTCCCACGCCGGCATGCAGGTGGCTATCTCTGAAATCAGCGCGGTCGATGAAAATGGAGTTCGTCTCGCTTCCGGAAAGAAACTGCATTTCTCCATCGAGGGCATGTCCAAACCAAACGCACAAGCAATCTTTACCGACTGGTTTAACCGCCTCCGCTGACACTTCGGCACTGCAGCTCAACTTTTCGTAAGAGGATTTCCGCTTCTGTTCTGCCTTCATGCTTCGCCCAGTCCGCCGGTGTTCCCTGCCACAGCAGGTCCTTCATGTCGACCCTGGCGCCGCGCTCGATAAGCAGCCGCACAACGTCCACATGGCCATACAGCGCGGCTTGGTGCAAAGGCGTCGAATGCGAATGGCTCCCCAGAGGGTTATACCGGTTCGGATCTTCGCCGGCGTCCAGCAGCAATCGAACGATCTCGATCTCGCCCTTCTGGCTAGCGAAAGCCAGGGCAAGGTGTCGCTCGCCAGCATCCGCAATGGGCAGCATCCGGCGAGCATCGTCTACGCGTCCCATCGCTGCCGCAATGGTCAGATCAACTTGTGCACCACGCGCAATCAAGGCATGTGCCGCCGCCAAATTCTGTTGCGTGGCCGCCGCGCGAATGCCGCTATCCGGATCCGCGCCGTAATCACACAACAGCTCAATCAGCGCAATCTGCACGCCGCATTCTTCAACCACCCTCCCCGTCACCACCAGCCCGAGCGCCGCATCGCACGATGCATGATCGGGACCGGCATCCAAAATTACTCGCGCGACCTCTACAATATTGCCCGGCAAAGTTCCGTTGCGAACCGGATTCTCCGCAATGAACTCCAGCAGCGTCGGAGCGTGAAAGTAATTCCCACCCTCGAATTCAACATGCTGGAGCACGAGCTTCGGATGCTGCTTCAAGTGCTCGCGCAATCCCGCCTCATCCCCAACATCCAGCAAATCAACGGCGTGACGAAACACGGCGTCCTCAATTCGCTCATGATGGGGAAGTGTCAGTCGGCTCGCCAAATCCGGCGACTCCACGTGAGCTTTGAGCCGCGCCCAGCTTTTGAAGCCGTACTCTCGCGCGATCGTCAACTGCGCATCGCTCAGCTTTAACGCTGCTGCAAAAATCTCCTCGTCCGTGGCCGTGCGAAGGCGCGGATGAAATTCCCGGATACGTTGCGCAACTCTGCGATCGTGAGCAGCGTGCCATTTGAGCAGATCTCTAGCTTGATATTTCAGATGATTGAGGTCGGGTTTCGACGGAAATTGCTTGGCCGGCATGACGAACTTCCTCTCATACGCCCAGGTCCGCACTTAGAGGGCTGAAAGTCAGTTCGAAAACCAGATTGGAAGAAAAGGTGGACTTCTGTCCTTCCCGCGGACCGGGTGCGCCCTTCAGCGCTGCGAAGAGAGTACCACGAAGCGTGAAAGTTGCGGGAATTTCAGTGGGACATCTCTATTGTTTGAAATGCTCCTCGTACCGGCGCTGAAGCTTTCTCCTGGCGAGACGAGTGGCGTTCGGCAATCAGCCAGTTCTCATCTCGGCGAACCCAAATATCCGTAATGAGAAAGTTACCGCTAATGTCGCGATGATTCAGTGGCTCCGCCTTCTGAGTGAGGGCGAGCGTCGCGACGGCCACGTCGTTCCAAATAGACACATGCACATCCGTGATCTCGTGCCGATGGATCACGTAACGGGGCAGGACAGAGAGCCACAGCTCTCTAGGTATTACCTGTAGAGGTTGCCCCTCGGCTCCAACGACAAGTTTGAATTCCGGTGCCTGAAAACTAGCTGCAGATGCAACATCTCTTCTCAGAATGGCGTCATTCCACTGCCGTTCCATGTTGTTAATCGTCGCAACCATGGCGTTCGCCGACTGATCTTTTCCTTCCATGTGACTGCCTCAAATCCGCGAACTGCCAAAGTCGCCACCAGAGGTTTCAGCGTTTGGATGCTTTGGCAAGGGACACATCCGAATAATACACAACGCATAGCAGCTTGCCGCCGCCGAACCGAGTGAGCGGCTGTCGCCTATGGGGCATTGGCAACTTCTTGGTCTCAGTGTCTCAGTAGGCGGTGATTCGGGCCCGAAGGAGAAATGCAGCGATCTTGTGCCCTGTTCTTTGGTCCACGGTGTCTAAGAAAGACAGCAGATCAGCTGATATCCGACGGGGGACGAATTTCGTGAAGGCTAGTAAAGCAATTCTATTCAGCGCGGTGGTTGCTGTCTCGGCGCTCGTTGCGACTGGCGTACATGCGCAACCAGCCGGCGAGGGAACGCGGGTAGTGGTGAGCGACAAGCCGCTCTCTGTGGAGCAGCTGGCAGTTTACCGGGCAGTTTTGAAGAATTACTTGTCCGATGGTGAAGGCGCTCTGAATCTATCGAGGCAGACACTGCCGGTTGACAGTGAGGTCCCTTTCGGTGGCCATGACTGTTCGAAAGGGATGACCATGGAACCACCCCAGTCAACGGTCGTTCATTCGTTTTCATCCGATGATTTAGGCCGTCTAGGATTTCCAGCACTGCACCTTGTTGATCCCGAACAGCAGAGCAGGAAAGTCAAGGAGAATGACCCTGGCAAAAAGATTGGCAAGGGGGTTCCTGTTGACGCTGCGGTCAAAAATGGATTCGCAAACGCGCTGTTTTCGCTGAGTGAAGTCTGGTTCGATAGAACGCATCAACACGCGATCGTCTCATACCGATTTTGGTGCGGCAGCCTTTGTGGCAATGGGGGTTCCTTGGTGCTCTTAAAACGAAACGATGGTTGGTCTGTTCAGACTCGATGTGGCGGTTGGATCTCGTGAGGAGCCACAGTACGCCGGGCTTGTCACAGTCGACAAACTAGCAACGAATTGCTCTCAAAGCGATAGTTGCCGGTGACTCGACCAGAACGCGGCTTTGCGGCCAGTTCATTGAGTTCACGAAAAGTGTCATCAGGAAACAGGCTCGTTCACGCCACTACTGGCACCGCTGTCTCTCGTTTTGCCGGCAGAAGCACTAGCAGAACGCCGCCGATAACAAGAACTACGACCACATCAGTGAAGCTCCTGTGAACGCCATGAAGCCACGCTTCACTGGTTTGGATAGCCATCACAGCGGCATGGGAGATGTTCCACCATGCGGCCAGAGCAATCATCGAGCGATGCTCAAACGGTCTCCTTGCGGCGATGAGTAGAAAGACCCCGACCGGAATGAAGAAGCTTAGAAACATCGGCTCGCATTCGTTCTTCTGCTCCAGGAGCCAGCTGGAATTCCGCAGATCCATATACAGCGGATAAATGATCGCCAGGTTCACCAGCCCCACGATGACCAAGACGATCTGTGTTAAACGTTCTCTCTTCAAGATGACCTCATACAACCAAATTTTGTAGCGAGCGCAGCGGCGGGAATGGTAGAGGATTCACAAACTAGCACAAACGCAAGTAAAAGCACAATCTGCTATGCCACCGCTTTCCGCCGCGTGAGGCACTCAAACAGCAGTTAACTCTCTTGAACTGGGCAAAGCAGTCGATTAACGTGTACTGGCGGATGGTCGGCGACTGAGAAATCACCGATTTAGTCCAGAAATCGTCAAGGGAAGGGTGGCCGGTTCTACGGGCATCTGCCTGGGAAACACTGATCGACTCGGATGACGCAGATGGGCGTTTTGGCATGAAGTCAAATTTGCGACGGACTTCAGGAGGCGCAAGGTTACGGGAGCAAGTTCAAGGGACGGTAGAGTGACTGACTCGATCAAAGGCCGCGACCGCCTGTGCTATTCAAAGCACTTGACGAGACGATTGCATCATCAGCTACGCCGGCTGAATATCCATAAGTGACGCAGACAAGAAGGGCCACAACCCCTGTAAGAATTGCGTCGATGTTGAATACGAGGCTGTACCCATAGCGAACGACAAGAGCGCCAGTGAGTGCTGCGGAGCCGGCCCCGGCCAGAGCGCCTACTATATTCTGAAATGCCGATGCAGTGCTGCGATCTGCTTCTGGTATACGACCCATTAGCATCCCATAGAATCCTGGTCCTGCGGTAAATTGAACCGCGGTGTACACAAGGTACCAAGCGACGGCATACGATGCGCTGTGACTCATACCGAGTACAAGTACCGCAGCGCCGGCGACAATTTGCGCACCGATAATTTTTGCGTGTGACCCAACTTTGCGAAAGAGGAGGGGCACCATGAGCACTGCCGAGAATTGCGCAAATTGGGAGGCAGAAAAAATGAGGCCAACATGTTGCAGCGAAACCCCAAGTTGCTTTTGAAAGAAGACTGGAGCGAACGGGATGAAGGATCCGGTGACAATACTCCAGATAGCGAAGGCGGGGAGAAATCGAAGAAGAAAGGGATTGAGGAGTGGCCGTCCGTTTCGCTCGATCTTTGGGGGAACGAGCAACTTCAGGCGCGATACCGGCCAGATGCCGATACAGTTGAGGAGAGAAGCTCCAATCAGGACCAATCGAATTCCGTCAGCAGGATGATGAACTCCGTGAATGCGGAAGAGCATCTGTGGGATTGAGCCGCCGGCCAGACCCGCAAGTGTTCCGGTTCCGATTCCCGTGGCAAACACAATGCTGAATGCGAACGCACGATTGCTTTCGGTTGTCAGACTGGCAACGGCAGGGGCAAAGCAAACCGGCCAGCAGCTCAACGCCATCCCTGCGATGAATGCAAGACCAATTTGTGTGGGCATCGACGCCACCATCGTGCGCAAGATCGACATGAGTGGCGAAGCGATGAAGCAGAAGAGCAACAATTTCTGCAATCCGAAACGGCGGGCCAAAATGCCTACGGGTATGGTGCCGATCACGTTGCCAAGCGTAAGAGCGCCGGTCACTAAGCCCATCATTCGCTCGTCGAACCGGAGATTCAGTAAGAACAAGTTGAAAAGGAAGAAATACAGGCCAATCCCAAAGTCAAAAAAGAATGCCGCAACGAAGAAGATGAAGAATTGCCGGCTTAGAGAATCGGCTTGCCACCAGGAGCGCAGCCGCGCAACTGTTCCAGAGTTACTGACAGTGGGGGCCTGGACGCAGTCGATGGGGGAGCTCACTAAAAGCCCCTCTCCGCGAGGTGCTCAAGTCGTTCGACCGCCCAGGTGAAATCGTGATATCGGAGTTCGAGCGGGCCACAGTCGAGGAGGCGTTCGATCATCGCGATTTGGACGAGCATGGTATCAGGCAGGCTGAAAAGTACCTGGAGCATTGAATATTTCGCGACCTCGTGGGGAAATTCGACCAGTTCTTGCCGTCTCACGTTTCGACGGTTGATGAAGACCACATGGTTGATGTGCGAAGTGAAGGAGACGGATACGTCGCGGAGAGTCTGAGTATTGAACTCTATCGAAGGCTTGCCGACCTGAGCCCGCTGGATGATCTCTTTGCCGGTAAGCTCTGAGAAGAGTTCGACGGCAGAAGGACGAAAGCGAGCCTGGTTGCAATTCCCTACGACGAGTCGATCGTTGCGGCTGTTTACGAGGAAACTTGCGTCATCCGTAATGTATGTCCAGCCTGCACGTGCACAGGCATAGGAGAGCGACGATTTACCCGCACCGGAGTCGCCGCAGAGAAGAATGCCGCATCCTTTGTATTCAACGCACGCCGCATGGACGGCGGTTGTGTGCGAAGTACCGAGCAGGCACATCGCTGCGGACTCAAGAAAGAAATACCGCAGATAACTACGGTGCGCCACAGCCGCCTGGGTCAGCCATATGGAAGCAAAACCCTTGGAAAGATCGATAACGGAAAAATTGTCAGGATCGGCAATGTTGGTGGCCAGATGTTGTTGAATTTTGCAGACGGGTGCGGGTGGACAATCCGATGAAGCTGCAGTTCGAACGCCAATGCGCAGCCGAAGTGGCTGGGTATCGAAGAGCTTCACGAAGCCCTGCCAACTGGCTGCCGCACAGTTTAGAACCTCCTCGGAGTTGGTTTCAATTTGCAGTGGGAAGCCGAGAGGATAGAACGTTTCGCACAGAGGCATGCTAAAACGCGCGAGAGCCGGATCACCCAGGTGCACTGGTTCAGAGCGAGCGCAAGCGACCCGAATTTCTTCGATTGTCATCATGATGGGTTACTCTCTCGATCTCAAGTTACGCCTCAAAACTGATACTTGAGCGCGAGCTGGATGATGCGCGGATTTGTCGACGTGGAATTGATGACACCGAATGAGGGTCCCGAACTGACGTTACTGTTCGGATTGTTGAAGTTCGTGGTGTTGGTCAAGTTAAAGAACTCACCACGAATATTTACGTGATGCGATTCCGTGAGCGGAATGGTTCGCTCGATCGCCATGTCGATATTGCGCTGGCCGGGACCGCGTACCAGGCCCTCGCCGCTGTTTCCAAAATCGGTGTCACCGGGCCCTGTGCCGTTGGGTGCTTCCGGCGCTGACGTAAATGCGGCGGCATTCAGATAGGTGGTAAGAACCCGCGAATACATTGAACCGGAAGTTGTTGGCTTGATCCCGCCGACGAGCTGAGCGCGGTTTTCAAAAGGATAGTTTCCGTAGACGCTGCCTGCGCTATCGTCCAGGATTGTGATTGGCGTTCCGCTTTGAGCAACTGCCAGAGCCGAGATCTGCCAGTTGCCGACGGCACGCGATAACAGGCCCGGCAAGTGTCGCGCGAACGAAGTGTTATAGACCAGGCTCAGTACAGCGCGATGGGTGCGATCGAAGTCGGTGAGCCCATAAGCCTGTCTGAAATTGGTTTGATCATTGGTGACGAGATGAGTTTCGAATACCTCACTGCCCGATGAGCCACTGGTCTGGTCAAGGTTCTTTGACCAGGTGTAACTGCCTAAAAACTCCAAACCGTGACTCAGACGCTTGGTAACGCTGGTCTGCAATGAGTTGTAATTCGCGTTGAAAGAAGATTCGCACAAAAGAGAGCCGGGACTTATTCCAGCAAACGGCAGGCGCTGGATAACATTCGCCGCGGAGTTGGTTGTCTCTCCATTCACCGGATTTGTCGGGCTGGCCAGCATTGCCTGGTTGAATTCGACGCAACCGGCCTCGTGGAGAGAACGCGTGCCCACGTATCCAACTTCGAGAAGGAAGTCGTGGGCGAATGCGATCTGCGTGTTGAGGTTGTACTCCGCTGTGTATGGATTCACCATATTTCGAGCGATAGCAGTGAGGCTTGGACCTCCGCCCGGGATGCGCGGAACGAAGGTGGGATAAGCATTGTTTGGCGGGAGTTGGGGAACGAACGGCTGCTGCAGTGTTGCTCCTGCGTTGGACGAACCGGCAAAAAACTGAAATACCGAAAACGGTTCGACAGCCAGTAACTGTTCAGCAAGGCCCGCGGAGAGCCTGTCAAAGTAGAGTCCGTAGCCGCCGCGGAGAAGGATGGTTGGCTGCTGGGAGAGACGAACAACCAGTCCGACGCGGGGCTGAAAGTCCAACTTGCGAGTAGGGAAGAGGCCTGGGATCGAGGATTTGAGAACCCCGTCAGGGACCAGGCCTTTGAAATTCGAAGGCACAACAAATCCGCTGAGTGTTCCTTCGTTTGGCGCGCTTTTGGTGGCAATGGAAGGATCGAACGTAACGAGCCTCCCGTTGATGTCGGATGGAGCGCCAAAGATTTCGTAGCGAAGGCCGGCGTTTAACATCACGCGATTTGAGAGCCTGATGTCATCCTGTGCGAACGCCGCGAGATCAATGTAGCGCTCGTCTTTACGGAAGAGACCTGAGCTTCCGTTGCTCAAACTCACGTTACTACTGCCGGTGGGGCTTCCGTTTTGGGCAGCACTTTCGCCGAGAAGGAAATCTGGGAAAGTGCGAATGTCGAGAAGTCCATCAGTAGAAAATGGAGCGTTAACGTCGACCTGGTGGCGCTTTGCCTCTGCGCCGAAACGAACAGCGTGGTTACGCCTGGTGAGAGAGACGGTGTCCTGCCAGATGAAGCTATTGGTGACCTGCCACTGGTACGGTGTGCCGGCATCGCCGACGGTGAAAAGTCCATCGACGGTGATTCCCGGGGCAGGGATTTTCGCGCCCGAAGTACCCGTCGGAGACTGGGTGCCGAGATCCGTCGTGAAGACGGGATTAGTAACGGCGGAATCCCCATCGAATCGCATGAAACCAAATCGGGCAATATTGACCAGACGAGGATTGAAGACATGCGTATCGGAAAGCACGAGCATCGTATTCTGATCGAGTTCTGTGGTGGGCCATCCGGGCACAGTGGCCGCGTTAGGCGAGAATGGCTCGACTAACGGCGCGCGCGAGTAGAAGAACCTCGCAGCGAATTGATTCTTTGGCGAAAGAGTCTGATCTACGTTAAGTGTGAACTGGTCTTCGTTGTACTTCGCTGGCAGCGAATAAGTGGATTCCCCAATCGGCATCTGCGTCGGATCCGTTGAAGGAAGCTTGATCTGCGGGCTTGGCACGGCGAACTTTCCGTTTGGGAGCTTGAAATTGAGGAGTGCCAGAGCAACAGGATTGATGTTGGATCCATCGCATGCAATCTGTTGGCCGCCCGCCGCTGTTGGATAGGCACAGAATTGAACACCGAGAGTTTGAGCAGAACGATCGGAAGTAAGTTGCGGGAGATTGACTGTAACCTGATTACCCAGGCCGTTGCTGGAGCGAAGCCCCTGGTACGCGCCAAAAATGAAAACCTTGTCGCGGAGGATTGGACCACCAAACGCCCCGCCGAACTGGTTTTGTTTCAGTACGGGTCGAGGCTGGTTTGTGAGTTTCGAGAAAAACGTGTTCGCATTGAACATATCGTTGCGGAGAAACTCCCACAACGTGCCGTGATATTTGTTTGTCCCGGTTTTGCTGACGACGTCGACATTGGCTCCGGTACCTCTGCCATAGGTAGCGTCGTAGTTGCCCGTCTGCACTTTGAATTCCAATATCGTATCGGGCGCCGGAGCGGCTACGCCAACCTCTTCGCCGTCATTTGCGGCAGAATTCTGCGATAGGTTGTTGGCATCAATGCCGTTGAACTGAATATTGTTGCCAGTCGTTTTGTTGCCGTTCGCTGTAACGTCCTGCGACCCCCTGCCAATGGCAGTTGCATTAGGCAGTTCAACAACGATGCCTGGTGAGAGCGACAGGATCTGCGTGTAGTTGCGATTGGAGAGAGGAAGAGCTTCGATGGTTTGCTGGTCGACCGCGCGCCCGAGCGCCGAACTCTCGCTCTGTGCGAGTTCTGATCCAGCTTGAACATTCAGACTCACGCCGACTTGCGACACGGTCAGGTGAAAGTCGACGATACTTGTCTCGCTGACAACGACGTTGACGGTTTCAGCAGTCTTCTCGCTAAATCCCGCTGATTGGGCGGTCACGGTATACGTGCCGGGAGTGAGCAGGGGGAAGGTAAACGAGCCGGCCGCATCCGTTGAGCCTGATCTTTTGGCCTCTGTGTCTTCATTAGTGACGGTCACCTGCGCGTGTTGAATAACGGCGCCTGCAGGATCGAAAACGGACCCCGTGATTGCGCCCGTCCCGGGAGCCTGGCTCAAAGCCGCGCTTACAGAGAGACAGCTTGCAACGATCGCGAACGAACAGCGACTCAGCAAATTCAGTTTCATGTCAAGTCCCCTAAATTGAGAAGGTGTTGAATCGCAACTCCTGAGAGCTGCACGATTGTTCATCAAGGGTTGAGAAATTTAAGGATGTCGCGTTCGTCCTGCTGACTGAGCGAAGCGCGTACTCGCATGTGCCGAAGGACGGTTCCGGATATGCTGGGCGATAGATTTTGCGGAGCCTCGTGGCATCGAGAACAGTTCTGCTTGAATTTCTTTTCACCGTCGCCTGAATTCGCCACGCCAGCGTTTTTGTGGTCGCTCTGCTTTGCGCGAGGTTGGGAATCTAGCGGTTGGAACTTCGAGGCGGAGAGCGCTGGCAGGGCTGCAATAAGACCCAATGTGCCGACCATGGCCACGCAGAATCTACGACTGAACGCAATCATCTTCATTTGCTTCTCCACGTCGGAAATAGGAATCGGTAAACAAGGCCGGTCTGCCATATGTTGCGATTCCCTGTAGAAGCAAACTGGCGGGAATAGCTTGTGTTGATCCTGACTTCGTGCGGAAAGAGATAGTCAAGTCCAAAGTCGGCGCGATTTGTATCGGCGGAAGGCAGCTCATCACTGGAGTCGGGACTACTTCGGAACGTCTGTTGCCAGCGGACCACCGGCTGAAATCCGCGGCGGAATGTATTCGCATCCGTGGCCCGCGTCAAATGAAACTCCGATTCCATCCAATAACCTTGGGCATGCTGACCGTGGGCATACTCTGAACGAAACTTGACCAAGGCGTCGGCCGGCTCCCACCAAAGGTGCAGGCCAATGAAGTTCTGGTGCTGATCCTGCAGACGGCGATTGTACGAAGCGCCAATCTCCAAGCGAGCCTCTGGCAAATACAAAGCGGCTCTTCCTCCGGCTGAACGCTGGGAGTTGAACTGCTCGTTCGTGCTTGCGGCCGAGAAGTAGCCGGCGTAGTCGAGGGAGATACTGTTCGTGGAAACCCCTGACCCGCGCAGCATGCCGCCGACGCTCGAACCCGAGTTCATGGTGCCGAGAGAGAAGGTAAGTGGAGCACTTTCAAAGTTACTTATCCATATAGGTGTCAGTCTCTCGTTGTAAGTGCCGAACGGAGTTAGAAACTCTCCTGCCACCACAGTCATGTGCGAATTCGCGAGGTAATTCAACTGGAGATAGGAAAGACCCAGAAACGAAGAACTGGTATATCCCGGCTGACCATTTCCCTTGGGAAAGTACGAGTCAAGGATGGTGGCGCGGCTCTCGACGAGGAGATGATTCCCCAGCGGCGCGGCTAGCAAAGGGGAGATGACCGGTATGTAGGTTGTGTTCCCGCCATTCGTGCTGGTTACCAATCCAACCCCTCCCGAAATTAGAGGCTTGTCTTGAGCCGATAGAGCCGGAATCAGGCACAACAGAATTGCGCAAACGACTCCGAGGTTTCGAGCGCTTGAACGCAAGGTGATCGACAGATGCGCGCTTAGCAACATGGCTCTACCGTATCTTCGGTAGATTCTCAGGGTGTCAATGGAGAGTCTTCTCTTTGTCAGCGGAATGTCATCGGAAGCGACAGTCTGCCAAAAGCAAATCTCGTCTGAATCGCGATAGCGTCTGAGAAGGCTGAGAAAAAAGTGCACTTTCAATCAATCGCCAGAGTAAGCGACAAAGTCATGACAATCCACTGACACATGCATGACACCCCCTTTGCGAGAGTGCACTAGGTTAATCAGTGTCGCAAGTCATGAAGACAATACAAACGCCGGAGTCATTGTGCCGATCAATTTTCAGAGGGAGTTCTTTGGAACGGAGCATACCAGCTTAGTTGAAAAGGACCATCCATACCGGAGAATCGCGCTTATATCTCGAGTCTTGGTAACTGTGCTTCTCCTGGTCTTCATGTGCACTTCCACTGCAACGCCGGCCAGTCCACACCGCGTTGAAGTGATCGCGAAAAGATTCGCGTTCGAGCCGGCCGAAATCACGTTGAAGAAAGGTGAAGCCGTAGATCTGGTGTTGACGAGCGAGGATGTTGCTCATGGAGTTCGCATTCGAGAACTCAATCTTGATCTGCATGCAGGAAAAGGAAAGAGTGCGGAGATGAGTTTCACTCCTTCAATAACTGGTACATTTGTCGGTCATTGCTCAGTGTTTTGCGGATCCGGTCACGGGCAGATGACGCTGACCATTCACGTGGTGGGATAGAGATGATCCGGTGGATTTTGATTTCTGTACTGATCTTCGTCCTTGGACTTTCCGTGTGGCCCTTGTTCATTGTGGCTCACGGAATGAAGGCCCAGCGGCCCGGCGTCATTGAAGACCGGGTCATGCTGAGAATGAAGCACAACCTGTTCGTGGGGAACAGAAGTCAGAGAAATCCGATCAGGTTATCACCCGAAACTCTGGCCGACGGGAAAGAAGCTTTCTCCCACTATTGCGTCGCATGCCACGGAATGGATGGACAGAACACGGGGGTGCCATTTGCGGACCGGATGTCGCCTCCCGTTCCATCGCTTGCTTCTGCTGAGATTCAAAGTTACACCGACGGCCAACTGAAGTGGGTGATCGACAACGGCATCTGGCCTTCGGGCATGCCGGGATCGAAAGGGACTCTTAGCGACGAGGAAATCTGGTCCATTGTCATTTATCTGCGACACCTGCCTCCCGCCGGCACTGCGGGCGAACCAGAGATGTACAGCCACTGAGGCTTATGAATATTGGACCGATTCAAATCGAGACAAAGCAAACTCGGCGAGCCCTTCGCCTGAAAGAGTCTGTTATCGCAAGCTTCTATGAGCCTGCGCCGGCGCTTCGTGCCCGACTGGGGGAGTTCAAGCTGAACGACTGGCTGCGAGCGAAGTACTGGCTAGACGTGAGTGGTCTTTCTTTGTATTTTCTTGATCGGCTAATCGCGCTAGACCTGGAGTCATGTGTACCCGCGATCTTCGTGAATCAGCTTCGTACGCATTGGGAGGAAAACCGCGATCGTTGCGATTCCTTATTTACGGAACTGACTGACCTTATCCGGGCTCTGCGGCAGAGAAATATCGAATGCGCCGTACTTAAGGGGATATCGCTCCCGTTCGAGTCAGTTCCAGAGAGTTCGCTGCGTAACCAGATGGACCTCGACATTCTCGTCCGGGATTCGGACGCCGCGTTGACTAAGGATTGCCTAGCGACGTTTGGATATACGTTGGACGCCGTCAGCGGCTGCACCTGGGAGTACAAGGCCGGCCCATCGGGGACTTCGTCGCTCGAGAACTTGTATCAAGTGCGACCCGAGCGCTCGGTTGAGATACACCTGATCGATGAGCTGTCTCTGGCAACTAATGCTGATCGTTTGACGCGCGCGAAACGCAGGAGCATTCGTGGTGAGTTGCTTCCTTGCCTCTCCGCAGCCGACGCCTTCGTACTTCAGGGACAGCACTTGTTCAAGCATATGTGTGGCGAACACACGCGGGCGTCGTGGGTTCTCGAGTACTGGAGGCACGTTTGCATGCGCCACAGTGACACCGCATTTTGGGCGGAAGTGGAGTCGATCGCTAATTGCGAGCCGGGGGCGAAGACCGCGATCGGCGCAGCCACATTATTGACGACTCTGATGTTTGGGCCTTTCGCACCGCGCGAACTTTCACGTTGGTCGATGGACGAACTGCCTGCCGCTGTCTGCCTCTGGATCCAGCTATACGGCCGCCGTTTGCTGTTGTCTGACTCGCCTGTCAGCAAGCTTTATCTCTTGTTGCGCAAAGAGGTTTATCCACCAACGCCATCCGAACATGTTGCGCGCAGGAGACTAATGTTTCCAATTCACCGGCCGCCGCGGGTTACACGGTCGATGACAGATGAAGGACTTCTGACGAGATTGAGGCGGTACAGATATGAAGCAAAATTTGTGATTGGTCGGCTGCGCTTTCACGTCGCTGAGGGAGTTGGGTTAGCTATCGAATCGCTTCGCTGGCAGCGCCGTCTGGACGGTGTTTCGCAATGACGAGCCAATGGCGCAAGACTCATTTCCGTGCGCTTGTGTCGAGTGCTGCTGCGACCTTGTGCCTTTTTTCAAGCATCGTCATCGCGCAGACGGTTCCCCGCCCCTCCACCCCAAGCTCGCCCGCGACCGACACTGCGGATCGCAGTTCAAGAAGCGAGAACTCTGACGACTTTGAGCCTTCAACGCAGGTTGCGCTGTCTGCATCGCAGATCATTTCAATTCTGCAGAGCAGACCTGAAGTGATGATCGAAATAAAAGATCTGCTAGCGCAAACGCAGCATGGGGATAATGCTGCCGGGGCGGATTCCATCACCGACGAGATGGTGTACAGCCAGATCGTATCGGATAAGAACCTGCGCCAGAACATCACGATATTTCTAAGGGCCAGGGGATATGTAAACGACGATGATCTTCAGCGCGGTTTAGCGCAAAATCACAATTCATTGGAACGGTCAGATTCCGGTGGGTTTGGCGGATCGAATGCAGAAAGCCTGCAAATGGCACAGACTGCCCACGGCTTCGACCCGCAAGTTGCCAACTTGCTCACAGATGGAAATGCCGGCCTGCGCCCTCCGGTCGGATCGCAAAGGAGAGAGGACGCGAGCGACCAGCCAGATCGGGATACCAACAGCGGCATCAGCGAACCGCAGGTCCTTCGACGTCCGGCGCCTTATAATCTCGCGTCCCTTCGTGATCTCTACACACAAATTCCCGACTCATCCGGCCCACTCAAACGTTTTGGATCTGAGGCATTTGTTCACCGCGATAAGTCGCCTGCGGGATTTGCTCCATTGGATGTACCAGTCGGGCCGGACTATGTTCTCGGGCCGGGCGACGGTCTCACGATTGACTTGTGGGGCGGCTTTTCGCAGACACTTTCACGCGTTGTTGGAGCCGATGGGCATCTGACTCTTCCCGAAGCCGGGGATGTTCAAGTAGCTGGACTCACCCTTGAGAAGGCGCAGGGCCTCGTTCAGGAGACGCTGAAAAAGCAGTATCGCAGCGTTCAAGTATCGGTTTCGCTCAGCAGACTTCGCACGATTCGAATCTACGTTGTAGGCGATGTGCAAAGGCCAGGAGCTTACGAAATAAGTTCTCTCGCATCGCCGCTCACTGCGCTCTATGCCGCGGGCGGGCCCTCAGCTGTTGGATCATTGCGAATCCTCAAGCATTATCGAGGAAAGCAACTGATCGGCACAGTCGATCTCTATGACTTCCTTCTTCGCGGAATGCGCGAAACAGAACACCGTATCGAGGCTGGCGACACGCTGATCGTGCCACCCACCGGTCCGCAAGTTGCGATATCGGGAGCAGTGAAACGGCCAGCCATCTATGAACTGAAAGAAGAAACCAATCTCGCCGCCGTGCTGGAAGATGCAGGCAGAATTACAGTCGCGGCTTCGCTTGAGCACATTTCGGTTGAACGGATTGACGCGAACCAACTTCGAGAAACGATCAGCATCGGAACTATCGCGAAAGACCAGAAAGCCGTTCCGGAATTTGAGGTAAAGGACGGCGACCGGATCCATATCGCGCCAATCGCTCCCTACAGCGAGCGCATCGTCTACCTTGAGGGGCACGTCGTGCGGCCCGGCCGGCATCCGTATCACAACGGAATGCGTCTCAGCGAACTTCTGACAAGCTATAAAGATCTACTCCCGGAGCCGGCTGCACAGGGCGAAATCGTCCGGCTTGTTCCGCCTGACCTGCACGTGCAGACCATCGACTTCAATGTTCCCGACGTATTGATCGGGAATGGAAATCTTCCGCTGCAGCCGTTCGATACCGTGCGCGTGCTAGGCAGGTACGACGTGGATGCACCAAAGGTCGAGATACGCGGGGAGGTCGTGCGCGCGGGATCTTATCCGCTCTCTGAAGGTATGACCGCGGCTCAACTGGTACGCATGGCAGGCGGGTTCAAGCGAGACGCACTGGTGGAGACCGCGGACCTGATCAGCTACCGCGTGGTCAACGGCACAAAGATAGAGAGCCAGCGTTCCGACGTTCGCATTGGAGACGCGGTCGATCGCGGCGATGCTGCTGCGGATCGCGAACTGAAAGCCGGCGACGTAATCACCATCCACCAAATCACGGGATGGAACGACATCGGCGCGTCGATCACGATTGAGGGCGAGGTTGCTCATCCAGGTAGCTACGGCTTTCAAGAGGGCGAGCGGCTCAGCGATGTTCTGCGGCGTACAGGAGGATTTCGCGAGACAGCCTATCCGGCCGGCGCGGTCCTGGTTCGCGAGCAGGTGCGTGAGCTTGAAGAGAAGAGTCGTGTCGAGCTGATTCGACAGATTGAAACCAGCGCCGCGGCGGCTCGCCTATCTTCGAACATCACATCCGCGGACCAGTCCGGGCAGGCGCAGATGATCCAGCAGCAACAGGAGCAGATCTTATCGCGGCTCAAGAGCCAACCGGCGACTGGGAGATTGGTCATCCACATCTCGTCGGACATCGATAAGTGGGCGGGAACTTCAGCGGACATCGAGGTGCGCAGCGGAGATGTGCTGCGCATTCCCAAACGGCCTGGATTCGTGTTGGTAAGTGGACAGGTTTACAACGCTTCGGCGATCACTTTCACTCCCGGAAAAACGGCGGGCTGGTATCTGCAACATGCAGGCGGAGCCACAACTGCGGCCAATCGCAAGGAAGTGTTTGTTATTCGTGCCAATGGCTCGGTGGTCGGAAGGCGATCGGGCGAGTGGTACGACCACGACGTACTTTCCACGCATCTTGAGCCGGGCGATGTTGTAGTAGTGCCGCAGAAGATCATTGGCGCTTCATTGCTCTGGCGAAATCTGCTTAGTACTGCGCAGATAGCTTCATCAATCGCAATCACGGCCGCGGTTGCGGGGATATAGCTTTTACCTCTTGAGGGTTCGAATGCAAGCCGAAATGCTCATGGCGACAAACTACGACGGCAAGCACAGCGCACCGAATTGGGTGACGAACGCCTCGCTGTTGTGGGCACATCGCAGGATCCTGGGCCGCGTTGGGGCAGCATCGCTGCTGTTGAGCATTGTCATTGTTCTTCTTATTCCGAAGAAGTACGAATCGACGACACGCATTATGCCGCCAGAGACATCCGGCGCAAGTACGGCTCTGCTGGCGGCAATCGCAGGTCGGGGAGAGCTCGGCGGACTCGGTGGACTGGCCGGGAGCTTATTAGGAGCGCGCACAACCGGTCCTTTGTTCGTCGACCTGCTCAAGAGCGCGACCGTCAGCAACGATCTCATCGACAGATTTCACCTGCAAGAGATTTATGGAAAGCGCTACCGCATTGACACAGCAAAACGCCTGGCTCGACACACGTCCGTTGTTGAAGACAAGAGGAGTGGCGTCATCCTGATCACGGTTGAGGATTCTGACCCACATCGAGCAAGGGATTTGGCGCAGGCCTATCTGGATGAATTGAATCTGTTGGTCAATCGAACCAATACATCTTCCGCACGACAGGAGCGCATTTTCATCGAGCAACGCCTTCAGGGTGCGCAAGCCGACCTCGAACGTGCCCAGCAGGACATGAGCGAGTTTGCGAGTACTCACACTGCGATTGACATGAAGGAACAAACGCGGGCAACCGTAGATGCTGCGGCCAAGCTGGAGGGGCAAATCATATTCGAGCGATCCGAATTGGATTCGCTGAAGCAGGTTTATGGAGATGAGAATGTGCGTATTCGCTCGGGCCAGGCCCGGGTGGGTGAGTTGCAGCGTCAACTCGATGCAATCAGTGGCACCTCTACACCACTCCAACCTGACCGGCTCGCAGGATCAGAGACGGCTCCATTCGATCGATCGACCTTCGACTACCCGTCGCTTCGGCAACTTCCTCGCCTCGCAGTTCCCTACGCTGATATCTATCGTCGGGTGCGCGTTCAGGAAACGCTGTATGAAATGCTTACCCAACAATTTGAGCTGGCGCGCATCCAGGAAGCGAAGGATGTTCCGGTTGTCCGCGTCATCGATCTTCCGGGTATTCCAGAGAAGAAGAGCTTCCCACCCAGAACGTTGTTCTGCTTATTGCTTACGGCCTTCGGCATGATCTGTGCGGCGATTTCAATCCTCATCCGACATCGCTGGCGGCAGATGGATTCGTCAGACGAGCGCAAGATCCTGGGCACCCAGGTTGCGATGAGTATCCGAGCACAGGCATTGCGGGCGCGATCCGCTTTTGGGAGGGCCTCTAATGCCTGACCAATCGATGACGGTGCCTCGCTCTTCAACGCCTTTGATGCCTTCACTCGTGGGTTTTTACTTTGCAGCCCGGCTTTGTATCACTTTTTTGCTGTTCCAATCAGACCCCAAGATGGGCGCATACGTAAATTTCGCGCTGCACTTCGCACTCTTGCTTGCTGTGATGCTCTACTCGTTCGGGCCAGGCACCAATTCTTTGACCCAAGTGCTTGATGCGCGGCCTCTACGATGGGCACTCGCCTTTCTCACGATGGGACTATGCAGCCTCGCATGGAGCGCCACAATCTCAAAGCCCATCGCGTTTGCGTACTGGTGCGAGCTTGCCGCGGAAACAGTAATGATTCTTTTGGTGCTGCGGGTGGGCGACCTGAAAACACAAGCCGAGTCCGTGATGAAGGGGTATGTTCTGGGGGCGATTGTGATTGCCGCCGTGGAATGGCTTTCACCCACCATGTACGATCTTCGCCCTGGCGACGACGACTACTTCAGCCCCAACGCAATCGGATTCACATGCGCATTCGCAGTCTTTTTGATTCAGATCTTTGGTCGCTCCTCGTTCCCATGGCGGATGGTGGCAGCTCTTCTTGCCATCAGCCTCCTTCGTAGTTTGAGCAAGACGACCATCATTGCCTTTGTAGCGGCGCAGGCTCTACAACTCCTGCTGGATCGTTCCCAGAGCTGGCGCGCCAAGCTACTGCTCCTAGTTCCTCCCCTTGTCGTGACGTGGACGTTCCAGGGATTGATCGTGAACTACTACGAGGTCTATACCCATCTCGGCAATCAATCCGAGACGCTGTCAGGTCGCATCGGGATCTGGGCCTTTGTACTGACAAGATCCCTCCAGCAACCATGGGTCGGACACGGATTTCACTCCTTTCGCAATGTCATACCACCCTTCGGAAGTTTTGAGGCGTGGCATGCGCATAACGAACTGTTGCAACAGTTCTACGCATATGGCGCCGCAGGGGTGGTTTTGCTCGGCGGCATCTACGGAAGCCTGTTTAAACAGTTCCGCAAGGCAAGCCCGCTATCTCTCCGAGTTCAGCTGATGGCCTTGATGCTTTTCATTTTGATTCGGGGTTTAGCGGATACAGAGAATTTCGATCTTTCTCTTCCGATCTGGTATATCGCGCTTATAAGCATATTTCTGGTCCATCAACGAGCGCCCGGGTTCGCGAGGAACGCGAATTTAGAATCTCGCCATTTGATCTCAACTGGCATGACGGAGGAATACACCTCGTGAACATTTTGATCGCAGCTGTTACATCCAACCGTGCCATGTCTGGCGTTTCTCGACATGCAGCCAACCTGGTGAAAGGTCTTCTGACGCGCCCGGACGTTTCATCCGTTCACCTTCTGGTAGCGCCTTGGGAATACGACTACGTCAGCCAATCCATAATTCGCATGGATACGAGACTCCACATACACGCTGTGCACCTGCGCCCCGGCACGCTACACAGAAATCTGTGGTATTACCGAACGCTTCCATCAGTTGCCGAACAACTGCATGTAGACATTGTGCATATCGCCTATCCTTCCCCTATTCGAGCTTGCGCGTTTCCATGCCCGGTAGTTGTGACCCTTCATGATCTTTACCCATATGACATTCCATCAAACTTCGGGTTTCCAAAGGTATTCTTCAATCGGATCATTTTGCAGCAGTGCTTAAAGAACGCAAATGCAATTGCCTGCGTGTCAGACAGCACGCGTCTTCGACTCGGAATCAGGATCCCCTGGGCGATGTCGAAGGCGATCACGATCTTCAACTGCGTGGAGAGTGGGCCAACGCCGGTAAAGCCCCCCTTCGTTTCTACCTGGAATGATGCGCCGTTTCTGCTCTGTGTGGCACAGCACCGCCGCAATAAGAACATCAGGACCGCTTTGGTTGCATTCCGACAATTGATCGTTCGCAACGAGATTCCTCAAGAGACAAGATTGGTCGTTGTGGGAATGCCAGGGCCGGAATCTGCGGATCTTTACGGGTTTGTTCGCGCATCCCACCTCACCGAGCGAGTTTCATTTGTGAGTGGCATCTCCGATGCAGAGTTGCAATGGTGCTATCGGAATTGCGAATTGCTGCTGGCTCCGTCGACGCTGGAGGGCTTTGGCCTGCCGGTAATCGAGGGGTTGTTTGCCGGGTGCCGCATTGTCTGCTCTGACATTCCGGCGTTCCGGGAAGTTAGCGGAGAGAAGTGCCGATTTGTGGGACTCGGTTCGGGCGCGCAAGAGGCCTTCGCGAGAGAGATCGTGGCTACGCTTCAAGAGACAAAACCGGCACCTGCCTTTCTGCCGCACCTCGCACCCGGTCATGTTTCGCAGCAATATGTGAAGGTTTACCAGCTGCTACTCTCTTTGCCGGGAGTATCATCGGACGTCGTGGGCCAGCGCTATGCCCCGGCACGCGCTTCTTCTCTTGCAGACGAAGTGCCAACCGCGGCGCATTTTTAACCGGAATTGTAAAACATTTGTCATTTCGCTTTACGGGCTTGTTTTACGTTCAAATGCGAGTGCAAAATGAACCGTATGATGAACATTCAGGAGCTTCTTCTGGACGATGTTGGTGAGGCACAGGCTGCCAAGCCTGAATTAGGAACGATCCTGGTAGTCGAAGATGACCCGCGCATGCAAAAGGTCTTGAAGCGGATCTTCATGGAAGAGAGCTTCTCGATCGCTGTCGCGGGCGACGGAAAGACTGGACTGGAGCTTTTTCGCTCTCACCGCCCCGTAGCGGTCGTCCTCGATTTGATCCTTCCCCAGATTTCCGGTCGCGAATTGTGCCAGACGATGAAGTCTCTCTCTCCGGAGACTCCGGTCATCGTATTGAGTGCAATCACAGAAGTTGTTGACAAGGTATTGCTTCTGGAACTTGGTGCCGATGACTATGTGACCAAGCCCTTCAGCCCTCGCGAGTTGATGGCACGCGTCCAGGCAGCGATCCGGAGACGCAAGCGGCCGACGCAATCTGCGGTATATCGATTTGGTGAGTGCGAAATTGATTTCGAGAAGATGACAGCACGTAGATCGGGCGTGGCTGTGGTGCTGACCTCACACGAATTCAAACTGCTGCGATTTTTTACCGAGAATCCAGAACGCGTGCTGAGCCGCGAATTGCTGCTGAATGAGGTGTGGGGCTATAACTCATATCCGACGACGCGTACGGTGGATAACCAGATTTTGAAACTGAGGCAGAAACTGGAATCGGATCCGGCAAATCCCACACACCTGCAGACAATATACGGAGCGGGATACAAGTTTGTACCTTAAGCTTTATCGAATGAAACTCCGAACGGTGCAGGAGTAGAGCGCATGGGCGAGAACAGAGGGATTCGGACCCGCGTGCTCCTGGTTGCCGCCATGGCAGTGATCATTGCGAGCGCAACGTTTGGCAGCTTACTCATCGTTCGCCATCAGCTCGAGGCGCAAGTTACCCAGGGCCTAACCAAGGACCTTGAGCACTCCGTTATCACATTTCAAAACCTTGAGAGTCAACGTCTCGCTGGCCTGGAGGAAGAGAATGCCCTGTTGGCCGATCTGCCTACTCTCAAAGCCCTGATGACCACCAGCGATCAGGCCACCATTGAAGATGGCGGAGTTCATTTCTGGAAGATCAGCGAAAGCGATCTTTTCGCATTGGCAGATAACAAAGGACGCGTTGCTGCGGCCTATGTAAAGGATCCCACAGGGTCCAGACAGTTAGCCACGGATGTCAGCCAGCTCTTCAAGACCCCGACGCCCCGTTATCTTGTAAGCTCCGGCCACCTGTACGCGTGCTCTGTGCACCCTCTTTATTTTGGCCGGGAAAAAGATGGCGTATTACTGGGATATGTAATCAGCGGTTTTGTCATCGGCCCCGACCTTCTGCGGCAGATCAGCCAGGTAACTGCAGTCGAAGCGACATTTCTTAGCCAGGGACGGTCGCTGGCCAGCACCCTGGATGAGTCAGTAGTTCGTCAAATGGTAGGCACCACGATTGTGGAGGGACATGATCTGAATGCGCCGGTCACGCTGACACTAGGAAATGCACGCTTCATCGTCGCGATGCGTGATCTCACACCAAGCTCACCGGTGCCGCTTCAGTTGGTGGTAATGAAATCTTTTGACCAGGCTGAACAGTCGATTAGGCAGATTGACCGCCTCGTCCTATTCGCAGGATTTCTTGCGCTGATCATCGGAACGGTTTTGATGATATGGCTCTCGAGGATCGTAACTCGTCCCCTCGAGGATTTGGCTACCGGCGTTCGCGCTTTCGGCGTGGGCGACAGTTCGCACCTCCTTCCAAGCGACGGCACGCGCGAGGTTCGACAGTTGAGCTTGGCGTTCGCTGGAATGCGCGACGAAATCATGCGCACCAACCTCGCGCTGCTCGAGTCTGAGCGCCTGGCAACCATCGGGCGCATGGCGAGCTCAGTTTCCCACGATCTGCGGCATTATCTTGCAAGCGTCTACGCGAATTCTGAATTCCTCGCCTCTTCCCCGCTTTCTGAGAGCGAACGTGGCGAGATTCTCAGCGATATTCGCACCGCGGTACACGGAACAACGGAGCTCATCGAATCGATGCTGATATTCAGCCGCACCGGTGCGGCGATACGGCGCTCCCATGAGTTGGTCGCCACTCTGATGGAACGTGCCCTGTCGTTGCTTCACGCGCATCCTGATGCCGCAGGAGTTACACTGACGGCCAATTATGGAGATCCCGCAGACTCAGCCGCGCTGGTCGATGGCAAACAAATCGAGAGAGCCATTTATAATCTGTTGCTCAACGCATGCCAATCGGCGCGGACTGGGGAAAAGGAAGCGCGCGTGCAGGCGCATCTCGGTGTTCGTGATGGCGTGATTTCAATCGAGGTTGAGGACAACGGACCAGGGGTTGCGGAGAATGTCCGCAGCAGTATGTTCCAGCCATTTGTCAGCGAAGGAAAGCAGAAGGGCTCCGGACTCGGCCTTACCCTGGCAAACTGCATCGCTGCAGAGCACGGCGGGGAGGTAATTCTTGTAACAAGCAGCCCCGGCCAAACGATCTTTCGCATGACAATCGCTCGAGGAATCGTGCAGCATACTTCGCCAGAGAGCGCCAATCAGAAAAGGTGGGCAGCGGGATGATCCAGTATCGCGCATCAGTAAAGCGTATCTCGATCCGGGTTGCCTCTCGTCTTTGCGCACCATTGCTCGGCCTCATCTGTGCGGCCAGTTTGGCGGCGGAGGCCCAGCAAGCTACGGATGAGAGTCTCGCATCGAAAGTGCAGCAGCTAACTGAGGCAATGAGCCAGGCGCAGAGCAGGCTTGATGAATCGCAACGCCAAATGGAGCAACTGCGGGCTGAACTGGCTCGCTTGCGACAGCAGATGGCACAAGAGCACGCGGTAGATACTACAACCACCTCTGCCGCTCAGCTTTCCGCCGCAGTCGACCAGATTCGCGAGCAGCAGTCTCTTGAAGAAACACAGATCGCTACTCACGAGCAAGCTAAGGTCGAAAGCGAATCGAAATATCCGCTGAAGTTAAGCGGCCTCGTGCTGCTGACCGGCTATGTAAATACAGCCCTGACAGACGATCCGGTAAACCCGACGCTTGTTCTTGAGGGCGCAGGAGCGACAGGCGCTTCATTGCGGCAAACAGTGCTCGGCATCGATGCTCACGGGCCTCATCTCTTCAATGCTCGGACACATGCCGACGTGCGTGTCGATTTTGACGGAGCGTCACTTTCGGGATCCACCGGTTCCCCGTATGGAGGTGGGCTTATTCGGCTGCGAACTGCCCACGCCTCTCTGAACTGGGATGGGGCAGAGGCATTCTTCTCTCTCGACCACGCGATTGTGGTGCCTAACTCTCCCACGTCGCTCACTGCGGTCGCTGTTCCGGCTCTGTCGTGGTCAGGAAATCTGTGGACATGGAATCCGCAAGTGGGAATGTCAGCGGACTTCCCAGCTTCTTCTTCGCAACGTCTCAGACTTGAGGCCGCGCTGATCGATGTCATGAATTCGCCGCAGATTTACAACGTCGCTACGGCGTCTGCAAACCTCGCTCAACCTTCGACAAGCGAGATGAGTCGTTGGCCCGGCGTCGAGGGCAGAGTCGCCTTTGTCAAAGGCACAAATGAAAACGGGCTGCACATGGGATTCGGCGGCCTCTACGTTCCCCACAAAACGCAGGGCGGGACGCGCTTCAATTCATGGGCCGGCACATTGGACTACCGTATTCCGCTTCCGGGCCGTGCTGAATTTAGCGGCAGTGGCTACTGGGGGCAGGCCCTCGGCGGCCTGGGTGGCGGCGCTTACAAAGACTACGTCTATCGTTTGAATCCGATGTTGCCGTCGGGCTATTCATTTCGTACGCTCGACGATTTCGGCGGATGGGCGCAGTGGAAGGAGCGCACCAGCGAGCATCTGGAATTCAACGTTGCATTCGGGACCGATCAAGTGCCGGCAGCACAGCTGAGGCCCTACTCGGGTAGTCAAAGTTCCTACTATCTGAACCTCGCACGCAATCGGACTTTTACCGGCAACGTAATCTATCGGCCCAGCGCTTATTTGCTGTTTTCATTGGAATACCGTCATCTTATGAGCTCTCCAGTGAACTACTACACCGCTACCGGAGATATCATCGGGATCGCGACGGGGTACCGTTTCTGATGAGCAGAGCACGACACACGTTGCGGATGCTTCTGTTGCTTATACTGGCTGCCAGTGGACTGAGCGGGCAAACCAACCCGACGGTGGATGTCAACATGCGGCTTTCATTTCCCAAGCTCGCAACGCGGCGTGCCGTCCCTTCCGCCGTCTTCTGGCTAAAGCCGCTGCAAGAAACGCCACCGGCTCCGTTCGTTCCGGAGCGTCGCTACACACTTCAGCAAAAGAATCGCATGTTCAAACCGCATTTGCTCATCATTCCTGTTGGGGGCGTAGTGCAGTTTCCGAATGCCGACCCGTTCTTTCACAACGTGTTCTCACTGTTTGATGGAAAACGATTTGACCTAGGCCTCTACGAAGCTGGCTCCACAAAGTCCGTGACTTTTTCCCGCGAGGGTATCTCCTATATCTTTTGCAACATTCACCCGGAGATGAGCGCGGTGATCCTTACTCTTTCGACGGCTCTCTATGACGTGGCCGATCCGAAGGGAGCTTTTCACCTCTCGTACGTTCGGTCCGGAGACTACGAGTTGCACATATGGATCGAAGGCGTCGGGCAGGCCGATCTGAATAAGATGGTTCGCCGAGTTCATGTCGCTCCGGGATCTGCCGACCTGGGATCTGTGCAGATTCCCGCTGCCTTGTTGGGAACACCAGCCCACACCAACATGTACGGGCAGGCTTACGATCACGATGTGAAACCGACCTACTAAAAAGCCAATACGTTCATCCGTAAGTGTCGCCAATGCAGAAATCAGCATTGGGCTTTTGGAGACGTTGCAATTCTGTTGTCAACGCGCTTGATGGATGTTCAGTTTCGTAGACGGTAATGCCCGCCAATTGAAGAGCAATCTGCCAGAGGAACGCAGGGTTATTGCGCACATAGCGACCAAGAAGGTGCCTTGGATCCTGGATCAGCCGATGGAGCCACTGAAGGCCTGCGCGCTTGATCCACTCGGCGCAATCCTTGATCCGACCGGTGTGAAAATCGAAGGCCGCGCCAACGCCAAACATCAGGGAAGTATCCAACTTGGGAAGCATCTTGTGCATGAACATTTCCTGCCGGGGCGAACTGATGCCCACCCAGATCATATGCGGCTTCAAGACACGAATCGTTGACACCAGGTTCTGCTCTTCCGCGATCGTCAAGTCATGAAACGGCGGAGTGTACGTACCGGCGATCTCAACCCAGGGGAATTGCCGCGATAGGTTAGTCGCCAATTCCTGCGCTACGTCTGGTTTTCCGCCATACAGAAAATGTCTATAGCTGGCGAATTGTCTATTTCGAAATATTTCAAGCATGAGATCAGGCCCGGTCAACCTCTGCATCCATGGCAATCCCTGCAACCGGCCAACCCAAGCAGTTGGGGTGCCGTCGGGCAGCGTCAAAAAGGCATTGTCAAAGGCACTTTTGACTGCAGCGTTTCGCTGGGCCTCCATAATGCCGTGAACTCCGGCGAGGCAAATGTAGCCTTTTTGGCTCATCAGTAGCGCGCATTCGATTCGTTCAAGCGCGGCAGTCATAGTGATCGCTTCGACCCGTACTCCAAGTACATTGGCGTGCGCGCCGGCAGCTCCAGTTCCGTTAGGAACGAACGCTCTCGCTGCGTTGGATATCGCATTTGCTCGCGTCAGGATCAGCGGTTTCTGCGAAGTATTGGAGTCAAACAAGGTGCTCCGCTCAGTCATGCCTCCTCCGCTGCTATTTCATGTGTGCGCGCGACAGGACTTTCAGAGCGGAATACGCCATAGCGCAATTCGTGAAACAGCGGGACATAGACCAGCAACGAGATGAGAGCGAAGATTAATCGCGCCGCGACGATCGCGGTCACTCCGAAGCCGCGAAGGAAGATGACAATCACGAGTAGCAGGGCGATGGTTGCGGCCAGGTTGATCATCGTTACGGAAAGCACTCGCCCAAGCGCAAGCATCGCGTAGGTGCCGGAAACACAGAAGGCAAGCAGTGCGGAGCTTGCAAGTACCGATGGCAAAAGTGGCGCACATTCGCGAGCAATTGCATCAGGAGCCAGAACGTGAAGAAGTGTGCCCGAGAAAGCGAGCAGGCTACCCGTTCCCGCAATGACGAGAAGCACATTGATCAGCACAGTAGTCAACAAAGTCTTTCGCAGCGCAGCAGATGGAGTGGAAGACAACCGGGAAGCAAAGTGGGGAAAAAGGAAATGAAGTCCGGCGGCGGTAAGTCCATATACTGGCTGCGATATCTGCGCACAGAGCGCATAAGAGACAACAGCAGAAGCGCCCATCGATGCGCCCGCAAACAACCTGTCGGCTTGGCTGAACATCACCCCGGTTGCAGATAACAGCCACGTAAAGATTCCGAAACGGATGAGTTCCCTCGTTACGGCGGGCTCGAAAGATGGGGCGAGACCTTGATAGTCCAGCAGTTGTCTTAGCCGAAACAACTGGGCTATCAAACCGAGGGATGCGAAGACCGCTGTAGCCGCCATGATGTTGACCACGCTTCCGGTGAACGTGGCAAGCACCGCCGCGGCGACGAGGCTGAGCAAGCGTCCAGCGATGCTGATTCTGACGGCGGCTCCGTAGCGTTCGAAGGCCCTCTGCGTGCTGATGCAGACAGTTTCAATAGCGCGAACCAGTGTGATGATGGCGGCGATTCGAATGCACGATAGGCATGCATGATGCAGCGCCACATCGGAGAGAGATAACCGACTTGCAAGCGTCGGGGCGGCGATCCACAAGATAAGGCCTAACGCGGTCCCGAGAAGTATGTGGATTCCCATGGTGGCACGTACCACCCGAAGCAGGGGTTCCGAATCGACAGCTCTCCTGCGTGTTGCCAACTGCTGAATGTTGGCATCGCCGAAACCTGAAGCCATGATGGACGCGAAGCTGACGATCGCGGTCGCGACCGCCCATATTCCATATTGCGCGCTGCCCAGGTGGCGCAATACGATCGGCGCCAGGGCGAGCATACCGAAAGGGTAAGCCGCATAATCGAGCAGGCCATAAACGGAATTGGCGATCTGTAGCCTCATGTTGCTCGCGCGTCTCTCAACACTTCTCGACACTATGCGAGGCTGCGATGACAAGTGTCAGACCTCGGTCAGGCGATTGTCATTTGATTGTCAGTCGTCTCAGGACCATAGTTCATGGATAGAATGAGTTGGCCCGCTCTGCATACTTGTTAAATTTCACTTGTCAACGAGGAGCGCGCGCATGATGGTTCGCGATGGAATGGCTTTGCTGCTTGGGGTTCTGCTTCTATCCGCGACTGCATTGTGCGAGCCAGAGATGAAGTCGCACTACACAGGATCAGAAAGCTGCCGCAAATGTCACGCGAAAGAATTTAACGGATGGAAACAGACGAGGATGGCCAATGTGGTGCACGATCCAAGGCTGCATCCCGAAGTCGTTCTCGGCGACTTCAATCATCCCGACCCCAATCGCACGTTCAATCTAGACCAGGTCGCGTTCGTGTATGGCAGCCGATGGAAACAGCGCTACTTCGCGAAAAAGGGCAGTGGCTATTACCCCCTCCCCGCTCAATGGGACATCAGGAACGGGAAGTGGCTTCCGTACCACGTTCCTGACGAAGCCGATTGGTGGGTCGCGCACTATCCAAAACCCAATGAAGATCGTCCCACTGGACCAACGTGCGACGGCTGCCACTCTGTGAACTACCAGTTAGAAACGGGAGAAGTTACAGAATGGAATGTGGGATGTGAAAAGTGCCATGGGCCTGGGAGCCAGCATGTCGCGCACCCAACAACCTCCAATATTGTGAATCCTGAGAAACTTGAATATGTAAGTGGGAATGATGTTTGTATTCAATGCCACAGCCAGGGCCGACCTTTCATTCTTCCAGTGGATGGAAAATACGTTGATTGGCCGGTTGGCTTCGTTCCCGGCCATCGGCTGGCGGAAGTCTGGAATCTTGAGGTTCCACGATTTGGCACGCAGGATTTCTATTTCTGGCCGGATGCATCTGGGCACAAGAATCGCATGCAGGGGAACGACTTCGTGCAGAGCGTGATGTACCACCGAGGCATGCGCTGCTTTGATTGCCACGAGGTACACAGCAACGCCAACCCCTCAAACCTGATCGTAGCGGGCAATGCTCTTTGCCTGGGTTGCCACACACGCAGCAACCCAGCAGGACTCAAGGGAACAGTAAGTGAACATACGCACCATGCTGCCAGTAGCGCGGGGAGCCAGTGCACGGCTTGCCACATGCCAAAGATCGCCCAAACGCTCGGCAACAACTACGTGAGCAGTCACACGTTTCGATTTATCTCTCCCCGCCTGACTCAGCAGTTTGGAATTCCAAATCCATGCACATCCTGTCATACCGACAAATCCAACGAATGGGCTTTGGCCCAATTGAAGAGCTGGTCGACTACATCGTCGTGGCGCGTCGGACAATAAACCAGATCGATGTAAACCAAAGTCCTGCAATAAATTGCCTAGCTGGAGTCCGCACTTAGCAATGCAATGACCACCGGATGACAATTGGCTGACAAGTAAGCCTTGTGTGCGCTTTATGGTGATGAAGCACTCGTCCCTCCCCCAGCCCATTCGAGTGTTAACGCTCTTTGCACCAAGGAGTCTATGCATATGATTCAACTAAAATCCTCCCCAACGTTCGCGCGTTTTGCATCCATCGGTGTGCTGGCATTTTCGTCAATGCTGCCAGCGCAACAAAGCCAACATTACAAGCAGACGAATCTCGTTTCCGACATCCCAGGAATGGCCGCCGCGACGGATCCGAATCTGGTTAATCCCTGGGGCATGTCGCGGAGTTCCGGCTCACCGTGGTGGATTTCTGATAACGGCCCCGGCCTTTCGACGCTCTATACCGGAACAGGCACCGCCGTTCCTCTTGTCGTAACCATTCCGGGTGCTGACGGCGGATCAGGAACGCCAACAGGGCAAATCTTCAATGGAAGTCAGGATTTTCAAATTGCTCCCGGCAAGCCAGCCTTGTTCCTTTTCGTCACGGAAGACGGCACGATCTCCGGTTGGAATCCGGGAGTCAATGGAACGACGGCGATCGTAAAGGTCAACACGCACAGCGCATCCGTTTTCAAAGGTGTAGCCGTGGCCAGCATCAATGATCCACACGTCGGCTCAGCAAATTATCTCTATGTGGCGGATTTTCGAAAAGGGCGCGTGAGTGTCTACGACACAAACTTCCACCGCATTTCGATGGATGAGGATGCTTTTCAAGATGAGCGCATACCACATGGATTCGCTCCCTTCAATGTCCAGAACATCGGGGGCAATCTCTATGTTGCATTCGCTAAGCAGGACAGCGCAAAGCATGATGAGGTAGACGGTGCGGGCCTTGGCTTCGTGGACGTATTCTCGCCGACGGGTCGTCTGCTGCATCGGCTCGACAGGAGCAAATGGTTCAACGCTCCCTGGGGGATGGCACAGGCACCCAGCGATTTCGGGATCTACAGCCACGACATTTTGGTGGGACAGTTTGGAAGTGGCAACATTCTCGTCTTTGATCCGGTGACGGGAGCGCTCAAAGGCAATCTCGTGGATGCCAACAACGTGCCCATCGCTATCGATGGCCTCTGGGGGATCGCGTTTGCGAGCGGCGGAACGTCAGGGTCGGCAACGACTCTATACTTCACCGCCGGACTTAACGGCGAGCAGGATGGCCTGTTCGGTACAATTACGCCGATCGAAAACACCTTTGGCGGAGATCAATAGTGCCGCCGGAAGGTGCCTAGGCCCGACCAGACGAACGAAGAGAGGAGCGACACACCGCGGTGATCGTCTCTCTTCGGGGCGTCTGCACTGTTGCACAAGTGATCGATTCGAAACTGCTCGACTTGAGCCACCTGGCCGTATAGTCGGCAATGGAGACAGTGGCAACTTTTTGCCCTCAAAGCGACGGTGGCCGGTGACTGGCTCCCGCAGTCACGTGACGGCGCGGTGTGTAGTCTCAATGAATGGACGAAAGCAAATGGATCGAGATTGACGGCGGTTCTGCTGTCGGACGGAAAGGGTCCGAAGGCGGAACAACCATCAAGGATGAGGAACACTCGCGCGGCGCGCGCATCACTCTCGAACGCGACACTCAGATTGCGCCCTTCGCCATCACATGCGGAATCTACGGCTGGATGGTTCATACGCGATTCTTTCGGAATCACGTCGAGGCGCTGCGGGAATATGAGCAGATGAAGATGGCGATGTCAGCAATTCTGTCGAGGATCCCGAATGCGGCTGATGAGAACCTCGGTGACGATCAGACGGGTCGCATCTCTTCTGAGATTGAGGATTTCCTAAAGTTGTACCCCTGACTTTCAGGAAGGGTTCTGTATCGTGGGCAACTCTTCCCTATGCTGAATCTTCGCCTCCGAAAGGCCGGGACGGATTGGGGACGAGTGGGAGGTGACACTGGCCCTACTCGGAAAATGTCCGATGATTCGGCACACCGGCATACCGTCCTCGAAAAGACAGAAATGGAATGGGGACCGGCGCTGCGGTGAGAAGAAGAGCCATCTCCGCGCTTCCTTCAGCGTCCCTTAATGCCGCCGTGGAACAATGCTTGCGCCGGCGGACTGTAGACATTTTTCGCGATCTGCCGAGCCCACGGAGCCGAACATGCAAACTCGACGCTGTCTCCCAACCTTTGCGCGCACTCTTTTTGCCGCTCCTCTGCTGTGCACTCTTTTCGCAGCCACCCTCGTCTCGCATGCAGAGGGACCCTATAAAGTCCTTGACCACTGGAAGTTGGCTGACACCGGCGGGTGGGATTACCTCTTGGTCGACTCCGCTGCCCATCGCGTCTACATCACCCGCGGCGACCATGTCGACGCCGTCGACACCACCAGCGGCAAACTGATCGGCACCATCAGCGGACTTCACGGAACCCACGGCTTAGCCCTCGACCCCGACGGCAAAGTCGGATACATTTCGGACGGTGGCGGCAACGCGGTCGTAGTCTTCGATCGCTCCAATCTCTCCACTGTCGCTACCGTTCCCGCCGGCACAAATCCCGACGCTATCATCTTCGAACCTGCGACAAAAACCGTATGGGCCTTCAACGGCCGCAGCAAGAACATCTCCGTCATCGACGCCGCCTCGCGCAAAGTCATCGCCACCATCGACGTGCCCGGCAAGCCCGAGTTCGGCGTGGCCGATGGCCAGGGCAACGTCTACAACAACATTGAAGACAAGAGCGAAGTATTGAAGATCGATGCCCGCGCGCACAAGGTCACTGCCACGTGGCCAGCAGGCTGCGAATCGCCCTCCGGCCTTGCCATGGACATCGCCGGAAATCGCCTCTTCCCTGTTTGCGACGGCAACAAGATGAGCGTGATCGATGCCGGCAGCGGCAAGATTCTCGCCACGCCGGCCATCGGCGACGGTCCCGATGCCGCTGGTTGGGATGCCAAACACAAGCTGGCCTTCGCATCCTCTGGAGACGGCGTGCTCTCCGTTGTCGACGCATCCACCTACAAGACCATCCAGTCCCTGCCCACCAAGAAAGGCGCCCGCACCATGGCCTATGATGCGTCCACTGATCGCGTGTATCTGGTGACCGCCGACTTCGGCCCGCGCCCGGCAGCAACCGCAGAAAACCAGCATCCCCGTCCGCCGATGATCCCCGGCAGCTTCGAGATCATCGTGGTCGGCCGCTAGTTATCACGCTCTGAACTGGGCACTGCGAAAAATCGAACCGCCGTCGCGGCCAAAACCCGGCGGCGTTTCTTCTATTCTGACTAAATGAGGCCATTCCAAAAGCGCCCCATCCTCAAGATCGCATCGCTTCTGGCACTCCCGATTGAGATCGTCAATTTCTGGGTGGTGGGCTATCCAGCCGCGTCGGACGGATTATCGAGTTCCAGTCAATCGTCCGCGCTCGCCGCCGAGTGGTATTTGATCCACGCCCCCGGCGTTGTGGCCAGCAACGACAGCACGTTTCTCCGCTCTCACGCAGCCGCCAACTCCGCAATGTTCTGGATCGTCGGCTACGTCGACACCGCACTCCTCTTCGCCGCCATCCTATGGACAACAGGATTCGCAATTCGACGCCTTCGCAAGCTATCCTCCCGTTAAGGCACTTGTTCGTTCAAAGCAGCCTTCTACTCCCTGTTCCCTGTACCTATGAAATTTCTCCTCGCCATCGTCGTCCTGATCGTCTTTGCCCTGTCCTTCGTGGCTGACTACAAATGGCGCCAGTGGATGGCCAAACGCCGCGCCGATCAAGACCCCGGCCCCTCCCGAAACTCAGGCGACCTTCGCTAAGCACCCTTGATTCGCAACTGGAGCGATTCCAGCCACGTGCGTCGCGATGCCCCCTTCCAAGCGAATTCTGCGCGCAACTTTCCTGCTTTCCTGCCGTTACAATAGACACAAGGGAGTCGTCCAAGAAACCATGCCCAATCGCCTTGCCCACGCCCTTCGTCGTTCCCCGCACGCTGCGCTCTTGATGAGCCTTGCAGCCGCCCTCATCATGGCAGCGCCAACCGCACGCGCTCAGTTTTCCGGACCGCCGCCCACCACCACGGTGCATGACCCCGCTGCTCTCAAGCCGCCCGCCGGCTCCCGCGTGGCCATCGTCGAATTTGAAGACATGGAGTGCCCCGACTGCGCCAACGCCAATCCCGTCCTGCGCGAAGCTGCGGCCAAATACAACATCCCCTGGGTCCGCCACGACTTCCCGCTACCTTTCCATGCGTGGAGCTTCCAGGCCGCCGTCAACGCTCGCTGGTTCGACACTAAAGGCAAGAAGGTCGGCGACGATTATCGCGACCAGGTCTTCGCCAATCAGCCTTCGATCTCGAACCTCGACGTGCTCCGTCAGTTCACTGAGAACTACGCGAAGAACCACAACATCGCTCTCCCTTTCGCTATCGATCCGCAGGGCAAGTTCGCTGCCGAGGTCAAGGCAGACTACGCACTGGGCCAGCGAATCGGCATTGAGCACACGCCGACGATCTGGATCACCACTGCCGACAGCAAGGGCGCACCCTTTGTCGAAGTCGTCGATCGCACCAAGCTCTTCCAGCTCATCGACCAGGCGATGGCCGACACCCGTTCAGCTTCTGCAAAATCAACATCAGTGAAGACAGCACACAAATAGCTTTGCCGCAGTTCGGGGTCCCCTCCCCATGTCAGACTTTCGCCAGGCCGTTGAAATCAACCTTTCGCCGCCACGCGTGTGGGCCGTGCTGCTCGACGTGGAGCACTGGCCGGATTGGAACACCGCCGTCACCCGCGTGCAGCGCATGGACATCGGTCCACTCACCCTCGGCTCCCGCACCCGTATCTGGCAGCCAAGGCTCTTCCCCGCCGTCTGGCAGGTCACGTCTCTCGACCAGAAGCGCCGCATCTTTGCCTGGACCACTCACACCTTCGGCATGAAAGTTGTCGCCCGCCACCAGGTGGAAGCCATCGGCGCTCACAGCCGCGTCTCCCTCCGCCTCAACTACATCGGCGCTCTTGGCACCGTAATGGCGCGCATCTTCCGCGACCTCAACTGGGACTACCTCGCCCGTGAAGCCAACGGCCTCCGCCAAAAATGCGAAGCGCCGATCCCGCAGCAGCTTCAAAAAACCAATAAACTCCGCATGTCATCCTGAACGGAGCAGCTCGACGCGTAATCAAGAAATCAGCTGTGTCATCCTGAACGGAGCGGTTTGGGGCCCCGCGTTCGCATAGCGAATGTGGGGTAAGCGGAGTGAAGGATCCGCTTCTCCGAAACCTCCGCCACGCCACAAAAGAAAACGGAGGCCAAAGCCCCGTTCTTTCTGACCACTGATCACTGTTCACTGACCACTACAACTGAATCTTCACCAGCTCCCCCTGCGACCCAGGCGAAACCGTCTTCGTCTGCGGAGCGCGCCAGTGATCGATATGGCTGATGCGGTGCACGCACCCAATCGTGCAATTCGGAGCGCAGCTCTTCGCCGTCAAAAACTCCCGCTTCACATCCTCAGACGTGTACTGCGCCAGCGGCACACCCGGATACCCGCGCTGCTGCGAGCAATAATGCACCAGCCCGTCCTCGCAGATATACAGGTAGCGCGAACCCGCGCGGCACCGCCAGTCGTTCGACTCGCCTTTCACAATCGCTTCCTGAAACATGTCGAACTGCGCGTAATTCGTCTTCTTCCGGTTCGTCATCTCGAAGTAGACCCGCGCCTCTTCCGGCTTCAGCGGTTTCAACTGCCCGTCGCCATCATGGATAATTCCGATCGTCGACTCGAACCCCAGCTCCAGCGCCCGCCTGCCAATCACCAGCGCATCATTGGGATCGCGAAACCCGCCGCCCACCACGGAATTGATGTTCACGTGGAACTCCGCATGATCGGCCAGCATCTGCAGCTTCTTGTCCAGAACCTTCAGGCTCTTCTTCGAAATCTCATCCGGCTCAAGGTTATCGATGCTGATCTGCATGTGGTCCAGGCCCGCAGCATTCAGCCGCTCTATCCGCTCAACATTCAGCAGGTAGCCATTCGTGATCATCCCCGCAATGGCGCCTGTCTTCCGCATGCGCCGGATGATGTCGTCGAGCTGCGGGTGGGTCAGCGGCTCGCCGCCCGAGATCCCGATCATGGCCGTGCCCAGCCGCCCCAGGTGGTCGATCCGCCGCAGCATCTCGTCCAGCGGCACAGGCTCAGAAACCTTGTCGTATTCGTTGCAGTAGGAGCAGGAAAGATTGCAGAACCGCGCCGGAACTATCTGCGCCAGAACAGGATGCGCCGTAGACGCCAGCGCCCGCGCAACCATCGCGTACTCCCGCGCCTTGCGCCGAGCCGCAATAAACCCGCCCCTAGCTGTAGATCTCCGGGGAATACCCATCCTTACTATTGAAACATACGGGACGTGCATGCTCCATACACAAGGATCCGTGCCGGTGTAGCATTGCATTTCGCACCAAAAGCAACTGCGTCGGGGCCTCTGGATTGACCTAGATCGCAGTCAATCTGAGGGCAATAGACGAATGGAGCAACATTTCGAATTTGATGTCGCGCTTTCGTTCGCAGGTGAGCAGCGGAATGACGTTGAGAGCGTTGCTAATTGCCTCCGTTATTCCGGTGTCAGGGTCTTCTATGACGAATACGAAAAAGCGACGCTCTGGGGAAGAGACCTGTACCAGCATTTGTCGGACGTTTACAAAAACAAGGCTCGATATTGCATCGTTTTCGTCTCAGCCGACTACGTTAGAAAAACTTGGACGAATCATGAGTTGAGGAGCGCTCAGGCCCGCGCCTTTGAAGAAAAGGGACAAGCCTACATCCTTCCTGTGAGGTTCGATCAGACAGAAATCCCAGGTATCCTCGCGACCACTGGATACTTGAGCTATCAGGCTGAGGGACCGGAAGGAATATGCTCGGCAATAACTCAGAAGCTGCGTCTGCAGGAAATTAACTCAGATTCTCTCTCCATCAAGACCGCATCCTTAGGATCTGCGACCTCCACCTATTCCTGCGACTTTTCTCCGAGAGCACTCATCAATCCGGCCAATCTCGACTGGACGTTGTATCCGAATGTTATCCAGGCGAATTGGTCTGAAGAGATTGAGCTGCATTTTGCGGCTGAGGATAGCTCGGATGAGGCGGCAATTAGTCAGCTTCGCACTTACACAGGGCAAGTCGTAGTTGGTTATGGCTTCGATGTTGCAATTGGCACCCTCAAATCGGCGAAGCGATCTAGCTCCGGTCGAAAATCAACTTGGATCTTGTTGATCGAGCCTCGACAAACCGACTTCGCCGACTCCTTCGAGCATGGAGTTGGCACAATCTCGGCTGATGAGTTTGCTGCGAGGCGTGCGCGTCGTCTCCTGCTAGATGAGTTTCCGGCACCAGAGCTAGGCAACGTCGAGCCTGTCGCGACGTTTAACAACGCGATCATGGAGAATTCTCTGCTCGGCCTTCGCTCCCTAGCCAAGATAAAACAATCGATATTTCCCATTCTTTACAAGGAACTTGAGACCTCGCCGGATAAGTTCTTGGAGTTCGGGTGGATTTCCGCTGTCACAAATCTCAAATTGAGCGCTGCTGTCGAAACCATTGAACGTCTTCATCTTTCATTGGAGGACAAGACGCTGACGGTCGATTTTTCCGGCCGGAGAAAGAAGAAGTACATCAATGTTGATCCATATAGGATCGAGATTTCCGGGAAGCTCCAATTTGGGAGCTAGAGAGGGGCGGGTGGCCCAGGTCTCGATCACCACAAATATGGGTGCCCCAGGTCTCGCCTTTGAGACCTGGGAGGGATGTTCCAGTTTCCCACTCGCTAAGTCGGAACGAACGATGTGAGCCCCGCCACCGACTCCATCCACTTCTCCAAGTACTCTCCACACGATGACCAGAGGGCTCCATCGGTATCAGCAGACCGGAAACTTCCACTTCATCACCTTCAGTTGCTATCGCCGCAGACCGTACCTCAACAGTGCAACAAGCCGGCGCCTCTTTGAATCAGCACTCGAACGAATCAGGCAGCGATACCGCTTCGTGGTGCTCGGGTACGTGGTGATGCCGGAGCATGTTCATCTGCTCGTGAACGAACCGAAAGGCGGCACACTCGATCGCGTCATGCAGGCTCTCAAATTATCGGTAACGAAAAGGCGGAAGGAACGGCCGTTCTGGCAAGCACGCTATTACGACTTCAACGTCTGGAACCCAGAGAAGACAACGGAAAAACTGAAATACATGCATCGCAATCCCGTGAAACGGGGCCTGGTTACGAAGCCCAACGACTGGGAATGGTCCAGTTTTCGCCACTACATGACGGGTTCGGCCGGGGTGGTCGAGATTGAATCGTTTTGGACTGCCGCGAAGCGCGGAAACCAACTCCCGAAATCCCAGGTCTCAGAATCGAGACCTGGGGCACCCAGTTCAAAGTAGACCGATGGCCGAGACATCTCATCGTTAAGGGTGGGACCGCCGTCCGAAACCGCACGAACCCTCGCGCTTCCCGTCTCCTCCCCGACTGCATTCCGAAATCACTGCTTGACTCGGCAGCCACAACCGCGCATAACATTGTGTCCGCATTTCGGATCGGCCTTCTCCCCCCACCGCGCTTCTGAAACGCCCCACTCCTGGGTCATACACCTTTCGTTTACGGCGTACTGCATCACATAGCGACCTCAAGGAAAAAGGAGAACTCCCATGAAAAGACTGCTCACGTTTGCTCTCGCAACCCTGGTCATCGCCTCCACGTCGGCCGCCTTCGCCGCCGATCACTCTCTGGGAACCTGGAAACTCAATCCGGAAAAGAGCAAATACTCTCCGGGCCCTCTTCCCGTGAAGAGCATTACGGCGGTGCGCGAAGCCGCCGACAATGGCGTCAAGGTGACCACCACCGGCGAACGTTCCGACGGCTCCGCGATCAACACCACCTACACCGCCAAATTCGATGGCTCTCCCGCTTCACTCTCTGGTCAGGGAGCACCCTACGACACCGTTTCCCTCAAACAGGTCAACGCCAACACCTTCACCTATGAGACAAAGAACAGCGCCAACAAATACCACGCGAGCGGCAAACTCGTGATCTCCGCCGATGGCATGACCATGACGATGAAAGCCAAGGGCACCGACGCCGATGGAAAGCCCATGGACGTCACCCTGGTCTACGACAAACAGTAAGGCGGGTTCCTTGGAATTCCCATTGAATTTCACTGCCGCAGAAACCCTGCGGGTGTCATTCTGAACGAACGGGGGCCCGAACGTTTCAGGGGCCCCGAAGAGCCGTCAGCTCTTTGGGGCAGGTTCGGGGGTGGGGAGTGAAGAATCTGCTTTTCAAGCCTTCGCCCCAATGCATGACCCGGAATGCCCCAAAACCAGCGCCGTCTGGAACCGTCAATGCCTCAACGCGCAGATTTCCCGTAAGCCCCTGAGGCCATTCGCAAAAAACTTCCCCGGCCTTTGCAGGCTATTTCTGCGCAATCGCTATCCTCGAAACATGAGCCATTCGTCCCTCGTCTTAATCCGTCATGGCAGGCGGGTTTTAGGCGCTGATATCATCGCCTTCTGTGTCGCCCGAGAGACGTGTCCCCACCATGAAGAACCTGTTTCAACCGGCTACCGTGCAGGAAGTGAAGAACCGCCTCGCGCATCTGCGCGCCGACAGCCCACGCCTCTGGGGCAAGATGACTCCCGCGCAGACCATGGCGCATTGCGCGATGGGCATGGAGCTTGCTCTGGGCGAGCGGCGTCCGCCACGCATGATGATTGGCCGCATCATTGGGCGCGTGATCAAGCCGATGGCATTCAAGGAGAGCGAACCGATGCGGCGCAACTCGCCCACGGTCCCCGGGCTTGCCGTCACCGATGATCGCGACTTTGACCGCGAGCGCGACGCACTCTGCGCAATCATCGACCGTTTCTCTGCGGCCGGTCCCGCCGGGTGCACGGATCATCCTCACAGCTTCTTCGGCCGCCTCACCCCCGACGAGTGGTCCATGTGGATGTACAAACACATCGACCATCATCTTCAGCAATTCGGCGTATAGCGCGATCGGCACAAATCAGCTCGCGGGGTGGAGGTTGACTGATGCAACCGAAACGGCAGTGAGCTTACCGCAGACGCAGATGCTTCGTCGCCTGCGAAGCAGAGACCCTGTCGATGGAAGTCCCCACTCCGCCTGCGACGCCCAGCCTGACCGCTCCACTCTGCAGCCAGGATCTCGAAACCCCCATCAGCGGTCGTGCACAGCGTCCGCTTCTCATCAACGTCCTCGCGCGAACGAGGAACGCGCCCAGGGATGAGCCGCGTCAAGCGGTGCGGCCACTGCCTGTTCTGGTCTCGCAGGGTATGGTGACGCTCACCGCCTGACCGTTTCAAAGAAATATGAAAAAGGTAATGAGGTTGGAAGAATCGGATTTCACGAACTGGCGCGTGCGATCCGGTTCCGAGGAGCCGACGAGTAGCAAGCCGGGTTCAGTCGCTTATGAATTGCTTACGCGGCCTTTACGATCCGCTTACGAATTGCGTCCTAGCTTTAGATTGTGCATCAGCTTGGTGTAATTTTCATTTGGACACTCACCGGCATGTTCATGCTTGGTCTTGCTGGATCGGCAGTTGTAGTGTTGATCAGCTTCGTCGAAGACTTTCACGAGCTGTACCACCGCGACGACTAGCATCCGGCACGACCACATTTCATAATGCCGGTTCAATTGTGGTCGCTACGCTGCGACAAACAGCAGATGTGCGGTCATCTCCGATAGCGCGCTCCTGACATAAAATCTTGGCCAAGAATTTGTCCTGTGCAGTTGTCGTGAAAATTCATCGACAGCGCTCCGCGCCCGTTGTACTATCAATCCTCCACCGCACTCCGCTTCGTTACTGCCATCGTTCCGGCTTCCCCCAAAGCCCTGTTGAAGAGGCACTTGCAAAGAGATGGTGGAATTTTCCCCACGGGAATATTCGCACGGTTTCCAATCCGCGCGACGCAAATATGGAGAGTCTCATGACAAGAAATGTTTGGCTCAAGATTGTATGCACCGGTGCAGTTGTCGCTGCTGTCTTCGTCTCCGTTAGCTTCTCCAATGCGCCCGGTGCAAAAGCCCAGTCGGGCGGCGACTCACGCATTCAGATTGGTATGGCAGCTGCTCCTGTGCCGCTTAACATGAAGGGCAAAAACCCCGCGCTGGTCGGTCTCGGCAGCTACTTTGTGAACGTTGTCGGCGATTGCAACGGCTGTCACTCCAACGGACCTCAAACCGAGTACGTCCCCGGCAAGAACCCCTACTTCAACCAGCCGAAAATGGTGAATACTGCCACTTACCTCGGCGGAGGCAGGGACTTCGGCGCGTTGATTCCCGGGTCGGCGCACATCATCTCGCGCAACCTTACCCCGGATGCCAGTGGACTGCCTGAAGGCGGGAACACCTTCCAGCAGTTCCTCACCATCATGCGCACGGGAGCGGACCTCGATCATCGCCATCCGAATTGCACGGGAGCACCCAACGCGGGATGCATTCCGGCTCCGTTCGATGGCAATCTGCTGCAGGTCATGCCATGGCCCAATCTGAAGGACCTCTCCGACAATGATCTGCGCGCCATCTACGAATACCTTGGCGCCGTTCCCTGCATTCAGGGCAACGATGCTTACGAACCAGCCAACCGTTGCGAATAATGCAGCAGCGTAAGGCTTGAGTGAATCCCCGTAACGATTGTGCCCCAAGTCTCGGTAATGAGACTTGGGGTTGTTTTTAGATTGGCCGCATGTCCGCGCCGTTTTTTTCTCGTTTTCCAACTCAAGTGCACCAAGTTCCTTATTTGCCGATTGCGGCCCCGCGACCCCCGTGTTAGGTTGGGGAAACTTTCGGAAATTTGTCCGGCAGCACTTTGGCGGGCAGGATTTCGAACTGCAAGGAGATACCGTCCCCAATGACGACTCAAACCAGATGCGGAATATTGATTACTGTCCTCGCGTTGAGCGCGACTCTATACACTAGCGCACAGGCTGGTCACAGCAAAGATGCTGACGCTGCAGCAGCCTGCAAACTGCTGCCCACGCAGAGCCAACTCAAGGCGGCACTGAAGACTGCGCGCAGCGAGGCGAATGGCGGCTTCAACCTTGATATGTGGGGCACCGTCGTCAATCGCGATGGAGCGGTCTGCGCGGTGGCTTTCACCGGCGCCGATCGCGGCAGTCAATGGCCTGGGAGCCGCGTGATCTCTGCACAGAAAGCGAATACCGCGAATGCGTTCAGCCTGCCGAAACTCGCACTCTCGACCGCTGATTTGTTCAGCGCGGTACAGCCCGGCGGTTCCCTGTTCGGCCTGCAGGCCAGCAACCCTGTGGACGTATCCGTTGCCTACCGCGGCGAGCCTGCTGACTACGGAACGTCTAAAGACCCGATGGTCGGCGGCCACATCGGAGGGGTGAATGTCTTCGGCGGCGGACTCGCACTCTACAACGAGCAGGGTGTGCTTGTCGGGGCCATCGGCGTAAGCGGTGACTCATCGTGCGCCGACCACAACATCGCCTGGCGTACGCGGAATGCGCTCAAGCTTGACCACGTTCCAGGAGGAGTAGGGCCCGACAAGATGCGACCCGACAACATTGTCTACGACATCACTGCCGCGCCCGGCCTTGCTCTTGGCGCCAGCGCGTCCGGCTGGGGCCATCCCGCTTGCAGCGCCGACGCGACGAAGATCGCCGGACAATTACCTCCTATTTCGTAGAGTCGCGAGCAGAGTTTGCAGAGTTCTAAGAGGTTCTCGATTCTTGACCGGTGCGCTGCTATATCGGCAGTCAGTAAGGACAGACTCACTGCGCGGCGCACAAGTCCGTTAGAAACGAGGCTTCGAGGGTTATCGCGGCTTCTCCCAGCAAGAAATCTTTGGTCTCTCGATGAGTAATCGAGACCGCAGACAACGTGATCTCCAATAGATAAGTACCTCGTCGAGGACCATAACTCAGATACTCCGTGCGGCCAGGCGGAATGAGCGTACCATTAGAGGTGAGCGAGACATCTATCTCCTGTTCAGATTCGCTGGACTAAGGCGGCACTTCTGAAGTTATTCCTCTCTTAGCCCTTTCTATATATAAGAAGGGTTTAATTATGATCGTCACTAAAGTTCAAAAGCATTCAAAGCACAATAAGACTATCCACAGCCTGCCATCTGCAGAAACTGAAACAACGACTTCGGGAATTTGCGTCCCTAAGGACGACATAAGTGTCTGCGCCTTTCATTTGTTTCAAGAGCGCGGCGGCCAGCACGGCCACGACATTCAGGACTGGCTCAAGGCGGAGTTGAAGATCACAGAGCGCTAAAACTTGCTTATCTCAAACGCAGTAAATCCGACCAAAAGCCGGAAGGGGAAGTTATGCATTGTCAAATCTGCGATGATTTTGAGCGCTCCCTGATTGATAGGACGAGCGAGTATCACGAGGCCTGCTCGAATACTGTCTATCGCAAGATAAGCTCGCGGTTTGTTGCCTACAGCGAAATTGAAATGGCGCGGGCTATGAGTGAACTGGAGATGCACCGCTCCGTGTGCGCTTCAGCCGTAGCTGATGCAAGCCGGCAGCCGGTCCGCTCTGATATTTGCTCCATCTAGTCCTATACTTAGCTCGTGAAGCTTCCGATGCCCGGGCAGGAATTGGTCGCACTGATCGTCGCGGTTTCGTTTGCCGCAGGGCTCAACGTGTATGCCACGGTTGCGACGCTCGGGCTGCTGGCACATACCAGTGTGCTGGCACTGCCTGAACCTCTGCATCTGCTCGCAAGCTGGTGGGTCATTGGAGCTGCGGCAGCGCTGTTCGCGGTTGAGTTCTTCGCCGACAAAGTCCCAGCCTTCGACCTGGTATGGAACGCGCTCCACACTTTTATCCGCGTCCCGGTAGCGGGGCTTCTTGCATGGCGCGCGACCGAGACGCTCTCTCCCGGCGAGCAGTTGGCGGCGACCCTGCTCGGTGGATTGATCGCGCTGGCTGCGCACGGTGGGAAAACCGCGGCGCGGGCAGCAGTTACTCCCTCGCCCGAGCCATTTTCGAACATCGGCCTAAGCGTTGGCGAAGATGCGTTGGCAATTTCCCTGACGTGGCTGGCGACGGTGCACCCGTACCTTGCTGGAAGTATCGTGACAGCGCTCGTCCTGGCGATCATTCTTGTAATCAAATGGGTTTGGCGAGCATTTCGTAGCTTGCTGGTCGGCGCAGAGCGCGTAGTTGCTCAATGATTCGCCTCTCATTCGAAAAAGCTTGACACCTCAATATATATAATCTATTGTTTATATAAGATAATGATTATGTTTAATTTGAATTCCACTTTTGCTGCACTCGCTGACCCAACTCGCCGCGCAATCCTGACACGACTCGCACTCGGTGAGGCAACGGTTATGGAGTTGGCGGAGCCATTTGCCATGACGCAGCCCGCCGTTTCCAGGCATATCAAAGTGCTCGAAGAGGCGGGCCTGATCGAGCGGCGCCATGAAGGCACCCGGCGACCCAGCCGGCTAGCGAAGCCGGGACTCGACGCGATCGATCAATGGTTGGAAATGCTGCGCACGGCGTTGACAAAGAATTACGACCGGCTGGATCAGGTTTTGGCAGACATGACCCCAAACACACCCGACGACACTGGAGGAAAAATCAGATGAATACTATGACCAAGCTGACACTCAAGACCGAAGGCGACACCCATATCGTTGTCACGCGCCACTTCAACGCGAAGCCCGAATTGGTTTATCGTGCACATACTGAAGCTGCCCTGATCCAGAAGTGGCTTCTTGGCCCCGATGGATGGACCATGCCCATTTGCATCAGCGAGGCAAGGCCCGGCGGAGCGATCCGTTACGAATGGGAAAACCCGTCGAAGGGCAAAGCCAGTCGTTTCCACATCACCGGCGAATTCCTCGAACTCGAGCCTTTCAGCCGGATTGTCCACGTTGAACGCATGTTCTTGCCCGACCCGACCCCGGATAACCACGTTGAGACCCGCTTCGACCAAGAAGGCGAGGGCACGCTAATGACGATGAGGATGACACTTCCCGATGCTGCGACGCGCGCCCAGATGCTGGCAAGCGGCATGGAGCATGGTATGGAAATGAGCTATGTGCGGCTTGAAGGCATGCTCCCCTCCTGACCGCCATCAACATTCAGTCCCCAGGTTTCGCTCTCCCGAATCTGGGGACGTGATGTTTGAGGGGAGTCATATTCCGCCCGGATGAGATTTTTGAAGCTAAAAGAAACTCGGCCGAGTCTATATGTTTGAGTACCTTGACTACCGGGGAACCGTGCTGAGCGAATCTCCAATCCCGACTAGGCCTTCGAAGCCGTTTGAGCGTCCAAAGACATCGGTCGCGCGTGATCGAGGGATTCGGACTTCTGCAAGGCAGTTTTTTCATCCCTATGTGCTTGCGTTTTTGGCACTCGCGCTGGCGGTAGGGGCGTCGGGTTATGGGTACAAGCTCTCACAATACCTCCAGCATGCGGGCGTATCAAAGGCCTCTCCTACGCACATGTGGGTGGACCACCGGGACGATTCTGTCGCCATGCAGGCAGGGCAGTTCGTCAAGCCGCAACGGATTCCCGGACTAGCGCTCTTTGCTATTTTGGATCCCCAGGTTCCGCGCCCCTCGCGCGACCACGTTGTCGTCACGCCGGCTCCGGCGCTCGTGGCATCCGTTATTTCTTCGCATATTCCCTTCCGCGCCCCTCCTTCAATCCATTCCTCGATGGCGTAGTCGGCAGCACCGGTCTCTCGTTTTTACAGCGCGACTGGTCAAGCTGCCTTCCGGCACTTCATTCCAACCGAATGAACTTGAAATGCCCCCGAAATGGAGCGGGTGTATATGCCAATTGCCTTGAGTGCAATGGAAGTGGAAACGAACGCGTCGATGCCCGAAGGCCGAATACGGGAGTTCCTGGAAACTGCCGAGCGGCGCCGGCCGCAACTGCTGCGGATGGCCAGGCGGCTCACGAATTCGAATGAAGACGCGGAAGACATCGTGCAGGAAGCCCTGATGAAGGCTTACAAAGCGCTCGAGAAGTTTCGCGGCGAGTCGCAAATGTCGAGTTGGCTCGGAGCAATTGTGCAGAACACTGCGCACGAGCATCTGCGCAGTCGCCGCAATCGTGTATTCGTGTCGATAGAGTTTTTAAGCAAACAAGACAATGAGGTTGTGGAGATAGATCTGCCCGATCCTGGAAAGAATCCCGAGGAGACGTGGCGAAGCAGGGAGATGGAGGGCATTCTGCGCGAGGAAGTCAGCAAACTCGGCATGGTGTGCCGTCGTGCGATTGAACTTTGCGTGCTCGACGAAAATCCCCAACTCGCGGCCGCCCAGTCACTCAACCTTAGCGTCGCGACTATGAAATCACGCGTTTTCCGGGGCAAGCGGATTCTTGAACGCGCTGTTTCGCGCCGGCTTGGGGCGCAGCACGCAGCTATGGCGTTGGGGACCGACCGCCGCCTGCGTTGCGAAATACAATAAGCACCGCCCAGCGTGATTCACTTACCACTGATGAGCGCCGCGAAAGCGACGCTCATCGTTTGGTTGCCTTCGACCAGGTGTTCTGTGCGACTACCCAAGCGGCAGCACCGATGGTCCATGATATCCAGAGAGCAGTCCAGGGCAAGCGCGCCCGAGGCGTCGCAAAGATTGCCGGAAGCCAGATAAGCAGAGTGTAAAGCGTGATCTGGGCGGCCTCAGCTGATGCTGCGATCCGGGGCAGTACGCCGAAGAGAACACCAAGGCCTGAAGCAATTTGCCCTGCCCCTGTCAGGTAAGCCCAGCCGAGGTGGTAAGGCAGCCACGCCGGGACCAGTTCCATGGTGGCCTTGGTGTAGATCAGGTGCGAGAGGCCGATGGGGATGATCCAGATGGCGAAGTAGTAGCGCGCGAGGCGGACGCCGCGATCGCCGGTTGCCCATGCGAGCCACGGCGCTTGCACATCGCCCAGTCGGGCGAACAGTATCCAGCCTCCCGCAAGCAGCACCGCCAGTTCCCCGAATCCAAGGTAAACAGCTTCCAGTTTTGGAGCTACGAAGAGCGAAGGTAGCTTAAGCAGTTGCCACACGATGAGATATGGAAAAAGGATGCGTACCGCCCAGGTAGTAGTCGCCCGGAACATCAAGCCGGCGCCGCACCCAATCATGAGCGCGCCGGCCGCATAGGCCAATGCGGTGCGTGCCGGAAACCAGGGCGCTACCGGCTGCCATACCATCGCGAAGTCTCCCACGGCGAGTCCCAGCACGCCGAGTCCGAGTAGCCCAATCGCTAATAAGGCGAGCGAGGGCTGCTGTTCAGACTGGAGGATTGAGCGTGAAGCGGAGCGGGATTCAAATTTGAGAATGGGTTGGGCGCTGGGCATCATGTGAACTCGAAAGCTAGCCCACTCCGCCCGGCATTCCAATAGAGAAGTGGTGCGCCTGCACTGAGAAGTTATGAAGCGGCCTGAGGACACCGATTGCCGGACGACTTACATGCACACGCAGCGTTATACTTCCGGCACGACATACCCCGAGGTTCACGAACGATGAAGAAGCTGGCGATCCTATTACTTATCGCAGTTCCGCTCTGCGCACAGACTAATGAAAAGAAGCCGCCGACCACGTTACGCGGCGTACTGCTGGAGCAGTTGCGCACCACGCATGACCAGGAAGATTGGTTCGTTCCAGTGAGCATCGCGGTAGATGGGCTAACCGCAGAGCAAGCCATGTGGAGTCCGGGAAAGGGAGACCACTCCGTAGGGCAACTGGCTTACCACATCTGGTATTGGGACCAGCGCGCGCTCAACGACTTCAAAGGCGAGAAGAATGAGAAGTTCGACGGCAACAACAACGACACCTTTGACAAGTTCACGGCTGCGCAATGGGATGACCTGGTGAAGAAACTTAACCAGGTGCTGGCGGATTGGGAGAAAGCTGTGAACGATGCCGACGATGCGAAACTTGCCGCCAATGCCTCGCTGATCGCCCACGTGGGCGCGCATAACGCCTATCATGTGGGGCAGATTCTCTACGTGCGCAAGCAACACGGCGTGTGGAATCCGGATAAGGGCGTGAAGTAATCAGTGGAGGTTATCTGATCACGACGGGCGCGTGTCTGGATTGTTCGGATGCCTCGGCTGCGCCCAATTCTGCACCGTGCCTGACTATTGTCCATATCCAGCCGATGAATGTGATCACAAGCGCGGGATAGGCAAACATCGGCAAAGGACGCGCAATGGGCGTTAGCGTATCTCCCCAGAAGATGCGAAGGGAAACCACTCCGAACAGAACCGAGGCTACCAATCCAGTGAGTCGGGTGACGAGCGTAAACTCCCGCGGAACGCTGACCAGAGCAAGACCCGCGGCCCAAAGTGCGGTCCCCGCTGCGAATGACGGGACGCTGCCTTCGAGCGACATCGGCGTACCCGTCAGCATGATGCCCTCTCCGATTGCGTACACCAGAAAACCCGCTGCAACTTCAATCTTTCCTGCGCGAAGATAGCTTAGCGCAAGAATTGCGGTGGCGACGATCAAGCCCGTCGAATCAATGGCCCAGCAGACAGCGCGGACATTCTGTGCGGCAACTATCGATCCTGCCATTCCCAGGACGCCACCCGCGAACAGGCCTAGCACAGTCAAAGCACGAAGAGCTCCGGTCATAGTTCACTTCCTATTCTGCGCGAACGATGACATCCTGCGCTCGCGGCATACTCCGTAGTTAAGAATCACTTCTGTCCCGAGCAAGGGAAGAAGAATCAGCTCGCAACACGTTCGCCTCGGCCTGAGCTTTGCGTGAGTGTACACAAGCGCCAGAGTACATGGCACTTGATTTTTTTTGAGAACGCTTTCCTAACATTCGTTGAAGACGCGTGGAATTATGCCTTGTACAATTGCCAACATTCGGAGGTCAGCACGTGAGCAAGTACGCAAATATTACGGAGACGGTCGGCAACACGCCGGTCGTAAAGATCAATCGATTGGCGCCTCCCGACGTCAACTTGTATGTAAAGGTCGAAGCCTTCAATCCGCTGGGCTCGGTCAAGGACCGCCTTGCGCTGGGCGTGATTGAAGAGGCGGAACGCAGCGGCAAGCTGAAGCCGGGACAAACGGTAGTCGAAGCAACCAGCGGCAACACCGGTATTGGCCTGGCGATGGTGTGCGCGGCCAAGGGCTATCCGCTGGTGGTCACCATGGCGGAGACCTTCAGCATTGAGCGCCGCAAGCTGATGCGGTTCCTCGGCGCGAAAGTGATTCTCACGCCGGCCTCTGCGCGCGCCGTCGGCATGGTGAACAAGACCGTCGAGTTGGCGGAGAAGCATGGCTGGTACTATACGCGACAATTTGAAAACGAAGCCAACGCCGACATGCACTCGCGCACCACCGCGCAGGAGATCCTGAAAGACTTCGCTGGCGAACGCCTGGATTATTGGGTCACCGGGTTCGGCACTGGCGGGACTTTGAAGGGGGTTGCGCGCGTACTGGCTAAAGAGCGCCCCGACACGAAGATTGTTGTCTGCGAGCCGGACGATGCGCCGATGCTGTCGAGTGGAGTCGAACAGGAGCGCAATGCGGATGGATCCGCAAAGTCTGGCCATCCGAGTTGGAAGCCGCATCCGATGCAGGGATGGAGCCCGGACTTCATAGCCAAGCTTGCAGGCGATGCCATGGCTTCGAAGGCGATCAGCCAGGTGCTCCGCATATCTAATGCTGATGCCATGAAGTGCAGCAAGGAACTGGCCAAGAAGGAAGGCGTCTTTGTTGGCATCACTTCGGGCGGGACGTTCGCGGGTGCGCTACAAATTGCGAACGCGGCGCCCAAGGGTTCAACAATTTTATGCATGCTGCCGGATACTGGCGAGCGCTATCTCAGCACGCCGTTGTTCGCGGATGTCTCAGTCGATATGACTGAAGAAGAGTGGGAAATTGCGCGCTCCACGCCCGCGTGCATCTTGCAACCACCGCAGCAAACTTAACATAGCGCAACCATATAGTTGCGCAAAAACTAAATGGCGCCGACCGGCAACATCCGGCGGCGCCATTTTTTTCAAGATTGAAAACTGCTATACCATGTGGCCGAATTCCAAAGACTTCAGATCTTCCATCTGGCGTTGGAACTCCTGCATCTGCCTCTTCAGTTCGTCCATCTGCTTAGGATCGATCTTGAATTGATCCTTACCAAACAAGTCGTTATTGAACTGCTCCATCTGCTGGTGCATCTGGTCCAGTTGATTCTGATCGATACCGAAATTCTGGCCTTTGAGGTTATCGCGGAACTGCTCAGCCTGCTTGCGAAATTCCTCAGCCTGCTGAGGACTGAACTCGAATGCAAAAACGCCTGAGCGATCTTTCAGATCGCCAAGTTGATCTTGCAATGCTTCGGCCTGTTCCCGCATGGATTGCGCAGCAGAAGCATCAATGGAAAAATGCCGCACAAGATCGCCCGCCACGTCAGGATCTGCAAATGCCATTAAGGGGCAATCGCTGTCCGGGAAAATCTCGTCGAAGTCCAGTTCGCTTTTCTTTTTCGAGTCGACCTGCAGGTTCAAGGTCTGCTGTTTTCTTTCACGCAGAATCGTGACCTGAACGGCCTTCCCCTGGTTAGCGCGCATGGAGCGTTCCCAATCGGAAACCGTGGCAATGCTATCAGGGCCAACCTTGAGGATTACGTCGAAGGCTTTCATCCCGGCTGCGGCAGCTTCGCTCTTGCGCACGACCTGCTTCACCATCAGCCCATTTGGCACCCCAAGATAATCCGCCATCTGCGCTGTGAGGGGCTCTACCATGGCGCCGACTTTGAGGGTGCTGTTGCCGACGAAGGGGATGTGGAATCCACCCGGCAGTGGAGCATCGCCACCGGCCCCGTTACCGAGGATCGCCAAGCCTTGAACGGGTGTACTGATGTCACTGCCGCTGTTGAGCTTGTTCCAGACGTCGGTATCGAGCTTCTTGCGGTCGGCGAGTTGAACGGTCAGCGTCTGATTCGCGCCGTCGCGGCTAATCACCATCGTGACTTTGCGACCTGGAGGAATCTCGCGCATCATACGCCCGAAGGCTTCCGCACTCTCAACGGCTTGCCCGTTGACTTCAAGAAGAACGTCGTTGACACGCAAGCCGACTTGCGCTGCCGGCGCATCGTGATCGATGAGCGTGACTACGGCGCCACGCACATCCTTCAGTTTGAGTTTGGCTGCGGAGTCGTTGTCTACGTCGCCCACCAGTACACCAAGGTAGCCCTGGGAGCTGGAGTGCAACAGGAGAGGATTGGGTTCTTCAGCGATCTGCGTGATGCGCATCGCCTGCGAACGCGCTGTCGCGGGCGCGATTGTGATTGCGGCTCCCAGCAGGGCGACTTGGATGTAAGGCCTCATGAAGCGTTTCATGTTACTTTCCTCGTGTTCCTTCAGCCAGGTCCGCACTCTGTATGGACGGTGCGATTCCCTGAAAGTAAGGGTTGGTTATTGAAAAACCGGGGCCCGATTGAGTGCCTGACGGGAAACGGTCCGGATATGGGGATTATGGTCTGAATTTGCGATCGTCGACAAGACCCTTCTTACACTGGTGTCGGCCGACACGGGCTCAAGCTCACTGATAGCGGCGGAGCGAATCCGCGGATCGCTGTCGTTCAGGAGCGCTTCCAGCACGGCATCGCGAACGCGCATGTCCTCAGCAACGTAGGGTTGGAGGCCTTCGAGAGCCTTCTCGCGAACCGTCTCACTTTTGTCGTAGCGGAGTGCCACCATGAGTGCGTCGCGGATGCCTTCACCCTGGCAGGCATGTCCGGCGCGACATTCCGCCGCCAGCAATCCCACGGAGTCGTCGCGAACGCCCTGCGATGACGCATTCTCCGAAGCCAGCATCAACAACTGGCGGATGGCCGGATCGTCCAGGGAACCCTCGATGTGCTGCGGTACAACCTGGTTATAGGTCACATCTACGATTTCACTGTTCGGCTGGCGAACGATGCTGGAAATGTTGGACACCTCCGCCGAAGCGGTGGGAGCAACTGTCGTGGCCTGCGCGGAGTCGGAGTTGGGCACGGCATTTGCCGCAATCATTGAAGGCTTGCGCCCTGCTGCGTGTGCCGCGCGAGCCTGGGCATATTCGTAACCGCCCAGAGTGCCGGCGCCTGCGCCAACAATCAAGAGTAGAAGGGCTGCAACCGGGGCTGCCTGGAGGTTGGAAAAGTTGTTGACGATGCGCTGTCCGATCCGTTCGTACCAGCGCTTCGGAGGCAATGCATCCAACGCTTCCTCGAGACGTATCCGGGAGCGCGCAACCAAATTGGGATCGGGCTCGACGACGGGATAGGCCGTCGCAAGTGTCTTCAGCGCCTGGAGTTGTTGCTGCTCCTGGCTGCACTCCGGGCAAGCTGCGAGGTGCCGATCGAGTTCATGTGCCTGCTCGTCCGACAACTCTCGGTAAGCCGCCAGCACAATACGTTCATGTGCAAGTTCGCAATTCATCTCGTTACGTCCTTCCAGCCTCAGTAAGTGCTACCGCGAAACTCATCCAAGAGATTCGCCGCCCCGAAGGGCTACCGTATTCCCGCCAGTTGAGTTCTCAACTTTTTAGTCGCCCTGAAGAGCGTATTTTTGGCGGTTTCTTCCGTGGTGTTCAACATCTCTCCGATGGTGCGCAGACGGAGACCCTGATAATGCTTCAGTTCAAAAACCATGCGCTCACGCGGAGTGAGCTTGCTGAGTGCGGCTTGAATCCGCTCGCCCAGAACCTTGCGGTCCAGTTCTTTTGCAGGATTGGAAAACGACCGATTGTCAGAGACGGACGAAAGAATGTCGATCTCGTCGCCGGAGTGATCCAAGACCACCGCCTGATCTTCGCGGCGTGTCTTGCGGCGGCGAAGTTGATCGAGGCAGAGATTGGTGACGATCCGATAGATCCAGGTGTAGAAGGAGCACTCAAACCGGAAGTTGCCGATGTACCGGAAGGCCTTGAGGAAAGCTTCCTGGTAGATATCTTCTGCGTCGTGCTCAGAGCCGGTAAGGTGCAAAGCCAGTCGAAGCACCTGCTGCTCGTACTGGCGAACAAGCGCGTCAAAAGCTGCCCGTGAACCGGCCTGCGCCTCGCGAATTAGTTCCATTTCGGGAGCACGCGCCTGCGCGCGCTCAGCAGCGCGATCCGGTCCGTCCATTGCGCGGGAGGCCATGCCTGCGGACGATTGTATCGTCCTTTTGACAGGCCAGGCAGCAGCGCCGGAAAGAACGCTCGGCGATGAAGAGTAACTTACTGCGTCCGATGCCATCGAGATTTTTACTCCGGGGGCAGACTTAATCGCATATTTGTAGACTCCCTCCAAGCCTGTTTGTGAGCAGTATTTGAGACTAAAGCGACGAAGGTAACCACCACTCTTGATCCACATCGTAGGGCTGCATCGGCAGAGGAGGGTGGCTGAGGTGGATTTACACTGGGGGAACATGCATGAATCTCTTTTTCAGGGAATAGAAGCAGGGCGGGGTGAGCCCGGAGGCTGGTATACGGCCCACTGCGATGGGGGATCCAGGGGCAATCCCGGGCCATCGGGATATGGCGCTGTCGTTGAGGATCCGAGCGGAAAAATCGTAGCCAGGTTAAGCGAGTTTCTGGGTCGGCAGACGAACAACTACGCAGAATACAAAGGACTTCTTGCCGTTCTAGCGTGGGCACAGCAGAATGGCGCCCGGTGGATGCGGGTGGTATCTGACTCCGAACTGATGGTGAAGCAGATGAAGGGGCAGTACAAGGTCGCCAGCCCGGGGCTGCGTCCCTTGTGGGAGGAGGCCAAGCAGCTCGCGGGCAAGTTGGAGCGGTTTGAGATGCGCCATACCTTGCGAGGCGGAAATAAGGAAGCCGATCAACTGGCCAACGACGCCATGGACAAGGGCATGGGGCGGCAGCCGGTTGCTGCTGGAGCGACTACCGACAGGCGGATCCCCGACGGGCCAGCTCCGGGCAAGAGATTGTCTTCAACGAGCGCGCCCAAGCAGGCACTCGAGGGATACGTCAAAGGTGGTGTGGTGCATCTGCTCGAAGGTGACCTGCCCGATGGTACTTTCGTCAACGTAATCCCGAAGTAGAAGGCTGCCGAAGCGAGCCAAACCCTTCATCTAAGCTGTTTAAATTACTCAAGTATCCCGGCTTCATTGTTTCTTTTTGCGCCCGAAAGGATTCCATATCCCTGGGCCTGCCTGGTTGCCTTGTGCTGATGGAAGCACCCCTCTGGAGGAAATCAACGATGGAACACCGTAAAGCCGTTTCGTTGCGCCCGCTTGTCCAGTCGTTTCTAGTTCTTTGCTGTTTATGTATCGTGGCGCTGTTTGTTTCAGCGTGCAGCAGCATGACCGGCAATCTCTCAGGATCCGGCATGGCGAGCGTCACAACCATGATCAGCGACCCGGCGACCTGCGCTACTCCGAATGGACCGTTCTCGCATGTCTACGTGACGATCACGGACGTCAAGATCCACAACAGTGCTTCAGCTGGCGCAAACGACAGCGGCTGGGTCGACCTGACGCCTAACCTCGCGAAGGCGCCAAAGCAGGTTGACCTTCTCGGCCTCGCGAACAACCAATGCTTCCTGGCGTCTCTTGGCGATGCACAGCAGATTCAGGCGGGCACTTATCAGCAGATTCGAATCATTCTCGCCAGCGACAGCGCCAGCATCAGCAGTAACGCTTGCGGCAATGGATCCGCCAACTGCGTGCAGACTTCGAAGGACTCGACCTTCCATACGCTGAGCCTTTCGAGTGAGGATCAGACTGGGATCAAGATTCCTCCAGGGCAGATGGCGGGAGGCGGCCTGACGGTTGCGGCTGGAAAGACGACAGATCTCGATATCGACTTTCTTACTTGTCAATCGATCGTGCAGCAGGGTAACGGCCAGTACCGCTTGAAGCCGGTACTGCATGCGGGAGAAGTCAGCACCGTTTCCGCTTCGATCAACGGCACGGTTCTCGACGGATCAACTGGAAAGCCGGTTGCAGGGACAACGTGGGTGGCGGTTGAACAGAAGGATCTAAGCGGCGTGGATCGCGTGGTGCAATCCACCATTGCCAATGCTGATGGAACATTTGTCTTTTGTCCGCTGGCTTCAGGCAACTACGATGTCGTCGTTTCAGGCGTGCGCAGTTCAGATGGCGCGCTCTATGCACCGTCAATCGTCACCGGGGTTGCAGTGGGCGACACCACCGGCAACATCAAGTTGAATGCGCCGACGCTGCCTGCAGCAAGTTCGTTTGCAAATCTTAATGGGTTGGTGACCTCGGCTAGCAATGCCAGCCCCGCCGCGCCGATCTCCATCGACGCAACTCTGACAGCGCTTGAGACGGTGAACTCCGTTGTCTATACGATTCCGCAGCAACCAGCGGCCTCGCCGTTCTATGGCGTTTCGCAGGTGGTAACCACAGTCGCGGGTCCAGTGGGAACGCCACCGGTTGCGTGCCCCAGCGGCACTGACTGCATCAACTACTCTCTGCCGGTTCCTTCGGGCAGTGCGTACATTGGCGCATGGTCTTCCGGCGGGGCAATGTTGTCGCAGCCTTCACCGCTGGCCAGCTACGCTGTGGATGGGATCACGACCAGCACTTGCACCGCCAATGACGTGAATTCAAATCCGCCGATTGCGCTGACGGGTTCCGGGCCCTTCGCGAACGTTGCTGTGACAACTAATCTGCAATTCACCGGTTGCCAATAACCGCCACAAAATAGACATGGCCGGAGTTGTGAGAACTCCGGCCATTTTTATTTGTCTTAAGTTATGCAGCGTTGGCCAGCGCTGCATAGCCAGTGACCTCGGCGGGGCGATTGAGGATGACACTCAGGTTCATCAGCGCCCGCGATGAACACGCAGGACACTCTCGATTAGCGTCGCTCACGCAATTGCAGTCAAGGCAAAGCACGGCATGATCAAGAGGAATTGTCGACTTGTTCCTGAGTGAATTCATAAAGGTGATCTAATCCTTTGGACTCTTACTGCAATAGAACCGCTTCGGAGGCGGGAGTTGTGGCGTGTACCACAAAGGTGGCAGAGCGCGAACTCATCGCAGGGCCACAGTTTTGCAAGAACTGTGAAGTTGTGGGATTTGGAATGTGGCGATTGGAGCACCAAGTACTATGGCGCACTTGACAGCCGTGGGGGAGCGGAGAAGCGGGTGCTTCGACTGCACTGCGCTCAGGATCACTAATCTTTTGGGATGCAACCGAGCGCGATCAGCAGAGGAGCAGCGACCGCGCCCAGGGGCTGAGTCTCAGCCGATGTTGTTGCGCCACACGTGGCCTTCGCGCTCCAGCAGGCGGTCTGAGCAGTCCGGTCCCCACGTACCCGCGAAATAGTTAGGGAATACTTCAGGGTTCTTGGCTGCCCACGCTTCGAGAATCGGCGTATAGAGCGACCATGTCACTTCCACTCCATCGCGGTGTGCGAAGAGCGTCTGGTCGCCGAGCATGGCGTCGAGCAGCAAGCGCTCGTATCCGTTGGCTGTCGATGTGCCGAATGCTGCGGCGTAATCGAAATCCATGTTCACCGGGCACACCGACATATTCGGAGTATTGGGAACCTTGGCACCAAACCGGAGGGCGATGCCTTCGTTCGGCTGGATGCGGATGGTGAGCAAGTTCGGCTGAATATCGTTGCAGGGACCGCTGGCCTGCATGCGATTGAAGATGAGCAGCGGCGGCTGCTTGAACTGAATGCTGATTTCAGTGGCGCGCTTCTTCATGCGCTTGCCGGCGCGAAGATAGAAGGGCACTCCGGCCCAGCGCCAGTTTTCGATTCCGAGTTTCACTGCAGCATACGTTTCGGTGCCCGACTCAGGATTCACGCGATCTTCGTCGCGATAGCCGACCACCTTTTTGCCGTCGACGACGCCCGGACCATATTGACCGCGCACTGCATCCTTGATGGGAATGCTGGGAATGGCGCGCCACACTTTCACCTTCTCGCGGCGCACGGCTTCGGCTTCAAAGCTTGATGGCGGCTCCATCGTCACAAAACTCAGCAGTTCCATCACGTGGTTCTGCACTACGTCGCGAAGCGCTCCTGCTTTTTCGTAAAACGGACCGCGGCCCTCGACTCCCAGCGTTTCAGCAGCGGTGATCTGCACGTGGTCGATGTAGTTGCGATTCCAGATGGGCTCGAAGATACCGTTGCCGAAACGGAAGACCAAAATATTTTGCACGGTCTCTTTGCCAAGGTAGTGATCGATGCGGAAGACCTGATTCTCGTGAAAGACAGCATTGACCTGGTGATTGAGTTCGCGCGCTGAGTCGAGATCGTGACCGAAGGGCTTTTCGATCACCACGCCTATGCGGCCCTGCTCGGGCTGCGCCATGCCCTGCGCACCGAGGTTCTCAATGATGGGCGCAAAATACTCCGGCGCGGTAGCCAGATAGAAAAGGCGGTCAGGACCGATGTTCTTCTCCTGCGCGATCTTGTCGAGTTCCTGCTTCAATCCCGCGTAGTGCGATGCGTCGTCGAAGCTGAGCGCGTAGTAACTGATCTTTTTCACAAACTCGTCGATCTTTGGATCGGACTTGTCCACGTCTCCGAAATCGATGAGGCCCTCGCGCATGTCGGCGGCAAACTCGTCGCCAAGCGGACGGCGGGCCACGCCAACGATGGCAAAATTCTTTGGCAACAACCCATCCTGCTCAAGGTGAAAGAGCGCGGGCACGAGCTTGCGCTTGGTCAAATCGCCCGAGGCGCCGAAGATCACCAGGATGCCGGGATTGGGAATGCGCTCGCCGGACTTGGGGACCTGATTGAGGTCCTCGGGGCGAACCTTCATCTGTACAGTTGCTGATGCCATAACGCGACCTCCGTCGTCAGTCGAGTGGTCAGTGGTCAGTGGTCAGTGGTCAGTGGTCAGTGGTCAGTGGTCAGTGGTCAGTGAAATTGGACAATCCGGCAACGCGCTCCTCACTGTCCAAGGTTCACTGCTTTTAGTCTTTTTTTACTGCATGTCCGCCGAATGCGTTGCGCATAATCGCTAACATTCGGTCGGTAAAGTTATTTTCTTCGCGTGAACGAATCCGGCGAATCAATGATTCAGTTATTACTGGTGCGGAGACGTTGAGATCGATTGCCTCAAAGACGGTCCAGCGGCCTTCGCCGGAATCCGCCACGTAGGCCTCGAGCCCATCGAGTGTGGGATTTTTGCTGAGTGCGTCGGCGGTCAAGTCAAGCAGCCAGCTGCGCACGACGCTACCGAAGCGCCAGATCTGCGAGATCTGAGCGAGGTCCAGATTCAGCTCTTCCTTCTTCTCCATGATGGTGAAGCCTTCGGCATAGGCCTGCATCAAGCCGTATTCGATGCCGTTGTGTACCATCTTGACGAAGTGGCCCGCACCCGCGGGGCCCACGTGTCCCCAGCCCTTGTCTTTCTCCGGCGCCAGCGTTTCAAGGATCGGACGGAGATAATCGACAGCTTCCTTGTCGCCGCCGACCATCATGCTATAGCCCTCTTTCAAACCCCACACGCCGCCGGAGGTGCCCACATCGACAAACTGGAATCCCTTCGCGGTAACTTCCTTGTAGTGGCGCTGTGAATCCTTGTAGTTGGAGTTACCGCCGTCGATGAGTATGTCTCCCTTATTGAGAAGCGGCTCTAACTTAGCGATAGTGTCGTCAACCGGCTTGCCCTGCGGCACCATGATCCAGATAGCCTTGCGGCCCTGGAGATTCTTTGCCATGTCCTCGAGTGAGTTGACGCCTACGTTTCCGGAAGCTGTAAGTTTCTGCACGGCGTCCGCGCTAAAGTCGAAGCCAACGACCTGATGTCCACCAAGGCGCAGCCGCTCGGCCATATTGCCGCCCATCTTGCCCAAACCGATCAAACCCAGTTGCATAGTGTTCTCCTTCGAATCACTTTTAAAGAACTTCAAGCGCCTGCAGATCGCTGTGCAGCGCATCCGCTCCGGTAAAGCGTATCGCCTTCATGCCGATGGCAGCCGCGGCCGCAACATTCTCAAGGCGATCGTCAATGAACAAAGTACGATCCGCAGGCTTGCCTAGAATTCCTAACGCATGACGGTAGATGGTCGGATCTGGCTTGCGGATACCCATATAGCATGAAGTAAACGCGAACTTCAGGTAGCGACGCAGGCTGAAGTTCGCGAGGCGAAATTCATTCGTTTCTCGTGCTTCATTGTTCAGCGCGCCAATCATGCACCTATCTGATGCCGCTAGTCCTGCGAGGATTCCGATGGCTCCATCGGGTAGAGTCTTCGACTGCGCGCACATAGCGGCAAAGAACTCTTCACGTGAAAAAGGGCGTGGTTGGTAAAACACCACAGCATTCAAATATTCATCGAGCGAGATCTCGCCGCGCTCCCATGCTTCGAAGGCCTTGGCATGGTGCGCTTCTAATACAGCAAGGTCGAGATGAAACTGATCGACAATTGCCGCGCGTTCGCGATGGTCCCAGCCGTTGGTCAGCAGGACTCCGCCAATATCGAAAAGGATTACGTCGAAGGGGAACATCGGCGTCTCGTTAAATCATTGGTCAGTGAACAGTGGTCAGTGCAACTATTAGCCGGGACTGCGCTGATACTTTGCTTCGATTGCTAAAACTTTCTTGAACCGACGCGTGAAACGCTCTTCATTGGAGATGAACCGGGCCCGGAGGAATGCATCCACAAGTTCGTAAGCTAATGACGTACCCACAATGCGCGCACCCAGCACCAGCACGTTCATGTCGTCGTGTTCCACGCCCTGGTGCGCCGAGTAGGTGTCGTGGCACATGCCGGCGCGAATACCCGGAATTTTGTTAGCCGCAACGCTTACGCCCACTCCTGAACCACAGATGAGAATGCCGCGTGGTGCATCGCCGGCCTTGATCGCCTCGCCAACGCGCTCTGCGAAGTCGGGATAATCATCTTGAGGTTCGCACTTGAAAGCACCGAGATCGAGGATCTCGTGTTCACTCTTGGTGAGATAAGCGCGGACTTCCTCTTTAAGGTCGAATCCTGCGTGATCGGATGCGATAACTAACTTCACTTGCAATCCTTTCTACTTAGTGCAGAGTTAGCGGAGTTAGCCAGGCGTCAAGAGAGCTTACCGGCTGGGCTGACTCCGCAGCTCTCATTTGTTCAACAGCGCTTTGGCGCGGGTCGCCACGTTTTCTGGTGTGAATCCATACTCGGCCATGACTTTGGGGCCCGGAGCTGAAGCGCCGAAGCGATCGATGCCAATGACGTCGCCGTCGAGTCCTACGTATTTCCACCAGCCCAGTGTCGCGCCCGCTTCTACCGCGAGCTTCGGCACGTTCCGGGGCAGCACGCTCGCCTTGTATTCGGCTGATTGCTCATCGAAGATGCGCCAGCTTGGCATACTCACTACGCGCGCAGCAATTCCCTCGCCCGAGAGTGCCTTGGCGGCATCGAGCGCGGTAGAGACTTCGGAGCCCGTAGCGATCAAAACGACTTGCGCATTTGCGGCATCTTCGAGAATGTACGCGCCCTTGCTTGTGCCAGCGTAGACGTCGTGCTTGGTTGTATCGATAACCGGCAGGTCCTGGCGGGTCAGCGCGAAGAAGCTCGGCGTGGTGCGATCGAGCGCGAGCCGCCAGCAGGCTGCCGTCTCATTGGCATCCGCCGGACGGAAGTCTGTCAGACCAGGCACCGCACGCAGCATCATCAGGTGTTCGATTGGCTGGTGCGTGGGTCCATCTTCGCCGAGGCCGATCGAGTCGTGGGTGAACACGAAGATGGAGTGAATCTGCATCAGCGCGGCAAGTCGAATCGCAGGCTTGCAGTAGTCAGAGAAGGTGAAGAATGTCGAGCCGAAGGGCACGAGACCACCGTGCACCGCCATTCCGTTCACTGCGGCGCACATGCCGAACTCGCGGACGCCGAAGAACACGTTGCGGCCGGCGGGGTCGACATGAAAACTTGCGCCGGGTTTGAAGATGGTTTTCGTTGACGAGGTGAGGTCGGCTGCGCCGCCGAAGAGTTCAGGAACGCTGTCGGCAATCGCGTTCATGATGGCTCCGCCGGCATTGCGGGTGGCCTGTTTCTTGTCTGGTGGGAACGTGGGAATCGACTTAGCCCAGTTCTTCTTGCGCAGGCCTTTCTGGGTCCGGTCGAATTCAACTGCCAGATCGCGGAAATCGGCCGCGTAATGAGTGAAGAGATGCTGCCACTCGGCCTCTGCGGTCGAGCCGCGATCGATCGCTTTGCGCCAGTTCTTCAGCGCATCATCGGGGACGAAGAAGCTCTTGTCTTCAGGGAATCCGTAGAATTTTTTGGTTGCCGCGGTGTCTTCCGGTCCAAGAGCTTCGCCGTGGACTTTGTTGGTGCCGGCTTTCGGGCTGCCGTAGCCAATGACGGTGCGGACTGCGATGAGCGAGGGCTTACTGGTCTCGGCTTTGGCCGCTTCGATGGCGGCTTCAATCGCTTTCAGGTCATTGCCGTCGGCTACGCGCTGCGTGTGCCAGTGATAGGCCTCGAAGCGCTCCAACACATTGTCGCTGTAGCTCAGCTCCGTGGGTCCATCGAGCGAGATCAGATTGTCGTCGTAGAAGAGGATCAGCTTGCCGAGCCCGAGGGTTCCGGCCAGCGCGCAAGCCTCGTGGGAGACGCCTTCCATGAGGTCGCCATCGCCGCACAGCACATAGGTGTGATGATTCACGATTTCGTAATTGGGCCTGTTGTAGACGGCGGCGAGGTGTCTCTCCGCGATCGCCATACCGACGGCCATAGCTAATCCCTGGCCGAGCGGGCCCGTCGTTACTTCTACTCCATCGGTGTCGCCGAATTCGGGATGTCCGGGAGTGCGCGAGTGCCACTGGCGAAAAGCCTGCAGATCGTCGAGCGTGACTTTGTAGCCGGAGAGAAACAACGTGGCATACAGGAGCGCGGAGGCGTGTCCATTGGACAGCACAAACCGGTCGCGGTCAGCCCATTTAGAATTCGCCGGATTGTGCTTCATGATTTTGTGAAACAGCAGGTAGGCGATTGGAGCACAGCCCAACGGCGCTCCGGGGTGGCCGCTTTTGGCCTTTTCTACCTCATCCACAGACAGCAGCCGTAAGGTGTCAATTGAAAGTTCGTCGAGTGAAAGATCCGCGAGAGTTGCCATAAGGCTCTGATCCATTTCCTTTCGATAAAGAGCGAAAGATGAAATTAATTCCGGGGTTCGATGCTGATTTCTACGTTGTAACCGAGCCAGCGATTCTGCGGGCGCCAGTGGAAAGTCCATGATAGACCACCGCTCGCCTGGTTCGGATCGGTGGAAAGATCTACGCTGTACCCCGCACTACCGAGACTGTGGCCCATGGTCGATTGCGTTGTCTTCCATTGGTCGGTTGTCCAAACCACCTCAAAGGGTGCGTCGTCGAGGATGCGCAGCGTGTCACCGGCAATGATCTTCTGGATCGGCCGGCGGAGGCTGTAGAACTCGAGATTTGCGCGGAGCTGCTTTCTACCTGCTGGTTCGCAATAGCGCGTGTACACACTATCGATGCGGTCGAAGACCTTGCCGTCTACCGTGGAGCGGAGAAGTTTCAGATATTCCGCATGTGCCCAGACCAGCGGGACGGCCGAACCAGCGGGCTTGCCCTTTTCAAAGCCTTGCCTGTCGGCCTCGTCCCACACCTGCTCGGGCATCATCTGGCCGGGAGTAGAAAAGCGCTCATACGTGCCGATGAGCGGCGCGGGATCGTTGCCGGCGGCCAATTCATAGTGAGCACGCTCCCCGGTAAAAAGCGGCCAGACGCGGCCCTGACCCCACCCTTTAAAAGGACCGCCGTCTGGGCGCTGGCCGTAACCATCCCAGTTGTAGCGGTGCCATCCGGGGCCTTGGGGGAGATCGGTCTTCAGAACGGCGTCGACCACTCTGAGCGAATCAATCACCAGCGGATCGTCGGCGCGACGCACGCCGTAACGGACAAGCTCAAGGAAACCGGCATCGATGATTTCGCGCGCTTCAAATTCAGTCTGCGTGCCGGGGGGCCGGTTGTTGATGTGGATCATCTCGGTTCCGCAGTCCTCGCACGCGTACGCTTCCCCCTTCTCCGGAGGCTTGATGCGCATGTAATGGCGCTTGACCTCTGGCAGCAGAACGCCGTTGTTGGTGACGGTCCACTCCTCGAGATGGCGCTCAATCCAGTCGGCGAATTCTTCAAGGAACACTGCGGTTTCAATGGAATCGTGCGCCCGGGCCATATCGGCCGCGCAGATCAGGCCGCTAATGACCGCAGCCAGAGTTGAGGGTGAATAACCCGCGTTCTCCTCCCACCTCTCCTGGTGGGTAATGGGCGCATGCTGCACCAGGAACCCCGCGGCCCGCTCAATGAAGGGAAAGATTTCAATTTCGCCGAGGCCGTTGGCTTTCCATAGGCGCCACGCCAGAATAATGGGGAAGGCAACCTCATCCAGCTGTTCGCCGGACCAGTAGGGTCGTCCGTCCACCCAGAAATTCTGCGCGAAACCGCCGTCGGGCTTTTGCGTGCAGGCCAGGTAAACCAGCGCCCGGCGCGCCGTCTCAACCCGTCCACAAGCCAACAGCGCCGTGGCCGTTTGCACCATGTCGCGGGTCCACACGAGGTGGTAGCCACCGAGGTCGTCGTCTCCGTGCGCCTGACCCCAGGGAATCGAAGCCGAGGCTACGAAAGCCCCGGAAAAGGTCTTGTCTTCGTGCGCCAGCAGCACGTTGTGGCTGGCCCGCATCAATTTGCCGTTGTCGCAGGATTTGGCCGCCAGCCATTCGGGATTGGCCAACCGGTGCCATTGCGCGATAAACCGGTCGCGATGTTGATCAAACGGCGTGGCCAGCGCGCTCACTGTCTTCTGTAGAGCGGTGTGGTTTCCTTCGCCAAGGCCAAAGGCCAGGGTGAATTCGCGAGCACCGTCTGTGCCGGCAGCCCTCAGGTTCAGTTCGCCGAAGATGGCGATATTTCCGTTGGTGGCGGAACCAAATTCCCAGTCCATCTGATAGTTATCGCGCAGGTCATGCCAGCCGTCGCTGCTGCCCACGAAGCCGCAGCTCACGCGCGAGAAACCGCAACTGGCGCCCATGGCCAGCGACCACTGATTCTTGAAGGCGAGCAGCATTTTCTGCCCGGCGATATCCAGTGCGCGAGCGGTATTGCCCGCGCCTCCCCCATCCAGATGCGGCGCCAGCAGAGCATAAATCCTCAGCCGCGGGATCAGGTCTTCGTGCCCTTCCAGGCGCACACGCTGAAGAACCACGCTGTGGTGGGGGTCGCAGATGATCTCCTTGGTGAGCGTGTAGCGGCCACCGGGATCGCGATTGATATAGCGAACGCCGAGCGCTTCGGGGTGAATGTATTCGAACGTCGATACCAGATCGCGCTTTTCTTCGTGAGAAAAGGTCTCGCCATCCGTGACGAGGAAACCCATGTCGCGGACCTGGGCGCTATCGATGGTGGGGTGGTAGATTTCGTTCAAAATGCCATGGGAGCAGGTAAACCAGGCCCGGCTCGATGCCGAATAGGCCGTTCCGATGGCGTCCTTCACGCTGGAGGTCCAGCGCGGCTGAAGCCCGGGCGCGCCAAAAGCCTCACCCTGCTGGTCGAGCCAGCGATACGACAGCTGATTATTCATGCGTTCTCACCAGTTCTCGGGTAGGGAAGCTCAATTCTACGGTTCCGACACCTTAGGGGATGACATGAGTCGGCCCGAAGTTTCCATTTTCTCAAGCGAATAGTTCGAACCCTACCTCGGACTTACCGCATCCATCCAAACACAGGGCGCTGCCCGCGAATGTGAAGGAAGTATTTCATTCGACCCGTTTTTTGCTGTGGTCAATCCGCACCCCGATGCGCTCACAATGCCCGTGCGATGACCTTCCACTGAAACAGTACAATCCCAGATGAGGAGAATTCCCCGATGGCATATGAACTTGCACCGCTTCCTTACGACTACGCCGCACTCGAGCCTTTCATCGACGCGGAGACCATGAAACTCCATCACGACAAGCATCACCAGACCTACATCACCAATGTGAATGCCGCGCTGGCGAGCCATCCAGAACTGGCTGCGAAGTCGGTGGATGACCTCATCAGCGATCTGAACGCCATTCCCGAAGACATTCGCAACGTGGTACGCAATAATGGCGGCGGCCACTCCAATCACTCCATGTTCTGGACCATCATGGGTCCGGCGAACACGTCGGGTATTGGTGGAGCACCCACCGGGGCCATCGCTGACCAGATCAAGACGGATTTCGGCGATTTTGACGCCTTCAAGAAGACTTTTAATGAGACTACCGCTAAGCAGTTTGGCTCCGGCTGGGGCTGGCTGGTGAGTCAGGGCGGCAAGCTGAAAGTCATCACCTCCGCCAATCAAGATTCGCCCCTGAGCCAGGGACTCTACCCGATCCTCGGCAACGACGTCTGGGAGCACGCCTACTACCTGAAGTACCAGAACAAGCGCCCCGACTACCTCGCCGCCTGGTGGAATGTAGTGAACTGGGCCGAAGTGAACAAGCGGTTTGAGAAGGCAAAGAGCAAGAAGTAGCACCAGTTGTCAGTGAGCAGAGAACAGTGGTCAGTTGTCCCGCTTTGGGTTGTGACAGCAAATGTCCGCCTCGAGTGGTTGATGGCTGGCCACTTTCTGTTTCCCTGGTTGCGCCTAGAAGTCCCATTTAACCTTGTCGGCCAATTTTCCGTCTAATAAAACAGTGAGATGGAAAAGCGTGTTCGCAGTCTGACACTGATCCCTCGTGCGGGATTTCTGGTTGCCTTGGTTCTTCTCGGTTTAACCCTTGCGGCGAAAGCGCAGTCGGGGAGCTTTGCCGTGAGCCAAAACGGTAAGGCGGTCGGCACCGCGAGCTTTACCTTTGTCTCCAATCCAAGCGGATTTGATTCCTCCTCGGTTGTTCGCGTGGAAATGCAGGGGCTGAGCTATCAGCTTTCTAAGAACGAAGAGCTTTCGACTTCCAACGGGCTGAAGCACGTTCAGCTCAGTGCCATTGTCAACAACTCCGCCGTTAACGTCGTTGCCAAGCCGGACGCCGCGCAGTTTCTGTTAAATATTTCCGCGAATGGACGCAGCAGCACCACGCGGCTGGATGCTCACAACCTGACGGTGTTTCTTCCCGACTTTGATCCCGGTGCCCTCGAGACGCTGCTGGCGATGGCGGCGAGCAGCAACAATCGCGACTTGTGGGCAATTATTCCGAAGCAGGCGGGCACGATTGAACCTGTTCAGCTAGCTACGTATCCGGATGAAAAGGGCACGCTTGATGGCAAGCCGATCGTTGCACATCACCTGATGGCAACGATTGGCGGTAACTCGACGGAACTGTTCGCGGGGCCGGAGAACCAGCTTCTTCAGGCGGAGTTGCCGCAGCAGGGATTTGCGCTGGTGCGCAAAGGATTTGTGCTGACGCCGCCCGCCAAGCCGTTGGCACCGCCTCCCGCACCCGGTCCGACAACAAATCCCACTGCACAATAGCTCCGCAGTCCCGAATCGCTGCTTCCTAACTCCTGGCTCACTGTCCCCAGTCCTCACACCGCGTTGCCGGCTGCAAACGCTGACGCCCAGGCCCACTGGAAGTTGAAGCCGCCGAGGTGGCCGGTCACATCCACACCTTCGCCGATGAAGAAAAGACCTGGCACCTTGCGCGCTTCCATGGTCCGCGAATTCAGGCCTGCCGTATCCACGCCGCCGGCTGTCACTTCAGCCTTCTCGAATCCCTCAGTTCCGTTGGGATGAAACTCCCAGCGCCTCAGATTGCGCTCGGCCGCTTCCAGAGCCGCATTTGTCCATCCCGAGGGCGCGCCCACCTCGGCAAGATGGCCTGCCAGCCTCTGTGGCAGGAATTCGCGCAACACCTGGTGAAATGCGATGTCATCGCGCCGGGCTCCAGGTCGGAGAAGAGGTTGAATGAGATGCGATGAGCCATCGGCATTTGGTACGAAATCAATTTGAATGGTTTCGCCCGGACGCCAGTAGGAAGACACCTGCAGCAGAGCAGGCCCGCTAAGTCCACGATGAGTGATCAGCAGTTTCTCGCGGAAGCTTGGACCGCGATTTGCTTGCGCGAACACTTCTGTGGAAACGCCGGCCAGTTCTGTCCAGTTCCTTTCCACGCCCGCAAGGAGGAGAGGGACGAGCGCCGGTCGCGTTTGAGTGACCTTTAAACCGAATTGACGCGCAAGTTGGTAGGCCAGGCCGGTGGCGCCCATTTTCGGAATCGAAAGGCCTCCGGTGGCTACTACGAGAGCGGTTGCTGAGAATTCTCCGGCAGAACAGGCTATACGAAATTCGCCCGAGGAGGATTCGACTGCGACGTTCCGCGCGTTGAGCAGAAGTTCGACACCGCCGCGCTCGCAATCAGTAAGCAGCAGGTCCACGATCTGCCGTGCAGACTGGTCGCAGAAGAGTTGGCCCAGCGTTTTTTCGTGCCACTTGATTCCGTAGCGCTCCACCAGTTCAAGAAAGTGTTGTGGCTGGTAGAGGGCCAACGCCGACTTTGCGAAGTGAGGATTTTCGGAGATGAAGTTGGCGGGAGTGCAGTGAATGTTGGTGAAGTTGCAGCGGCCGCCGCCGGAGATGAGGATTTTGCGGCCCGGCTGTGAGTTGTGTTCGAGCAGCAGCATGCGACGGCCGCGTTGGCCAGCGACGGCCGCGCACATCAGTCCGGCTGCGCCAGCACCAAGTACAATCACATCGAATTTGCGGGGGGCGGTGGGCACTCATTCATTGTCGCCGAGCGGGCAGAGGACGAGGAGATCGCTCGCGAGATGGATTCAACCGCAGGCTACTTAGTAGCCTTCATCTTCTCTTCTATGCCATTCACGATATTCACGGCCTCGGTAAGTCCGACTTTCTCGCTTGCACGCACCAGCTTGATCGCATCCATCTTACGGCCTTGTCTCAGGAGCGCCTGGATCGAATTGTCCTGCGCACTTGGCGAGTCGAAATCGCGTCTTCGCCGTCGAGATGAAGAAAGGTGAGAATCTCTGCTTTCACCGCATCGCAGCGCTGCTTATCGCCTCGGTACGTATCGGACAGAGGGACCGGATCGCCTGATGTGAGAATCGTTAATCGATAGACAAGCTCATTGTTTTTTGCGTACGAAGAGTCAATGCCGATACCAGTGATCTCGCTGAACGGGACCACGCCGGTCGCAGTGTTGAACGCTCGGCGGCGCCACCAGGTGGCTTGCTGCGTTCCCGCATCGAAAACAACCACTTCCCTGCGCCAGAATACAAATCCGCAAAGGAGGAGGAAAGCGGCGGCCAGAAGTCCGACGCGCTCCCCCCGCACGATCGATGAATAGGTGGCTGGGATGGAGGCGCACAAAAGGAGCACTGATACCCAGATGCTGCTGTCGACCAATGCGAGTTCCGTATTGGTTTTGCGGGTGACGTGCATGACAGCAAATATGGCATGGATTTGAAGAATTGGCAGAAAGCGTCTCTTGCGGGAGCCTCACGATGGTCACTGGAACCATTCGCTTCGATAATCCGTAAACCTTGGGGACATGGAACGCCACTACAACTGGGCGTGGGTCGAGGGTGCGGTTTCCGCAGCTATTGCGGATTGGAATAACTGTGCTGGTGCGCAGGAAGATCGCGGCCCCTGGTTCAATCTCCGGGAACAAGAAGGCAGGGAGGCAGTCTACGACAGTGCCTTGCTGGCAGTTGAGCGCGACGCAAAGCGCGCACGCCTCGGCCCTCGCGAACGGCAGGAGGCGCACCGTCGGGTTGTCGCGATCTTTCCGCGATTTGCTTCGATCGCTCTGGGTCTGGAAGACGAAGCCGTTCATTTGCTGACCGACGGGTTCCTGCCCGTCGGAACGCAGTTTGCACAATGGGCGAGGCGGTTTGATTCTGACTTGTCGATTGGCGACACCATTCAGGCATGCCGCAACGCGTGGACGGTTTGCGGAATCCAGCCGCTGCTAGGCGATGTGATGCAGATGACGCCCGCGATTATTGGCTATAGCCTGCTGTATCCATACAGCGACAACTATCTCGATTCTGAAAAAATCCCTAAGCAACGAAAACTTGAATTCAGCGGGCGCTTCCGTGATCGATTGTGCGGTCTGGACGTGGACGCGCGGGACCGGAATGAATCCGCGGTGTGGGCCATGGTGCGCTTGATTGAAGATCAATTTCCGCGCACTCGCTTTCCGCGCGTGTTTGAGAGCTTGCTGGCGATCCACCAGGCGCAGGAAGACAGCATGGCGCAATTGAATCGCGGCCGTGCCGTGAGCGAGGCCGAGTTGTTGCGACTGAGTTGCGCGAAGGGTGGAACGTCAGTACTGGCAGACGCGTGTCTCTCGCATGGTTTTCTCAACGATGAGGAAGCGCGATTCGCTTTTGAGTGGGGCGTGCTGTTGCAGCTTGGCGATGACCTGCAGGATGTCCAGGATGATCTGAAACATGGAGCAGCGACGTTGTTTTCGCGCGCTGCAGCAAAGCGGATTCCACTCGATTCTCTGGTTCGGCAGCTCCTCGCGTTCAGCGAAAATGTCGCCGATCAGATTGAAAGACTACCGCATGGAGAGCCGGCGCTGAAGAGGCTGTTGCGCACGAGCTGGCGGTCTCTGATACTGATGGCGGTGGCCAGATCGCACCGTTATTTCACTTCTGAATTTCTGGCCGAATGCGAGCGTGGCTCTTCGTTCCGATTCGGATTTCTGCGCGCCCGGCACAAGCGGCTTGCGGGCAGACGCGGACTGTACAAGTTGCTGTTCGAATCTTTCCTTCAATTCGAAGACGTTGATCTTACACATCTGCCATCTCCGGAAAATTGGATGCAATCAATTTGCGATCCCCATTTCACTCCTGATTTTTCCCGGGCGGCCAGCTTCCGCGCATAAAAGGACGCATCAAATTCTGCTTGAGGCTTCTGCTTCACGTGTAGCCTCGCTCCTGGTTTGCAATTGCGGTGAGGTTTTTTTGTCTGAGTCGAAGCAGCCTGGCCGGCGCAGTTTGCGAGGGGTAGAGTGGCTTAATTTTTTTCTGGCTGATGTACAAACGGGCTTGGGACCGTTCCTAGCCGCTTATCTTGCGGCTGGTGGATGGAATCCAGCGCGGGTTGGATTTGCGCTCACCTTCGGCGGACTCGTGACGGTGGCTCTGCAAACGCCGGCCGGAGCCGTGGTGGATGCGGCCCATGGCAAACGTTCGGTCATCGCCATTAGCCTGGGAGTGCTGGTTGCGGGCGCCTTGCTGCTGCTCGGGCCGCTGCACCCGGTCACGGTGTATGCCGCGCAGTTCCTCATCGGCGCCTCCGCTCCGTTTCTCGCACCTGCGATCGCGGCTATTACCCTAGGCATCGTGGGTGCGCGTGCCTTTGACAAGCAATTTGGGCGTAACCAGGCCTTCAACGCTGGCGGCAACGTGTTCACGGCACTTCTCGTCGCATATGTAAGCTACAAGCTCGGTTATCACGCAATATTCGGCGTGGCAATCGCGATGGCTATTCCCACCGCATTGTCACTAGCTGCCATTGATCCCGGTGAGATTGATTACGCACGAGCACGTGGATCAACACGCGACGGCGAGACGCCCACTACTAAGGGCGTTCCGGCACTCTTAAAAGATCGCGTGATCTTATTCTTCCTCATTTGCGCTTTTCTTTTTCATCTTGCCAATGCCGCCATGCTGCCACAGCTCGGTGAAATGTTAGCGAAGGGAAAACCGCAAGAGGCGGCTCCGTTTATGTCCGCGTGCATCATTGTTACGCAGCTGGTAATCACCGTTTCTGCTGCATGGATTGGCCGTCGCGCAGAAAGCAAGGGCAGAAAATCTCTCCTGCTTTTGGGATTCGGGGTGCTACCGCTACGCGGAGCGCTTTATACACTCACCTCCTCGGCACCGGCACTCATCGCAATTCAGACGCTCGACGGCGTCGCCAATGCAATCTTCGGAGTCGTTTCCATCCTCGTGATCAAGGACCGCACGGAAGGTACGGGGCGCTTCAATCTGGCTTCAGGGGCGCTGGCGACGATGGTTGGGGTGGGCGCTGCACTGAGCAATACCCTAGGAGGCACGATGATTCAGTACCTGGGCTACCGTGCATCGTTTCTCGGACTCGCAACGGTAGCAGTGGTGGCGGTGACGTTGTTATGGTTCGCGATACCGGAGACACGCTGCGGCAATACCGAGGCTCAAGTTCGACCGGGTCTGGAGTGACGACAGATTGTTTAAGGCAGTTGGTTACACCTCATCGTCGCGGAACATCGGATGCGGAATCAACTTCCGGTAGTCTTCCTGATGCGCGCCATCGAGACAGGCCTCAATGATGCGCTGCCCCAGCGGATCGAGATCGGGTACGAGGAACTGCTTTAGCTCACTCGCGAAAAATTCGCGCCATTGGCGGATGCCTTCCTCATAGACATCCATCCCACCCTGGATTTGCTCTTCTACGCGCAAAAAAACTCGTGGAATCATGGAGCCTTCGATTTTGAGTTGTTTGGGTATATAGCCGAGGAGCGGGAACAGCGCTTCATCGACCTGCTCGCGGCCAAACTTCGCGCTGCCTCGACGTGCGAGGTATTCGCGGGCGATCCATTCAGCCATGAAACCAACTTTCCACGCGCCGATGTGCTGGTTGGGAATGAGCACGTAGCGCGTCTCCGGTGTGTCCACAATTTGACGGAGCAGCAGATTTGCCTGATCGACGCGACGGCCCGTGGCAAATGCCCAGTAGGAGCCAACGCCTTCTGACTGCATCTCCTTGGATTTCTGCGTCTGGATGCTGGGATTGCCGTGACCGCGCGGGGCGACAAGCCGCCACAACCACGCGAGCGCAGGACTGAGAACATGAAGCATTGCGAGGATGCCGTAGAGCTGGCTATCGCGATGCGTTGCCGGGCAGCGCACTCCGAAACTGCGAACGTCCACGGCGCGCGGTCCTCCCGCGATGTCTTCGAGCAGGTGTCGCGGAAGGATCACACGCGGGTTCGGGCAGAGCTTGCCGGGAGCATCTTCAACGTGCTCCCACGTGAGGCAGGTGCCACCGGGAACAATGTAGTGATTGAGAAAGATCAGCGGTTCCGGTGGATCGATGCAGAGCCGCTCGAGATTCGGCGCGGTTCCATAGCTGTGGATGTGATCCACGCGCACGAACCAGGCGTTTTCAGCGTCGGCGATTGTGAGCCGGCCGTGCGGGCGTTGATAGCTCGGGTGTGCGCAAGCCATGTCGTCGGCAATGGGCCGCAGATGGCATGCCTCCGGCAAATTCAGCGTTCGCTCTTCCTGGGTGATGACATTGCGACCAATCAGGAGACGGCCATCTTCCATGCGATGGATATGCTCAGTCATCTCGCTCTTACCGCCGCCACTGGCGCCTTCGTGCATGAGAATCAGCTGATTCTCATAAGGCGTGACGACAGCAACCGCAGCGCAGTGATTCGTGACCCAGCCTTCGCGCTCGCCGATGTCGAGAAGCATGGAGTAGACACCCTTTTTGGCGCTGGGACCAGGATAGAGATTGTAGGCAAAGATCTCCTGATGCGTTGTAGTGCGATCGTGTACCACAACCTGTCGCCCGCTGAAATGCGTATGACGAAACGGTGGCGCGACAAAGAGAACGCCTCCACTAATTTTGAAATCCGCCGGCACCTGGCTGCGCGGAATCATCCCTTGCAAGTCAGCCAATGCTGCCGCAAAAAATGCGGCTTGGCGAGGCACAATCAGCAGCGACCCATAACCCAGAGCATCGGCCCCGGCATAGAAAGGCATCGCCACGAGTTCCTGCGTCTTGAGCCAGTCCAACGTTTGTTGACGCGTGCCGTCAAAGGTCTGGCCGAAGCGCTCTTCATAAGTTGGCTTGTCGGTTGGAAGGGAGTCGCCAATCACCATGGCATCAGGATCGCGCCGGCGCATGGCTGGATCGGGGAAGTTGATTGCCAAGCCATTCCGAGCCTTTGTCACGACGGCTTCCACAATGCGGCCCAGACCGTTGGGCTTACCCGGCACATGAAAGATGGCCTCGTAGACTCCGTGGTCTTCGCGATTGCCGAGTCGCCAATCCGTTGTACCTGTGGGACGGCCCAGCGCCCAGTCGAGCAGTTGCGGCCGGTTTTCCGGCACTTGCATCAAGGGGGCGGCTGCTAATACTTCGCGAACGTGAACGGGCAAATCCAGTTCGGCCCAGGCGGCCTGAAAATCAACGACACTTCGGGTTTCTGCGGCAACGGTCAAGATCGATCTCACTTTCCGGGGATCAGAATGTGGTCCGAATTCCTGCTCGGCGCCAAAGAGACCACACAGTTTTTATCGCATCCGCTGGTACACCTGGCAGTGCCCGTCGTCACGCTGGTTGCGATAGAGTAGGTGCAGTCGTTCCGATACGCGAGCTGGAGCTGGATGCCGAAAAAACGCAATCGCAAATCGCTGCCTGAAGATCCAAGTCCGACTCCCGAGTTAGAAGTAAAAGAAACCCCACTGGAGGCATTTGCCGGCATTTGTTCGGTGCTCGTGATTGGACTTTTCGTGCTGACATTTCTCGGCCAGAATTTTCTAATTCCTTCCGGCTCAATGGAGGACACGCTGCTGATCGGCGACCACCTGCTTGTCGATCGCATCACGTTCAGTCCGGCATCGCGTTGGATACCGCTCATTCATCATCGCGATCCGCAACGCAACGACATTGTGGTCTTCATCCGTCCCCTTCCGGAGCCGGAACCAGACGCCGACGGAAAGCCCGTTTTTCTCATCCTTGTAAAGCGGCTCATCGGTATGCCTGGTGACCATCTGCATCTTCAGAATGGAACCGTGTTCATCAATGGCGTTGCGCATCCGATGCCAAAGGATGGACTCGACACGCCGATTGCGCCGAGCGAACAGGCTTATGTCGACGACTTTCCTTCTGTGGTGCCGACCGTGGAAGATTCGCACGGAGCCTTGACTCCCTGGGTCGTCGATCTGCCTAGTCATCTTGAAAACGGCGACCTCGTGGTGCCGCCGGGAAAGTACTTCATGATGGGCGATCACCGCCACGCCAGTCTCGATTCGCGCTTCTGGGGATTTGTGCCGCGCGAAAACATCATGGGGCGGCCGCTGTTCAACTACTGGTCGTTCAAAACTCCTGAAGATCAGCAGGACAAAAAGGGATTGGTGAACCAGGTGGCGTGGTTCGGGCATGTGGCGTTGCGCTTCTTTACCGATACCCGGTGGAATCGGACGTTGAAACGCGTGCACTAGCGGCGCAGTGTGTGCGGGCGTTAGGAACCCGCGCCTGGTGAGCCATTGGAAGGCGGCCTCGCAGGTGCGGCATCGATTGTCTTCCGGCCCAGATCGGCGGTTCCCATGCGCCCCTCATCCACACTCTCCAGCACAATGCGAATCTCGTGAGTCTTCGGCGGAACAAGCGCTGTCAGCCGGACTAGCACTTCTTCAGAGAGAGAATTTGGATCATTCGCGGCAGAGTGTAAGGTCATCTTTTCGAGCTTCGATGCAAGGATCTCCCTCTTATCCGAAAGGCTGATAACCGCGAGCACGCGGTTTGCCGTCTTCTTCCCGTCAGGAGTTGGCAGCCAGCCAAGATTCCTGGGCATTACATGGACGATGAATTGAGCCATGTGCGATTCGGGTCGACGGAGTACATCGGATATGTGCAACTTCAGGGTCTCGAAGGGAATCGTCGAACGCGCCGCCTCAATAACGTTCATCTGCAGCACTTGCTGAGGATCGACGGGCGTGCGGCGATCCGTGGCGAAATATCCGCTCTTTGTAACGGCACGGAGGTTCGGATCGCGCAAAGTAACATGAATCTCACGAAATTTGCCATCCGCAGATTTATCGCTCGGTTGGTACGTCAACGTGTAGTAATGGGTACCGATTTCGGTGGACTTTACTATCTCCTGATCAAGATCGTTTCGATCGTAAAAGAGAGCGCCTCCCGTCTCTCGCGAAAATAGCGGAAAGTTGATATCTCCAGTGTGCGGATTGTTGTTACCGATGTCGTGGTCGCGGGAGCTACTGAAGTTCTCTGCTGCAGCACCGGGAGAATCAGCCGCAATTAGCTGGGATGAGGTTTTCATTCCCGGATAAATCACAAAGAGGCTGACGCGTGCATTCACCAGCAAGTTGACAGCAGCATGAATGTACGGCTGCCAAGAATCCAGCACGGTGCCATAGGCGGCACGGTCAAGATTTGGACCACCGGGACCAACCCAGATCACATTTTTGCGGCCCGGCAGGCCCTTGTTTTGCACGGCGATTTGTTCAAGGGCGTCTATGGATTGATGCGCGCGCTCGCCGTCGAAGTCGCTGTGCATGAGTTTGAAGGGGAGCACTGTCTCCACATGATCCAACGCGAAGAGCAGATCGTCGCGGCTGCGCGTGAAACCCTGCACCATCTCCAGCGAATCATTTCCAATGACCAACATTTCGGTAGGGGAACTCAGCTGATCTTCCTGGCGAGACAGGAACGTGCGGACTGCCTCGCGTAGCTGCGCAAACTCGTCAACTGTTGAGTTCAACCTGTCGAGGACAAAAACTGTAAGAGGAATCCGGTCGTCGCGATTGTCTTTTGGGCTATTCCCTTTAAGGCTGCTTGCCCTCGCATCGGAGATGTGAAGCTGCGCCGGTTCGAAAGAAAATGTGCGTTGCGGCTGCTTGTTCTCAGTGATTTTGAAGTCGTCCTTCGAAAGCCCACTCACAACCGGCTGCCCATTCTTGTCAAAGACCGTGACATCGAGTGTGACCAAGGTCGATGTTACTTTCAGAGATGGACCCTCCGAGACATCCTGCCGGCTTTCTGCCGTCAATACCGGAATGGGGAACAAGATCAGGAAAACAACAGCAAATAATCGACCGTTGCAGGGGCCCATTTTCTTCCTTTCACTCATAATTCGATTCAACACATCGGCGCAATGGGAAGCGGAGTTGTATTCATAATGCATGCAATACCGCGGTTGTCAGCCATCGCTGTCGGATAATTGTGCTTCCTGCGTCAGCGCGCACGCAAGATCACACGGCAGGCTGGAATCGTTGCCGCAGGAAAGCAAGAGCCTCTTCAGTAGTTTGAATTGAGCCCTCCAGCTGTGCATCTTCAACTTCTTGCAACATCTCTTTGAATGCCGAGCCCGGCGTATAACCGGCAGCTATCAATTCACGGCCCGTGACCAGGGGCTTGGGACGAACCACATCTTCCGGAGTTGATTCGTAGCGCTCGCGGACGAAGTTCCAGAGTTCGAGATTGCGGTGCGCGGCAAGGCAATCCATGCGATGGAGCGCGAGGTGTTCGGGAAAATTGTTCAGGCGAAAGAATCTCTTGAGCGTTGAAGCCTTCATGCGCGGCGCGTCGGCGAAGCGCATGTGGTTATCGATGAGCGCGAGGATCTGGTGTGTCTCTTCGTTGGAGAAGCGAAAGCGCCGGCAGATTTCGGCACCGATGGCAACGCCTACTTCAACGTGGCCGTCAAAACGAATGCGGTCGGGCGCTTCGCGAAAGGTTGCGGGCTTGCCAACGTCGTGAAGAAGCGCACCCCAGGCTAGCGTCAATGCGCAGCCTGATTCAAGTTGCTCAAGCAGCATCAGGGTGTGGATCCATACGTCGCCCTCGGGGTGGTACTGCGGGGGCTGCACGACGCCCTTCATTCTTGAGATTTCTGGAAGAACCTGGACGAGGAGATCGGTTTCATCGAGTAGTTCGAAGGCACGGCGAGCGTGGCCCTCGGTCAGCATCTTGGTCAACTCTTCGCGAATACGCTCGCGGCTTACGGCGTGGATGCGGGCCGCAAGTTTGCGAATGGCTGCGACCGTAGATGGTTCGATTTTGAATCCGAAGCGCGCGGCGAAGCGGACCGCGCGCAGTAGGCGAAGCTGGTCTTCTTCGAAGCGCTTCTCAGGACGGCCGATGGCGCGGATGATGCCTGCGTCGAGATCGTCAAGGCCTCCGACGTAGTCGATGACTTCCGAACGCATGTCTCCTGGGTTACGCAAAGGGTCAAGGAGCAAACCGTTGATGGTGAAGTCGCGACGTTGCACGTCTTCTTCGGCCGTTTTGGTGTAGCGAACTTCATCGGGATGGCGACCGTCGGAATAAACGCCGTCGGAGCGGAAGGTCGCCACCTCAGTGACAGGCTTCTCGCCCCGTGATCCTTCGGAGTCGATCTGTGGCGATCCATCAGCAACCAGCACCACGCCGAAGTGCGCGCCTACGGCGAAGGTGCGAGGGAACATTTGCAGGACCACGTCTGGAGTTGCGGAGGTGGCTACGTCATAGTCTTCTGGTTCGCGACCGAGCAGCAGGTCGCGAACGCATCCGCCGGCAAGGTACGCTTCATATCCCTCGGCGCGCAAAACCTTGAGGATATTAAGGGCTGCTCCGAATTGGGGCGAGTCCGGCAACATGGTTCGTTTTCAGGATAGTTCTTCCCAGGCGGCAGATTCGAGGCCGTTAGACTTGAATTATGCCCAGCGGCCTCATCCTCGGTATTGAATCGTCTTGTGATGAGACAGCCGCGGCAGTGGTTGAACGTGGGGCGAAGACGCTGTCGTCGGTTGTTGCCTCGCAGATCGCGACCCATCTTCGCTATGGGGGCGTTGTGCCGGAGTTGGCTAGCCGGGAGCATTTGCGGGCTATTGTGCCGGTGGTTCGCGCTGCGCTTGCCGAGGCTCACGTCACGCTCACCGATCTGGATGCGATTGCCGTAACTTCGGGGCCGGGACTCGCGGGAGCCTTGCTGGTCGGCATTACTTATGCCAAAGCTTTGGCGTTCGCCCAGGGGCTTCCGCTGATTGCTGTGAATCATCTCGAAGGTCACATTCATGCAGTGCTGCTGCAGGAGAGGCAAGCGCTTGCCTTGCAGAACCAACGCGCAGCGCTTCCGTTGGATGAACAAGCGCTGGCTCTGGTGGTTTCCGGAGGGCATACGCATCTTTTTCTCGCGGAGCCCGCGGACGGGATGTGGCATTACTCGGTGGTCGGCCGAACCCTGGATGATGCGGCTGGGGAGGCTTACGACAAAGTTGCGAAACTGCTTGGGCTCGGATATCCCGGTGGGCCGTGGATCGATGCGCTGGCTCGATTTGGCGATCCGCATGCCGTACCGTTTGCGTTTGCGCAGATTAAAACTAAGGCGCACCTCGAGGGAAAGGCGCCGCGCACTAAAGCAGCAAAAACTGCGCCGATCGCTGCACTCGATCCGCACTTTTTGTTTTCGTTTTCGGGAATCAAGACTGCGGTTCTGCGCTATGTGGAGTTGCACGGATTGCGCGATGAAGCGACGGCACGGGTACCGCGAATGCTCGCTGCAGGACGCCCCCCGCAGACGAAAGAAGCAGCTCTCGCATTGTGTCCGCAACCGACCCTGGATTTGATAGCCAGCTTTCAGCATGCGGTGATCGGCGACCTGATGAAGAAGACTTTCGCAGCAGCAGAGTCGCTGGATGCCCAGCGCATTCTCGTCACGGGTGGCGTGGCGGCGAACCGTGAGCTGCGTGAGCGCTTTGTCGCTGAAGCATCGCGCCGCGGCCTGCAAATTGCGTTCCCTACCCTCGCGCTTTCGACCGATAACGCCGCCATGATCGCAGCCGCGGCATGGCCACGATTTACGGCAGGCGAATTTGCGGCGACGGATCTTTCAGCAGAGCCCGCGCTCGCCCTCGGCAACTAGAAGCTGGTGTACTTGAGAGCCGGGGGCACGCGCGCGTTCCGCAAGTCCGAGGAGATTAACATGACGGTGCAGAAACAAATCAAGGATTACATTGCTGCTCAGCCGGAGCCAAAACGTGGCGAAATGCGAGAGCTGCATAGCATGATTGTGGCGTTGATGCCAGGCTGTAAGTTGTGGTTCTTAGATGGAAAAGACGAGAAAGGAAAGATCGTTTCCAACCCAAACATCGGCTATGGATCTCAAACTAGTGAATATGCCAATGGAAAAACCAGGGAGTTCTATCAAATCGGCGTCAGTGCTAATACAACAGGCATTTCCGTCTACGTTATGGGAATAGAGAACAAGAAGTATCTGGCCCAGACATACGGGCGGAATCTCGGCAAAGCAAGCGTTTCAGGGTATTGCATCAAATTCAAGACATTAGCAGACATAAAAGTCGACGTTCTCAAAGCAGCAATACAGTATGGGATCGGTCAGACAAGCATTCAAGATTGATGCAACTTGGGTCAGCGCATTGTCATCCTGGCAATCGATGTACATCAGCCTTTCTTAGTCCGTACCTTAGGGAATTCAGCTTTTGGATTCGAAATACCTTGACCTTCTACATCTCCCGACGTATATGTAGAAGCCACAGGTATGAAGAAGACTGAAAGCAGATTTGATCTCCCGCAGGGCACCCTCGATCTCCTGATCCTGAGGGTTGTTGCGCTAGGCCCGATTCATGGCTATGCCATCGCGCAGAGAATTCAGCAAATATCTCGCGAGGCTCTGCAGGTGCAGCAGGGATCGCTGTATCCAGCCCTTCATCGCTTGGAATACAAAAAGTTCCTGGCCGCTAATTGGCAAGCGACTGAGACCGGACGGGAAGCCAAGTTCTACGAACTCACCGCAAAGGGCCGAGCTCATCTTAGGACCGAAACCGAGAACTGGAAACGCCTCACCGACCTGGTCGACCTCATTTTCAGAGGCACTGTGGAGGAAATCTCATGAGTTGGCTCCGTAGACTATTCGCGCGCAAACGCTTGGAAATCGATCTCGATAAAGAGCTGCGGTTCCATTTCGAATCGCAAGTTGCCGACAAGGTCCGGTCCGGCGCTTCAGAGAATGAGGCACGCCGGCTCACCCGACTCGAGTTCGGCGGCATCGAGCAGATCAAAGAGGATTGTCGCGAGAGCCGCGGCACGTTGTGGGTCGAATCGATGGTGCAGGACATCCGGTATGCCGTTCGCCAAATCAGGAATTCACCCGGCTTCAGCATTGTTGCCATTCTTTCGTTGACCCTGGGCATCGGCGCCAACACCGCCATCTTCACACTGCTCAATGCCATCCTCCTGCGCCCCTTGCCGGTGCACAATCCCGAGGAACTGCAATTATTCGGCGACGGCAGGGCACAGGGTCTCACGCTCTCGATTCCGGACGGGCCCATGGATTTGTTTTCCAAGGCGTTTCTACACGACTTTGGCCAAAAAAATACCTCATTTTCCGGAATCGCCGCGGTGGACAGCTCTCCCATCGAGACAAAGGCCTCGATTGGAGGCGGAGCTTACCAGACCATCCACATCAATCTGATCTCCGGCAGTTACTTCTCCGCTCTCGGGGTGCCGGCGTTTCTGGGCCGCACGATTGATGAATCCGATGACAGCGCGTCTGGCGCCGGCCCGGTTGCCGTTGCCAGCTACGCGTGGTTCCAGCGCCATCTCAATGGTGACCCCGCCGCGCTCGGCAAAGTCATCCGCATTGAATCACATGAGTACACGCTGGTGGGCGTGGCAAAACCTGGATTCTCGGGAATCACTGTCGGCCGATCCGCCGATCTCTGGATTCCGCTCTCCATGGAAAAGGGCTTCCCACGTCCCGGCGGAGACGCTATCGGGAGCAAGCTCTATCAATCGCTTTATCTAATTGGGAGGCTCAAGCCCGGCGTTACTCCAGCTCAGGCCGGCGCCGAAACCAATCTCCTCTTCAAGCAGATCATTCGCGGCTACCTCGGGGCGCAACCTTCGCAAAAGCACCTCGATGATCTGGCCCACGCGATTGTTGAACTCACCCCGGGAGCCCGCGGAGTCTGCCCTCTGCGCTACGCATTCTCGGCGCCGCTCAAGATCCTTATGACGATCGTCGCCCTGGTGCTTCTAATCGCCTGCGCCAATATCGGCAACATGCTCTTCGCCCGCGGTGTCGGGCGCACGCGCGAAGTGGCCGTGCGCATGGCTCTCGGCGCCTCGCGCCAGCGCATTGTGTTTCAACTGCTTACCGAGTCTGTCGTTCTTTCTGTTGTGGGCGCGGCGGCAGGTATCGCGCTGGCATGGAGAGCCAGCGTTCTGCTGCTCAACATGGCTGCGCCCGGCCCCGATCCTGTGCCCCTGAATCTCACGCCCGATTTGCGCGTCCTTGCCTTTACGCTCGGACTCACCGTTCTCACCGCGCTTCTCTTCGGCACCCTTCCGGCATTCCGCGCCACCCATCTCGAGTTCACGCCCGCTCTCAAAGATGGCCGTGGCAGCTCTTCTGTATCCACACGCGGCGTCATGGCTCGCTCGCTCATCGTCGGCCAGGTCGCGCTTTCCGTTTTGCTCATGGTGGTCGCCGGACTCTTCGTTCGCAGCCTCATTCACCTCTATGACGTCGATACCGGCTTTGACCCGCATAACGCGCTCATCTTCACTCTCGACTCCAGCACAGCCAATCTCCCTCACGGCGCTGACGAAATCCGCTCGGTCCGTTTGCAGGAGCAAATCGAAGAACGCGTGCGCGCCATCCCCGGGGTCCAGTCTGACAGCTTCGCCTTCTTTGCTTTTAATGACGGCGGATGGTCGGATCAAGTCCTTTTCCAAGGCGTTCCACGAACACCCGCAAACGGCAAAGCAGTCAATTTCAATATCACCGGCAACGGATTCTTCTCCGCCATGGGCATTCCTCTGGTTGAAGGCCGGACCTATAACTCGCAAGACCTGCAGAATTCACCCAAGGTCGCCGTCATCAACCAGACCATGGCGCGCCGCTTCTTCCCGAACCGCTCGGCCATCGGTCAGCACTTCGGCATCGGAGAAACGCCCGACCATCTCGGCGAAATCGAAGTCATCGGCGTGGTCAAGGACGCCAAGTACTTCGCCCTCAGCGAAGGCTCACGGATGGCCGCCTACTTTCCCTGCAGCCAAAGCCTCGGCTTCTTCGGCAACTTCATCGTGCGCTATGCTCCCGGCGCAAACCGCCAGGAGATCGTCTCGCGAACCCGCGCGGCCATCGCCGAGATCAACTCCAATATCCTCGTCAATACCGTAACCAGCCTCCAGGAGCAGGTTGACCGCTCGATCGCCACACAATCGCTGATCGCCCGGCTCTCCGGCTTCTTCGGAATTCTGGCCGTCTTACTCGCCTGCATCGGAATCTACGGCTTGCTTTCCTACTCAGTGGCTCGGCGCACCAGCGAGTTGGGCATCCGTGTCGCCCTAGGAGCACGGTCGCTCAATCTGCTCTGGATGGTGATGCGCGAGTGCGTTCTACTGCTGCTTGTGGGACTCGCCATTGGAGTTCCCCTTGCGCTCAGCTCAACGCGCGTCCTCAAGAGCCTGCTCTACGACCTCAGCCCGCTCGATCCGGTCTCCATCTCCATTGCCATAGCAGCCGTCGTTTGCATGACCATTGCCGCTGCCTGGTTGCCTGCACGCCGCGCCAGCAGGATTGATCCAATGCAGGCTTTGCGAACGGAATGATGTGTTAGCAGCGCACCTCTGGCTGGTGATTGAGTCGCAACAAGGAACCTCTTGGCGAATCAGTGTGGCTTGCGGAAGGTCAGGCAGTAGAGTTTGCCGCCGCAGATTTCGCGGGCGGAGATCTCTTTCATCTCCGGGGGGACGAGGTCGATGGGGCATTTTACTTTTTCGCTGCCTGGTCCATAGCTATTCTTCACGATTGGGGTTCGCTGATAGTTCTCGCGGATGGCCCTCTCGGTTTCGTCGACGATCACGATTTTGGTGCCGGGTTTTGCGACCCAGATCATTTCCTTGATAGCGCGGGTCTTGTCGGTGAAGAAGTTGATTCCGCCAACGTGGAAAACGCAGTCAAAGGCTTCAACCTTGAACGGCAAACGCTCGGCTTCTGCCTGGAAAAGATGGGCATTGCGTTTCCACTGGAGAAGGTTGCGCTGGCATTTGCGGAGCATCCCCCAGGAGATATCGACGCCGTAGAAATCTATGTCGCGGGGCAGGTAGCGAAGATTTGCGCCGGTTCCTACGGAGGTTTCGAGCACGCGGGCGTTGGGCTTCAGTTCAAGTTCGCTGATGAAGTCAAGACGATAGTTAGGCTTGCGGGTGAACCAGTGATAGAGACGCTCGGCCAGGTCATAGCCGGGGGCGATCCGATCGTAAAGAATCTGGTACTTGAGATTCGAGCCGGTGACGGTGCTGACAAAGAGGGGAATGCCGTCGCGTATGGGATAGATGCGGCCGGTTGCCGTGTTGCGCAGGTTGACACCTGCCATCTCCAGGGCATAGCGCGTGTCCGGGTCGCAAAGCAAAGATAATACGTAATCTTCCATCGGTTGGCTGATGTCCGCACGCCGCCTGCAGCAAGCATACGACGAAGGAGTGGTCACCGTTTCAGCCACAAAGGTAACCGGGAACCCCACCCGTAATCCCCACTGCTACAATCGTTAAGACCAATTGGCCTCGATTTTGACCCGAAATATGAGTCTCCTGCCTGCCCGCCCAATGCCTATGCGCCTCTTCAATACACTTTCCGGCCAAGTGGATGAGCTCGTCCCGATGGATGGGAAAGAGCTTCGCATGTACGCATGCGGGCCTACGGTTTATGACTACGGGCATATCGGCAACTTCAGGACTTTTCTTGAGATCGATGTCCTGCGGCGTTTTCTAAAGCTGAGCGGGATGCCGATTCGACACGTCATGAACATCACGGATGTGGATGACAAGATCATTCGTAATGCGGCCGCTGCGGGTGTGCCGATCGGCGAATATACGCCGAAGTATGTGAATGCGTTTTTCGAAGATCTGGACGCACTGGGAGTGGAGCGGCCGGAGATTATTGCTCGCGCGACCGAAGCCATTGATCGGATGGTGGAGCTGATTCAGAAGCTGGCCGAGGTGGGGGCGGCTTATCGAACGGAAGATGGGTCATGGTATTTCCGTCTGAAGGCGTTCCCGGAATACGGAAAGCTGAGCAAGAAGGATTTAAGCGGGATGGAGGACGGTGCCCGCGTGGATGTGGACGAGTACGAGAAGGACTCAGCGCGCGACTTTGCACTGTGGAAAGCCGCGAAGCCCGGCGAGACATCGTGGGACACACCGATTGGGCGCGGTCGGCCGGGCTGGCATATCGAATGCTCGGCTATGTCGATGAAATTTCTGGGCGACAGCTTCGATCTGCATGCCGGCGGCGAAGACCTGATGTTTCCGCATCATGAAAACGAGATTGCCCAGAGCGAGAGTGTGACGCACAAGCCGCTGGCGCATCATTGGATGCACGTGCGTTTTCTGCTGGTGGATGGGCGCAAGATGTCGAAGAGCGAGGGAAATTTCTATACGCTCCGCGACTTGTTGTTGAAGGGTTATAAAGCTTCTGCGATACGTCTGGCTTTGATCTCAGTTCCCTATCGGCATCAGCTTAACTTTACGTTTGATGGACTGGTTGATGCTACTGCCGCGATAGACCGGTTGCGTACATTCAACAGCCGGTTGGTAAAGGGCACGTTTGCGGACGGCGAAAATCCTGAGGTTCAGGCAGCCGCGAAGAAAGCTCATGAAGACTACCTGGCGGCACTGGGCAACGATCTGAACACCGCCGAGGCACGTGCGCCCATTTTTGAATTGGTACGGCTTTCGAACACGGCGATGGACCAGGGGAAGTTTTACCAATCGGATCGCGAGGCGGTGGCATCAGTGCTGGCCAGCTTTGACGCGGTTTTTGCAGTCATCGAAGACCACGATACGGAGCCGATGCGGCGTGCCGTGGAGTGGGCCAAGCAAGAGGGACGCCTCGATGACGTTGCGCCGGAGTTGCTGGCGCAGCAGTCGCTGACGGATGAAGCGATTGACGCGCTGCTTGCGGAACGGGATCAGGCCAAGAAGCGTCGTGAATTTGCGCGCGCCGACCAGATCAGGAAAGAGCTGACGGAAAAAGGAATCATCATCGAAGATTCGAAAGACGGGGTACGCTGGAAGCGGAAATGAGTTTGCCCCGACACCTACGCCACGGAGGTGGCCACGCTGCCATGGAACCCAATGAAGTTCAGGAATTAAAGGAGCACGCCGAGCACGGATCAAGCGAGTCGGAATTGCGTCCGGTAGCGTTTACGATGAGCGTGTTGGCCGTGCTGGTGGCGATTATGACCGTGCTTGGCCATCGCACTCACACTGAGGCTGTGCTCGACCAGAACAAGGCGACGGATCAGTGGAATCAATATCAAAGTCAGAAGATTCGCGCCTACAACACAAGCCTCAACGCCGACCTGTTGAATAGCCTAACCGTCGCCGACAAGCAAAAGGCACAAGATACGTTGAAGCACTATGCAGATCACCAGGCTAAGTGGAACGACGATCTGAAGGAAGATCAGGAGAAGGCCAAGACGCTGGAAGAAAAAGTCGAACAAGCCGAAGCTCGTGCTAATCGATTCGATCTATCCGAAGCGCTGCTTGAAATCGGCCTCGTGATCACGTCGGTCACGCTGCTTACGCGCAGCCGGATCTACTGGTATCTGGGCATCATCTTTTCACTCGGCGGCGTCGCATCGGCGCTTTCGGTACTGGCTCTTCAGTAGTGGCCTCTGGGGTACACGCGAACAATTGAAGAAACTGCAGCGTGTTAGACTTGGCGCGCGATGAATATTCGTCCTTATCTAGCAGTATTTATTTTGATTGGCGCGCCTTTGCTGGCACAGGAGATGGCTCTTCCCGCCCCGTCTACTGAGTTTCTTGGCTTCACTTACCACCTCCCTGCTGGCTGGGACGCGATTGATACTCAAGCGACACTGCCTGAAGTGAAGAAGAACCAGATGGCCAAGGCGAAGACCGATGATGAGAGGAAAGAAATCGCTTGTGTTCAGATTCCGATCAGCGCCCGGCATGGATCTCCGCCTTCTTTCATGGCGGCGATGGCGCTGCCATTCGCATGCTTTGGACAGATTCTGACGGACAAGGACCTGCCGGGCTTTGCGGAAGGAAGCTCCGAGGGACCGCGGGCAATTTTCGACTTCAGCGATCCGGTTTACGGAACCTATGCGATGGGAAGTCACAACATCTGGATTGAACGGGCGAAGGGCAATCCTAAAGGGCATCCTGAGATGCCTTACACACTTGAAATCGCATGCAGCCTCCTGAAGAAAGCGGCTGTCTGCTGGATGACCGTGGCTGGCGACAATGACTCCTTGAAGCAATTCGAAGGAGACGCAGTCACGCTTGACGGAGACTTTTTTCCAGAGTTGGTTCCTGCAAGGGCTTTCGATAAGAAGCCGTCCTAAGCCGTGGTAGACTCGCTGCATCATGCGGACTCAGGCCATCTCAATACTGACTCTCTTGACGTGTGTCTGCTTGGCGGCTGCGCAAACCAAATCCACTCCTCCAGTCAACTCTAACCCTGTGCTGCAAGGAAGCGGGGACAGAGAGCCTGCAAGCTTCACGAGTGAATTGGGCTTCAGCTACGCTCTTCCCGCGGATTGGGAAATCATCGATACAAAACCAATGCTGCCGGTGGTGCAGCAGCAGGCAGAAAAGAAGGCGACCTCCGAGAAGGAAAAGACCGCTCTCTCATGCATTCAACTCCCGTTCAAAGCTACTCGCGGAGATTCCTCCGTAGTCATTGTTGCGCTTTCATTTGATTGCTATGGACATCGTTTCTCCGATAGCGATCTAGCCTCATTCGCCGGAGGTGTGGCGCAGAGCCTCAAGAAGACTTGGACAGTCGCCGATCCCTTATACGCCGCATATGCATTGGGAACCCACAGTTTTTGGATTGAGCGCGGCTTGGGAACTTCTATCGCTCACCCAGAGGTGAAGAAGACTTTGGATGTGGTATGCAGCATGCTTAAGAATGGCGCCGTTTGCTGGATGCTTTTCGCGGCCGACCCCGCCGACTTACAGTCTTTTGAGCACGGTGCCGTTTCGCTGGACAACGACTCCTTTCCCACTTTGGTTCCGGCAACTACCTTTGACAAGAAACCGTCCAACTAACGCCCCTAGACGCCGAGCGCCGAGAATTGTTCAAGTGCTTATGCCGACCGAGGCTTGGCTTTCATCTGCGCAGTGGTGAGCAGGAAAACAGCGAGGACGACCGCGGCCATTCCCAGAAACTCGGCTGGCTCGGGGCGCTCGTGCAACAAGAGAATTCCTAGAAGCACCGCGACTACAGGATTGACGTAGGCATATGACGTAACTTTGGCCACGGGTACGTGCTCGATGAGATAGATGAAGCCGGTGTAGCCAAGCAATGAGCCTCCGGTGACGAGCCATGCCAACGATCCGATCGCAGTACGGTTCAGGTGAAACTGGGGCCATTGACCCAGGGCGGTTCCGGCCGCAGTGTTGAAGACTCCGGCCGCGAGCATCTGCCAGGATGCGGCGACAAAGCTATTCACAGGCAACTTTCTGCGACGCGAAAGAATGCTGCCGATCGTCCAGGAGAGCGCTCCCGCGAGTAATGCGCAGATGGCCAGCAAACGCGAGCGATCTCCGCTGAAACCAGTTCGCAACGAGGGCCAGAGCAGGGTTGCCAAACCGATGAAGCCGATGGTCATGCCGAGCCATCCGCGCCGCGGCATTGGTTCCCCACCGGGAAGAAACATTTCGATAAGCGCTACATAGAGTGGAATTACGGCGAGGATCAGAGAACAGAAGCCGCTGGGCAGCGTTCGTTCCGCGTAGACCAGTCCCACATTGCCGCCGCCGAGCAGCAACAGGCCCAGGACGCCCAACATCACCATGGTTCGGGCAGGAAATGCAAGGCGCAATCCGCGAAATCTGCACCACGCCATCAGGATGGATCCTGCGATTAGAAAGCGCGTGCCGGCCAAGAGAAGAGCGGGCATTTCGGCAGCACCGATGCGGATGGCCGTGTAAGTCGATCCCCAGAAGAAGTACACGCCCGCGAACGCGATCGCGATGGAGAATTTCGTCGCGGGCTTGCTCGCGGGATGACTCGCTTCTCGGCTGATGGAGGCCACGTGTGATTCCATCGTAGCTTGTCATCAATGACGCATTTGAAAATATGCACTGGAATGCACACTGATCATTTACTGCGGCAAAGGCATCAGCTCACGTGCACGACTGGACGGTGCGAGATGTCCGGAACTGCCTTTCGCAAGACTTCATGCGTAATCGGCGCTGCATCGCCTTCGCCGAGGAAGAGAAAGCGGAAGATATTCGCTACCGGATTTCCTTCCTTCCACTTGAAGTAGATGTGCGGCACTTGACCGGTGATTTTCTCGATCTCGATCAACAGGGCGGCGATGGAGTTCGCCACCATGGGACTTCGTGCGTGAAGAATGCAATGCCCGCGAACCCGCTGCCCGTCGAGGGACAGGCGCTGATTGAATTCCGATGCATCGGTTCGCTCCACCTCGAGAAAAGCAATCGGCGCATGCTCGGGAAGGGCATGGTACTTGCGCACGATCGCTTCGATATTGTCGAGGTCGTCGCAGGTTGCTATTGATTTAGGCCGGCGCGGAATGATGCGAAGCGGGCGATCTCCGCACGACTTGATGATGCTGAGTGCTTCCGGCGAGAAATCGACGCCGGTGATGCGGAGTTCAGTAGAGCGCGTGGCACGCGAGATAAAGGAGACGAACATGATGGTTGCGATGAAAATGCAGGAGATCTTCAAACCTTCTGGACGCTCCCAGATGTTCATTCCCGTGGTGTAGATGAAGATGAGCGTGACGGGTACGAAGACCCAGCGGAGACGAGACTGCCATACGGCGAGAGTGACGGCGCATGCCGCGGAAGTGATCAGTACCAGCACGCCGGTGGCGTAGGCTCCGCCTTGCGCGTCGACATTGGCGTGAAATGCGAAGGTGACAAAGAACGCCACTCCCATGAACACGAGCACTAATGGCCGCGCTGCGCGCGCCCACTCCGGCGCCATGCCGAAGCGCGGCAGATAGCGTGGAATCAAATTGAGCAGCCCGGCCATTGCGGACGCTCCGGCAAAGGCGAGAATCAGGATGGTGCTGATGTCATATGCAGATCCGAAGGCGCTGCCGAAATATTGGTGCGCCAGGTAGGCCATGGCACGTCCGTTGGCCTCGCCGCCGTCTGCGAAAGCCTTCGGAGGAATTAGAACGGTGGTCACAAAACTGGTGGCGATGAGAAAGACGCTCATGATGCCGGCGGCCGTCGTGAGCAGTTTCTTCGTGTTGCGAATGCGAGCGTCAAGATCGGCCCCGGCGATCAGGGGCATGACGGCGACTCCGGTTTCAAATCCCGACAAACCCAGGGCCAGACGCGGAAAAAGGAGAAGGCAAACGGCAACGATGCCGAGCCAATGAGGATGCTGGGCAAAGAGTACGGCCTTCCATTTTCCAATTACCTCGGGATGTTGAGCAATCGCCATCACTGCCCGGACCGTGACGATTGCATTCAGCACCAGGTAGGCAGCGACGAGAATGACGGCGATGTCGATGGCTTCTTTGAAGCCTTTCAGAAATATTGCACCGAGAATCGCGAGCAGCAGCAGGGTGACGAGCATCTGGCTGGAGAGCCACTTTGGCGCGAACGGATTGTGAACGAAGTGTGCCGCAGCGTCCGCCGCGGAGAGGGTCATGGTGATGATGAAATCGGTGGTCGCAAACCCCAAAAGGGCAAGGACAAAGAGTTTGCCACCCCACTCTGGAAACAGGCGTTCGAGCATGGCGATGCTGCCCTGTCCGTTGGGGCTAGCCTGCGCGACGCGCTTATAGAGCGGCAAAGCGGCGAAGAGCGTGACCAGTACAAGTACAAGGGTCGCAAGGGGAGAGAGTGCACCGGCTGCGAGAAAGGCGATGCCGGGCTGATACCCCAGCGTCGAGAAGTAATCCACTCCCGTAAGGCACATGACGCTCCACCACGGGTGCACGGGCTCAGCCGGTTCATGCACTCCCTTGGGGAGCCTAAGATCTGCCAGTAGCCAGTTTGCCAGGCCTAACTTCGTCATCCAGTTCCGTCACCCGATCTCGATAGCCACCAAAGTCAGTTGGATGCGGCGTTTGCATCGATTCGCCGCTGTAATTTACGTCCAGGGTGGCACCCCATCATAAGCGGGGAAGGGCATGTCCCTCTTGCTGCAAGCGCGAAACTGATGGAAAGTCATTGTGGACGCGTGCTATGCTGCGACCAGCGGGGCTTCCCATGCAAAGGCAATTTTCATGCGCACTGCAGCCGGTACCGGCGACAAAACGCTGGTCGCGGGCGCGCGCACGGAGCATTTGCCCTCGACGCCACCTGCGCGTCCTGCCGACCCGTACCCGACCTAGTCTCTTCGGCGGCGATTAGTTCCTGACCGCCGAAGGCCCTCGCCTTCTCTCGTGGACTTTGCCAGTCTGCGGAACGTAAATGACCCACCCCTGGGCCGCGGCATCGCCACACCCGGCGCTGCCAAAACGAATCTGACGAGGAGACTAGAGATGAATAAAGAAGAGTTGCATGCCAAGTTTGGACCAAAGCTGATCGGCGCATTGCCGGGCCCCAAGGCCAAGGCCGCTGTGGAAGCCGACGATCGTCTGATCTCTCCGAGCTATACGCGTTCCTATCCGCTAGTGGCAAAACGCGGACGCGGCCTGCGCATCGAGGATGTGGACGGTAACGAGTTCATTGATTTTGCTGCCGGCATTGCCGTGACTTCGACCGGCCACTGTCATCCTGAAGTCGTTGCTGCGATTCAGAAGCAGGCGGCAGAACTGATTCATATTTCCGGGACAGATTTTTACAATGAACCGCTCACGGAACTTGCAGAGAAGCTTTCAGCGGTTGCGCCGATGCCGGGGCCGCATCGCTTTTTCTATGGGAACTCCGGCGCGGAAGCCGTTGAGTGCGCGTTGAAGCTGGCGCGATATCACACGGGGCGGCAGCACATTATTGCGTTCCTGGGTGCGTTTCACGGCCGCACAATGGGCGCTTTGTCACTGACCGCGTCGAAGCCACAGCAGAAGCGGCGTTTCGCGCCGCTGGTTCCGGGCGTGACGCATGTGCGCTATCCATATGCGTATCGCGGATGTACGGGTGGTCCACAGGAAGAGGAAGCGTTCAGCCTCGGATGTGCGCGCTACATCGAGGAAAAATTGTTCAAGACCATTGTTCCGCCGGAAGAGGTAGCTGCGATTTTTGTAGAGCCGATTCAGGGTGAAGGCGGATACGTGGTTGCGCCAGATAATTTTCTACGCGAGTTGCGGTGGATTTGCGATCGGCACGGGATTCTGCTGGTGGTGGATGAAGTGCAGTCTGGTGCTGGTCGCACGGGCAAATGGTGGGCAATCGAACACTCAGGCGTGCAACCGGATATTGTCTGTATGGCGAAGGGCATTGCCAGTGGGATGCCGCTTGGGGTTTGCATGAGCCGGGCGGAGATTATGGATTGGGTTCCTGGGTCGCATGCGTCGACGTTCGGCGGTAATCCAGTTTCGATCGCCGCAGCGCTGGCGACGATCGACATCCTGCAACGAGAGGCAATTGATAATGCTGCGAAGGTGGGCGCAAAGATGCTGGAGCGCCTGCATGGCTGGAAGAAGACTCACGCGATGGTGGGCGATGTGCGTGGGCGTGGACTGATGATCGGCGTGGAACTGGTGAAGGACAAAACAACGCGTGAGCCCGCAACTGCATTGAGGAATCGCGTGGAGACTCTCTGCTTCGAGAAGGGGCTGATGATCCTGGGCTGCGGCGAAACGTCGATTCGACTTTGCCCACCGCTGGTGGTGAGTGAAGAAGAAGCAACGGTCGCGCTCGATATTCTTGAAGAGTGCCTGACGCAGGTGGAGAAAGAGCACGCTCATTCCGGCGAACTTGCGGTTGCCAATGCCTGAGTTCACATTGCTTCGCAGAAAACGCCGCGCATATGCGCGGCGTTTTTTGTTGCTGCCGTTTGCGCTTGAGTCGAATGACGGCGCAGAATGGTTTGCATGGAATCAATCAGACTGGTGCGGGTTGCGTGGATGGAGCGAGCCCTGCACGGCTTGCATTGGCTGTCGCAGAAACGCGGCCGCGCTGGGAGTTTGCCTGCGCACCTTACTGTTGGCATCGAAGGCGAAGACGCGGTGTTGTTTTATCTACAGCGCAAGGGCTACACGGTTGTGGCGAGGCGCTGGTCTTCTGGCGATGTTCCGGGCGATGTTGATTTGATTGCGTGGGACGGGCCGATGCTTTGCTTCATTGAAGTGAAGACTCGCACGGCTCACGACTTGACGCCTGCTGAAGTGGCCGTTAATGAACACAAGCGGCACGTACTGCGACGCCTGGCGCGGCGATATATACGGCAGCTTCCGCAGGCGACAGCGCCACCGGTGCGGTTCGATGTTGTGAGTGTTTACCAGGTGCCGGGAATGGAAAGGGAGTTCCAGCACTTTGAGGGATCGTTCGGGTGGGGTGAGGGATGGCGCGATTAGCGGGGCCGCATGATGTTGGGGTTCGAGCAGAAAAAGCAACTGCAGATTCCTCCACTCCCGTTGGTCGGTCGGAATGACAGAGCTACGGTTCAAGTAAGCAGAGTTAAGACGAAAGACCTTCAGCCTTTCGCGTCTTCGAACTCTTCATGCCACGCCATCTGGATCGCTTCGAGGCGCGACTCATTTGATTTGGTGGGGTCGTCGGCGAAGCCTTCCAGTTCAGTCACATATTTGTGCAGGTCCGTAAAGCGGACAGTGAGCGGATCGATCTCGGGGAACTTTTCCTGCAGTTGAATGCCGATCTCTTCTGAGTCGGTCCACATAATTTCGCGGGGCATGCTTGCTCCTTGAATTGATAGAACGAATATCGTGCGATCCCACCTTTCCACAAGGACGTGAAAAGTATGGGGCCCCCAAGCTTGCGCCGCTACTTGTTTTCGGCCATCGCCAGCGGCTTGCCTTCTGATGTGTAGTTGCGATTCCACTTGGGGATCTCGACTACGTAGTTGCCGGGCTTGGTGATGACGGCCTGGCAACCGAGGCGCGAATTCAATTGCTGATCGGCGGCCATATCCATGCGATCGAGTTCGTCGTCGTCGGCTTCGCTGATTCCCTGCTGGTCCTTGATCCACAAGTGGCATGTGGTGCAGGCGCAGACGCCGCCACAAGCGTGATCGAGAAAGATGCCGAAGTTCTCGGCCACGTCAAGGAACGACATCGGCTTGCCGTGATGGTCGTAGGGCAGGGTGCCGAATTCAAATTCCACCGTCTTGCCTTCAGGCATGAAGGTGACGCGGACCAGCTTATCCAGGGGAATATTCTTGGTGTTTGCTTCGCTCATAAATCGATCCTCAAATTCCGTTCTCGTCGCGCTATTTGAACTCGGCGCGGGCCATGGGGTGTGGGGCGGTTACTTCTTCTCCCAGATCTTCATCAGCAGCGTCCATCGTCTTGCCGCGGATCGCTGTTGTAACGGCGGAATCCATCATCAACTCCGCGAAACGGCGCGTGGCCAGATCGAGGGCTGCTGTCGCTTCGCGAATGGAGGCGAGGTCGTCGCCTTGCTTCACGCTTGCAAGCCTGCTTTGCGCAGCCATGATTGATGCCTGCTCTTCCCCACGCAATTGCTGCCATGCCGGATTCTCGGGCGCTCGCTCGACGGCGGAGAGAATTGTGTCGGCCTCGTTGCGTGCCTCGATCAGCAGACGTTTGGCGAAATCTTCTTCCGCATGATCGAATGAGTCGAGAATCATGCTTTCTACCTGCTCATCAGTCAATCCATAGGTCGGCTTGACTTCTATCTGCGCGGCCTGTCCGCTGCGTTGCTCTCGGGCGGAGACCTGCAAGATGCCGTCGGCGTCGATGAGGAACTTCACTTCGATACGAGGGAGACCGGCGCTCATGGGAGGGATGCCCTTGAGATCGAAACGCGCCAGAGAGCGGCAATCCGCCGCCAATTCGCGTTCGCCCTGTACAACATGGATTGCAACGTTGGTCTGGCCATCGACGCCGGTGGTGAAGTGCTCTGTGGCCGATGCGGGAATTGTCGAATTGCGCTGAATAATTCTCGCAACGGTTCCGCCGAGAGCTTCGATGCCGAGGGAGAGAGGCGTGACATCCAGCAGCAGCATCTCTTCGGTCGTCTTGGAGGCGCCGGCGAGAATATCGGCCTGCACGGCCGCGCCAAGCGCAACAACTTCATCCGGGTTCAATTCGATGTGCGGCTTCTTGCCGCGAGCGGCCAGATGGAACAGGTCATCGACCAGTTTGCGAACCGCAGGGATACGTGTTGATCCACCGACCATTACCACTTCGTCGATTTGTTCGGGAGTGATGCCCGCATCGGCGAGAGCTTGTTTGCAAGGACCGACGGTACGGCTGAGCACTGGCTCAATCAACTGTTCGAAAACGTCGCGAGGAATCTCGCGCTGATAGCGATCTCCGTTGGGGAGTTCGATATCGAAACGAGCGACTTGCTCATTAGAGAGACTAATCTTCGCGTCGATGGCCGCTTTGCGCAGGGCCTGTACGGCACTCGGGTGTTTGCGTAAGTCCACTCCGTGCTCCGCGTAAATTTCGTCGAGAGCGATTGCGAGGAGCAGGTTATCGATGTCGTCGCCGCCGAGGTGCGTGTCGCCGTTGGTGGATTGCACCTCAAAGATTCCATCGTTGAGCTTGAGGATTGAAATGTCAAAGGTGCCGCCGCCGAGATCGTAGACGGCGATGGTCCCAACGTTGGCACGGTCGAGTCCGTAAGCGAGCGCTGCTGCGGTTGGCTCATTTACCAGACGCAAGACTTCAAGGCCAGCCATGCGACCTGCGTCTTTCGTAGCCTGACGCTGTGCGTCGTTGAAATACGCGGGAACGGTAATGACTGCTTGAGTTACCGGCGATCCGAAAAAGCGCTCAGCGTTGCGCTTGAGCTGGCGCAGAATGTACGCGGAAATCTCTGGCGGTGTGAAGCGGAGTTCGCCGAGTTGGACGCGGGGCACTTCCCCTGCCTCTACGTCATCGGCAAGCCGAAAGGGGAAAAGCTTCAATTCGCTTTGTACTTCTTCAAGCCCACGACCCATGAGACGCTTGACGGAATAGATGACGCGCTCAGGCGTTTCAATAAGCACGCGGCGCGCGCTGTTGCCCACCGTCACGGTAGGTCTGTTGCCATCGGCCGGCATGGGGTCGAGTGCTACTACGGACGGAACAAGATTTGAGCCGTCAACGCCGGGAATAACCACCGGCTTATCCGCTTCCATATAGGCGACCAGGGAATTCGTTGTTCCCAGGTCGATTCCGACTACGCGTCCTTCTGCCATGTTCCTCTTAGGCTCCCAGCGTTTCTGTCACGTCGCGAACAAGATTGCCGATGTAGCGCCGCCGATCGAGCAGGCCCACCATTCTCTTCTGCGATTCCTGTCGAGCATTCTCACAGCCTGCATCCCACACCTTCCACTGAGCGCGGAGGTCGCGGTCAACGTCATCGAGAAGGCCATCGAATTTCTTTTTTGCCTGTTGGAGACTCAACTGGAGATCGGGATCGGTGTCGCCCATCTTTTTCGCCATGCGCATCTCTTCAAGCTGCATGTTGAGGTCGAATGCTTCTTCGAGCAGGTCGGCTGGAACGCGCGATGGATCTTTCTGGTCTTTGCGATCCTTTCCTGCGTGCTCTTCGCCGATCTCTGCGCCGTGCAACTTCAGTAGATATTCTGTGCGGCGAATTGGATCTTTCAGCGTGCGATATGCGTCGTTGAGCAGAGCGGTATCAGCCAGGCTCCACTGCTTTTCTTTTTCATGCGCGCGGGCAAAGCGATCGGGATGGAGCTTGCGGCTGAGCTTGTGGAATTGATGCTCGAGCATGCCCAGATCGAGATCCAGTTGCGGCACCAGGCCGAAGACAGAAAAGTAATCGCCACCCGGAGGCGGCTGAATTTTGCTGCAGTGCGGGCAGAATAACGTCGCATCGTTGTGCGCGACGGCGCACGACCAGCACGCAACCGGTACTGCAGAATCGAGAACTTTCAACATGAGGAGACTCCAGAGCGGAGGACTATGAGAAGGATGAACCGCAGCCGCAGGAGCGCGAGGAGTTCGGATTGATGAAATTGAACCCTTGCCGCATCAAGGTCTCTTCATAGTCCAACGTCATGCCGTGCAAATATACGAACGACTTGGGATCGACGAAGACCCGCACGCCGTCGAATTCGTAAATACGATCACGCTCGCGGGGATGCGAATCGAACTTGATGGAATAAGAGAGTCCCGAACATCCGCCGCCCATAACGCCTAGACGGAGTCCGCCTTCAGTGGGCGAGACTCCCTCTTTCTCCATCGCCACGCGGATGCGCTTCACAGCGCGGTCGGTGACTTGAAGACCCTGCGCGGCTGGATTCGCAGCCGATGCCGAAACGGCTACCGGCTGCGGCGGTGCAGAGCTTGCGCCCTGCGCCGGCTTCGATTCAATTGATACAAAGTTCGACATTGTTTCCTTCTTACCTTGAAACTGCGCTTACTTTGCCTCAGCAGCCACAGCGACGTTTTCCGCGACACCGTTTTTCTTCTTCCAATCGCCGATCGCCGCCCGGATGGCGTCTTCAGCCAGGACCGAGCAGTGAATCTTGACGGGAGGGAGCGAAAGCTCCTTGACGATGTCGGTGTTCTTAATCTCGAGGGCTTCTTCGACCTTGCGGCCTTTAATCCACTCGGTAGCGAGTGACGAACTGGCAATTGCCGAGCCACAGCCGAAGGTCTTGAACTTGGCCTCTTCAATGACCTGAGTCTCGGGATTGACACGGATTTGCAGACGCATGACGTCGCCGCACTCGGGAGCGCCGACGAGACCTGTACCTACATCTCCTGAGCTTTTGTCGAGCGTGCCCACGTTGCGCGGGTTGTTGTAGTGATCTACGACCTTATCGCTATATGCCATTTCCGAATTCCTTCCCGCGGGGAAGCCGCGTTGTTCTGTTAGATTCGGCGGACATGCCCGCCGATGCTTCTTTCACCCGTTCACGATTAACTGTGGCCGGGGTTTAACTCCAATTCCTAGTGTGCCTGCCACTCAATCTTGGTCAGGTCAATTCCCTCTTTCACCATTTCGTAAAGTGGTGAGAGTTCACGAAGTTTCTTCACGATGTCGATGACCTTGGCCGCTACATAATCCACTTCAGCCTGTGTGTTGAAGCGGCCAAGCCCGAAGCGAATGGAACTATGTGCAACGTCGTCGCCCAACCCCAGTGCCTTGAGCACATAGGATGGCTCCAATGTTGCCGAGGTGCAGGCAGACCCGCTGGAGACTGCGACATCGTTGATGCCCATCAACAGAGATTCGCCCTCAACGTAGACGAAGCTCACGTTTAAGTTGCCGGGAAGGCGATGCTCCATCGATCCGTTGACGTGGATGTAGTCGAGCTCAGACTGAAGCTTGTCGTTCAAGCGATCGCGAAGGCCGCGTAGATAGGCAGCTTCGTTTTCCATTTCCGCATTTGCAATTTCGCAGGCTTTGCCGAGTCCCACGATGCCGGGAACATTGAGTGTGCCTGAACGCATGCCGCGCTCGTGGCCGCCACCATCAATCTGCGCTGCGATTTGCACGCGCGGGTTGCGACGACGAACGTAAAGTGCACCAACGCCCTTGGGCCCATATATCTTGTGCGCCGTGAGCGAGAGCACGTCGATGTTGTCGGCAATTACATTTACTGGAACCTTGCCTACGGCCTGAACCCCATCGGTGTGGAAGATGACGTTCTTCTCGTGGCAGATTTTGCCGATCTCACGAATGGGCTGAAGCACGCCGATTTCGTTGTTGGCGGCCATGATTGAGACCAGAATCGTCTTGTCGTCGATGGCCCGTTTCAAATCTTCGAGATCAATCAGGCCGTCGGCCTTCACGGGCAGATAAGTCACGCGGTAGCCGTACTTCTCAAGACGCTTGCAGGTGTCAAGGACGGCCTTATGCTCAGTGACCTGGGTGATGATGTGATTTCCCCGCTCGCGATACATCTCCGCGATGCCCTTGATGGCGAGGTTGTTCGACTCGGTTGCGCCGGAGGTGAAGATGATCTCCTTCGCGGTTGCACCGATGAGTTTGGCGATCTGCTCCCGCGCCGTTTCGACGGCTTGCTCCGCTTCCCACCCGAATGAATGGTTGCGGCTGGCGGCGTTGCCAAACTTCGCTGTGAAAAACGGCAGCATCGCCTCCAGCACGCGGGGATCCATTGGGCTGGTGGCATGGTTATCCATATATATGGGCAGCGTGACGCCTGCCGGCACTTCAATGTGACTCGTAACTGTGCTCATCCGACTCTCCGTCTTGTTGTGGCTCCGCGGCTATGCGAAGTGTTATTCGCTAAACCGTTAGCGAAACCAACTTGTGTTCATGCGTTGGGCTTGGCGCATGTTCGTGCTCAGCAAGATCCTGAATGCTGATGCTCTTCAGAACGCCGGCAATCGTTTCATTCACTCGTGCCAGCGGTTCTTTGATTGTGCAACTCGGCGTCAGGTCGCATCCCTTGGCGCCCTTGGTGCATGAGGTAATGAAAAACGGGCCGTCGATCGCGAGAATTACTTCATAAGCCGAGATCGAGCTGGCTGGCCTTGAAAGTGCGTATCCGCCGTTCATGCCGGCGTGGGACTTCAACATACCCGACTTGGTCAGCTGCTGAAGAATCTTGGCCAACAACTGGGCCGGAATGCCGTAGGCATCCGCGATGTCTTTGGCGCTTAGGGCAGCCGTATCCGGGCGTTCGGCCAGATATTTGAGCGCCATCAACCCGTAGTCAGCCTTCTTGGTGAGCTTCAGCATAATATGCGACTTGTTCAGTCCGTATTTAGTATACGACCAATAATGTCGGCTTTTCAATTGTTATGGAGCGAAGGAACCGCTTTCTCAGCTCCTGCGTAGGGACTTTAGAAAGAAATTTCACGAAATTGCCGTTTGAAATTGCTGAAAAGGCCGCTACAATCTGCGGCAAGAACTAAAAAAACGAGCCAAAAATTCAAAACAATGGTTACCGCCTGCAAACACCCTAGGGTGCGAATCGTCTCCCGCCAAGAAGACACCGAGTATGTTGAATGCCTGGAATGTGGCGATGTCTTTGATTCAGAAGAGTTTAACGATATGGCAATTGAGGAATCTGCCGAGAAGGAACAACAACAGGCGGATGAATGAGCAGATCAACGCCGCGACCGCGGAACGCCAAGAGCCCTTAAACGCCACAATCTAATTGGTTAACGAAAGCCTCGCGATTATTTCGGAGAAGAACCAACTGTGCTTATACTGCTGCGATGGGACGCGATCAACCACGCATAGTGAAGGCCAGAGGCTACGGTCAATCCGATGGTTGCGTCAAGCGCTACCAGACGTAAAACAACTACCCATTGCGCAGTGACCATCTGGTGGAGCAGGACGACCGCTACCGCCATGACCTGGGCAACTGTGTTGGCTTTTCCAAAGATGCTCGGACCAAACTCGCGACGCCCCACAACCGCGTATAGGACTGCCGCAACGAGAAGAATGCCGACGTCTCGGCCAAAGACAAGTACAGTGACCGTTGTCGGCATCAGCCCCTTGTACATCAAAACAAGAAAAAGGGTGCTGAGGAGAAGCTTGTCGGCTATTGGGTCAAGATACTGGCCCAGCACCGTGCGCTGCTTCAAAACACGAGCCAATAAGCCGTCGAGAGCATCTGTCAATCCGGCAGCAACAAAGAGAGCGAAGCTTAACCCAAATCGATTCTCAAGAATCGCCGCAACCAAAAGTGGCGCAAGACAGATGCGGATGACGGTGAGTAGGTTTGGCGCAGTGCCGAGAGGGTTTGGTCGCGGGGTTTGAACTTCTCTCATCGTTTCGCGATTTCTTGGCCGATCGCCGTTACGCGCCCCAGTTGAGGGGAGGCGTAACACCCGGCATGGCTTGCATTTGCGGACGTCAGCTCGTCAATCATAGCGATGGTACAGCATTTGAGAGTGAGTGGAATAGCACTGCTTTCGCGACGGCGCTGATACTGGTAGACTGGACAAGATCGCACTACAGGCGCGTAGCTCAGTTGGTTAGAGCGCTTCCTTGACACGGAAGAGGTCGCTGGTTCGAATCCAGTCGTGCCTACCATTTCCCCTTCAGAATCAAGCAGTTCCAAGTACGACCTCTTCTTTTTCCTCCAAATCATGGTGTTTTATGGTTCGATTTTCAGGGCCGCCTACCAGATTGCGGAACGCTAGTGCTTGGGCGGCGCGCCGCTCCTCCGGAACCGACTGTTGATAAATGTCCAGGGTGATCCTGCTGTTTGCATGCCGGAGCAGTTCCTGAGCGACTTTTACATCAACTCCGTTCTGTCGGAGAAGCGTTGCGAGTCCATGGCGAAACGTGTGCCAGCCTACTCTCTTAGAGATGTGCAAACGTTCCAACGCAGGCCTTATGTGTCGCCGCAGGATCATCTCCGGCTGCAACGGCTGTGTTCCCTTCTTCAAGTCCGACGCGAACACGTAGTCTTCATTGGAGCGGTAGATGGACTCGCTTCTCCATTTTTCCAATTCGGCCGCAACTAGCGGCGGCATTGGAACAGGTCTTCGAGACGCTGCGGTTTTTGTATTGCCCTCGATACTGTGCCAGACCGAGTGCGTGACGTTGACTAAGAGGTTTTCGAAATCAAGGTCGCTCCAACGCAGTGCGATCAATTCTCCTCGTCGCAACCCGGTTGCTCCGACGAGAAGCAATAGAACACGTTCCCGCAGATCGAGTTCCCCAAGCAAAGCCCTGAACTCCTCAGGAGCGAGAATGTCGGGAGTTCGCAGCCGCTTCGCTGAGGTGCGAACCGCAGTGATCGGGTTAGTAACAGCCCATTCGTTGCGGATCGCATGGCTGAACAGCGCGGACATGAGGTTCCTGATCTTGCTGCGGTAACCAGGGCTGGCTGGTTTGCCATCCCTCTTCTTTTTTAGAACGCGAAGCCAATTCTCGACGTTCATGCTCTTGATCTCAGACAAGCTGCACTCACCCCACTTCGGGAGTACCTGGGTATCGAGGATGTTTGTGTAGCCTGCCATTGTTGAGAAGCTGTGGTTCTCGGGCAGCTCGTGGAGCTTGTAGTGATCCACAAGCTGCTCGATCGTTATGGGAGCGAACGCCGCTCCATCGTTGACCTTGACCCTGAGCTTTGCGACAGCTTTCTCGGCGTCCTTCCGTGTTGGGAAATCGACTACCGAGCCAACCGGCTGCCTGCGATAGACAGTACGGCCACGTTCCTCGGTATAGAAACGGAATTCCCACAGATCAGGCTGACGCTGGCGTTTCCGCAGTGCCAGGGAACCTCGCTGGTATCGTTGCGCTTTCATGGGGAGTTTCTCCTTTGAAAGCGCACTGATGGCTGACGAGGAGTTTACAACCCTGCCAGGCACGGTCAACAGCTAATCGTGCCACTCCTATTCAGCCAAACGATAGGCTCGAGAAGAAGCCCTCTTGCTCCGGTACGGACGGTGAAGGTCTCTTCATCGAAACGGAAGAGGTAGCTGGTTCGTATCGAATCAAGCCTTCCACTTCCCTTTAACGGTCAGAGACTTGCAGCCATGACCTCTTCTTTCTTCACTCCAATCTGGTTGTTCATGGGTGCTGAAGGAAAAGTTGATCCGAGAAAGCCCTTCAAAGCCAGCTCCTGCGCTTCGCGCTTCTCGTCGGTTACAGCCTGCTGGTAGAACTCCAGCGTGATGCGAGGGTTCGCATGCCGCAGGAGTTCCTGCGCGACTTTGACATCGACCTTCATCTGACGAAGCATCGTGCCGAGGCCGTGACGGAAGGAGTGCCAAGTGATCCGCTTGTTCACGCCCATTCCCTCTAGGGCAGTTCGGATGTGCCGCTTGAAGAGCGTGTCGGGCTGAAGCGGCTGCGCGCCGTTCATCTGAACCGAGGCGAAGACATAGTCCAAGTCGGCTTGATACAGTGACTCCGCCCTCCACTTCTTCAACTCATCCAGGACGATCGGATGAAGCGGCACGGGTTTCCGAGACGCGATCGTCTTGGTATCGCCGACTACGTTGCGATAGATAGAGCGTGTAACGTTGGCGACACCCGCCTCGAAATCGACGTCACGCCAGCGAAGTTCGAAGACTTCTCCCCTCCTCAACCCGGTACCAGTATCGAGGAGAACCACTGCACGTTCACGCTGGTCGAGCCTCATCAGCAGGACCTGCGTTTCTTCAGGTGTGAGAAGCTCCGGATCGTGCAGTCGTTTCGCGGAGGTCCGAACGGCGCTGATCGGGTTGTGAGTTGCCCAACCATATCGGATGGCATGGGCGAATATGGCTGACATGACGTTACGGATCTTAGATCGAGTTGCAGGACTGACGGGATTGCCATCCTTCTTCCTCTTCAAGCCTTCCAGCCACTTCTCAACTTCAATACTTTTGATGGCCGAGAGTGGATACGTCCCCCACTTAGGCACAATGCGATCGTCGAGGAACTCTGTGTAGCCCAAGATCGTTGCGTATGCCTTGCGCGGCAATTCCTCCTTCTTGTAATGAGCTGCAAGCAGCTCGATGTTGAGGGGAGCACACTGTGCTCCCTCGTTGATCTCGACCCGGAGCTGCATAATCGCCTTCTCCGCGTCCTTCTGCTTCGGGAAGTCGAGCACCGTGCCGACGAATCGTCTCTTGTAGACGCGACGTCCGTCCTCCTGCGTGTAATACCGGAACATCCACACGTTGGGCAGGGTCTTGCGCTTCCATATGGCCAGGGAACCTCGCTGATATCGTTGCTCCCGGACACGAATCGCCTTCTTGGTGACGGCTGATGAGGTCTCCTCCAACTGGCTTTCAGGGGTCATCTGCGGAGAGTTCATGCTGCCAGCGCTCCATTCTTCTGGTCCATCAGCCAATCGATAAGCTCGTCCTCGAAAAAGCGCCAATAATTCTTCTTGCCTGTACCTATCGGATGGGCGGGAATGTAACCGTCTCTTGCCCAGCGAGTGATGGTCTTGTCATCGCAACCGAATAGTTGAGCGGCGAGTACGGGTGTAAGAATCCGCCTCGATCCGCCGCCTTTCGTGCTCGGCTCGGAGCCGCAGGAAGAGATGTGCGGCTCGTGCTTGATAAGCCGCTTCTCTGAGATCAGGTTGTCAGTGGTGAGGGAGGGAACGCCCGAGATCCGGGCTGCTTCGGGCTTGCGGGAGGCTATACGTCGAACATCTTGCTTCAAGTCCTTTATCCTTGGGCCGGGGTTACCGGTGTTGATTCTTGGCCGACGGTGATCGTGGTGCTAAAAAATTAACCGACGATCGTAGGTCGGGCCGCTTCGGGTCACAGGCCTCAGACCGGCGCCCACTCGAGGCACCGGCATGCCCACGGGCCGCATGGCGCCGAGGGCTCGTGCTGGCGTTAAGGCGGTCTTTCTCTTGTCGTCACAGGTCCTCATTTCTGACATGGGCCAGCCACGCCGTGTCTAATTACAATTAGACTCCAAAAACCTCTGCAGCCAAATAGCGTCGATTAGCATTATTTTTCAATCATTTACAGACACTGTTGAGTTTTTTTAATTAAGTCGATCGATATCAGGGCTCGATTAGGCGCTGTGTTTGGGAAGAATTTGCGATCGTCAGAGACTCGGCCTCATCCGATCTCGCCAATTGGCATTGCAGGCTTTTTGGAACAGGCTCGCGCGCGTCGGAGCAGTCGGTTTGATAACTTGTATGTTGTTTAGCAGCGATGCTTCCAAGCGCCGGCTCCTAAGGCGCGCTGCAGTGCTCCTCGACTTCGTCCCAGTAGCTTCGGCCCAGACAAAGGGCGCGTATCGAACGGGAGAGCGCATCAGAGCAACTCTCGCGAGGCTCGCGGACGCTAGGGCGTTTCTCAGGACCTATCCGGATCTAACCAGATTTCCAGATAGGCGGTTTTACGGTCAGGTGTTGGAGGCATTGGAGAAACTCGATGGCTCAAGGAGCGTTTTGCCCGAAATCACAAGTACATTGTCTGTTGGCGTTCCAGCAGTCCTGCCTCAACCAGGCTTCGGTGCGGCGATGCGACGAAAACTTTCTGGATATTGCGATTACCAACTGCTGACCGGAGAAGCTACTGCGGATCCCACCGCAGAGAATAGATTTGTACGACGCTGGTGTCGCTCATCATAACGGGTCGCCCGTCGGATGTAATCGAGAGAAAGTTCTCGAAGGGGCTCGAACTAACGCTCAACCCATTAAACAGGGCAACCAGAGTCCATTTGGCATCGGCAATATTCAACCGGTAAACTCCCGGTTGCTCTCCGGGCTCCGCGGATATTTTTGCCATCAATATGGACTTGGAGTCCTTTGACCACCTCCAGTAGCCCCATTCAGCCCCAAATTGTTTCAAGGTTCTCCAGGTTTTTGTTTCTCGAGAATAGAGGACCAGCCGTTTAGGTGGATTTGCGATTGCGACCATGTACTTGCCATCGGGCGACCACGAAGGGACATACATACCCGTCGTTCCCGCCCACACAGACACCTTTTTGCTCGCGAGATCCAGAACTTTGATACCAATGGAGTGTCCTGGAGTCGGAACGTCACTGAAGTCGATGGATGTCCCGTCTGGAGACCAGGTGGGATTGACCTCGAGATCGCCACCTTCCGAAGTAAGCTGCTCGGGAACGCCGCCATCGATAGAGACGCGGTAAATTGCTTTGAAATTACAAAAGACCACCCATTTACCGTCAGGAGACCATTCCGGCATCCATGCTGGTATGTCTGTCAATGCGAGCCTTTCGCTGCCGTCAAGCCTGCTGCGCCATAACAAATGACGGGGGTAGTCGGCGTAAACCATCCATTGGCGGTCAGGAGAAATCACGAAACTCGAAGCGGCCAGGCCGTCCAAGAAGGGAATGAAACGTTGCCCTTTAGAATCGTAAGCCTGCATCGATCCTTGCGCGATCCTGCCGATCACAAGCAGGTTGGCGCTGTCCCTGGTCGAAGTCATGGCTACGACATCCATTTGCGCCGGCGTAACACGTACGGCCGAGGCTTTCTTCCAGAATTCGAACCACGGGGGAGAAACTAGTTCGTAAATGCTGCTGAACCCATCACGGTACGAGACAAATACGAAATGTCTGCCATCGGGGGTCCACTGGCCATCTCGTTGATCAGCGTCAGACGGCCAATCGAGAGGGAGTGGGTGCACATTGCTGCCATCTGCATTCATTTCGAAAATTCGCAGTGGATCGCCTGAGTGTTTTCCCTCCACGGTCACCTGAATTCGCTTCGAATCGGTAGAAAACCGGGGCAAACCGTCAACCTGGTGATTCGCATTCCAGATTTCTCTGGGATTTGCCCCGTTCGCATCGCTGACAAAAATAGAGTTCAAATCCGCGTATACGATCGAATTCCCATTCGGTGACCAGCTTGCGCCCCGCGCCATCAGGTTCCCCAGCCTTCGCGGCGAGCCACCCAGGACCGGAATGGTCCATATAGAGCCGCGATCTGTCTCGTCGTTCAGATCCCCTTTGAACATCATCAACTGGGAAGCATCGGGAGAGACGTCTATAATCTTCATTCCCGATACAGACGCCTGCAACGGTTGCATAGCGCCCCCGGCTACAGACATTTGGACGGGGTGGCCATCGCTCTCAAAATAGAGCCGCGCCCCATCGGTAACCAATCCGCCATCTTTTTTGTCACCTGTAAAAGTAATCTGGCGTGTTTCCAATGGGGTTGTGGGGCCATGAGATCCGATCAAGCTGACAAGAAGGAAGACAAGATTTGCCGTAAGTGCCGCCGCGGCTGCAAGCAACCACAGCCGGACCTTCCTTCTTGTTCGTACGCCGGGTTTCCCGGCTGAGGCCGCTCCGCTCGTCGCCTGCGCGCCCAAGTGCCGCAAGTCAACCGCGATTTCTTTAGCGGTTTGGTATCGGTCCTCCGGGTCCTTGGCGAGACACTTGAGAATAATGTCGTCAGCTCTTGCCGACAGCTTTCCGTTGATGCTGCTCGGCGGAGAAGCAGGACCATTCAGGATTTCATCAACCAGCCGCGCGTGCAGCGATGAGCTATACAAGCGCTGCCCCGTTGCAATCTCGTAGAGCACGACCCCCAATGCGTAGATATCAGACCGAGTGTCAAGATTCTCACCACGTAATTGTTCCGGCGACATATACGGCAGCGTTCCCGTGATCGTGTTTGTTTCCGTCAACGGGGTAGAGTCGGATTGATTGGCCTCAGCTACCAGCTTTGCCACGCCGAAATCGAGGACTTTTACCAGTCCCGATTGAGTAACGAAGATATTTGCCGGCTTGATATCGCGATGAATTACTCCCTTGGAGTGTGCCGCGCCGAGCGCCTCGGCAATGGGCATTCCCAATTTCGCGACGAACTCAGTGCCCACCGACCGCCGACCGGCAATATACGTGGCGAGTGTCTGCCCATCGAGATATTCCATTACGATGAATTCCCGGCCCTCGTACACGTCGATATCGTGAATTGTGCAAATATTGGGATGATTCAGCGACGAAGCCGATCGGGCCTCGCGGCGAAAACGCTCCAGCGCGACAGAATCCGCTGCCATGTGCTCAGGTAGGAATTTCAGCGCGACAAGACGCCCAAGTCGAGTGTCCTCGGCCTTGTATACCACTCCCATGCCGCCGAAGCCGATTTCTTCAAGAATGCGGTAATGCCCAACCGCAACGCCCTTCAGGTCGGGCCTCGGCGCGACCGGCCCCGTCGCGGCCCGAACGCTGCTGGTGTTCGTTCGGTCCGCAAATGCAGGCTGCTCGATGAAGCTGGCAGAGTCGCTGTGGTGAGCCAGCAGCGATTCAACCTCGCGGCGCAACTCTTCATCGCCGGCACATGACTCTTCGATTACAGAGCCGCGCCGGCTTTCGTCCGCCTCGAGAGCCTTGTGAAAAATGCTTTCGACTTTGCTCCAACGCTCAGGCTTCATCGGATTTGTTTTGGCTTAGGGCCCGCATCAGCCACGCCTTGGCCAACCGCCAATCACGCGCGACGGTTTCAGGTGAAACATTCAATGCTTCCGCAGTTTCCTCAACGCTAAGGCCGCCAAAAAAACGCAACACCACCACCTGGCTCTTGCGCTCGTCGACCTTTGCCAGTTGATTGAGAGCATCGTCTACAGCAACCAAATCAGCGGAGGGTTCTGGAGAGACTGCCAGAGCATCGTCCAATGAAATTGCGTTTGCACCATCGCCGCGTTTGTGGGATCGCCGGGCACGGGCCTGGTCAGTGAGAATACGCCGCATTTGTCGAGCACACAGCGCGAAGAAATGCGCCCGGTTCTGCCAGTCGATCAGCTTTAAATCGGATAAACGGAGATATAGCTCATTGATCAGCGCTGTCGTCTGTAGCGTGTGGCCGTCGCGTTCCCTTCCCATGCAACGCCTGGCTGCCAATTGCAGTTCGCGATAGACCTGAGGAGTCAGCTTGTCCAGAGCACCTTCGTCGCCCCGGCGCCATGCCTGAAGCAGTTGGGTGATCTCGTGTCCAAGAGCGTCATCCATCCAGATCCCTGGGCCGGAGAAGTGGCCGATTGCGTAAATATTACACCGCCCAGCAGTTTCAAGATCAGGCGCCCTAATAAGTTTCTCTCCCATTGCAGGTTTCGGCAGCGCTTCTCGCTATATCGGGTAAGGCGACAGCCAGGCGCGGTAAGAACGACAACCGCGTCCCAAATCAAAGGAGAGACGGACATGAAGTTGACATTCAAGAAATTGACAGCGATGCTGAGCATGCTTCTCGCTGGGGCTTTGCTTACGGTCCCGGCTGTAGCGCAGTCAGGTTCTTCCCGTGCAGATAACTGGCGGGACGACGACGAACAACTGGCCCAGATGACTGAACTGGAACAGCTTCACGCAACCTTTCACGCGGCGGTCAGCGTGCACGATCCAGTGAATGGCGATTCGCCGGCAGTCATCACTCAGCGAATCCGCGAGGCACTTTCCATCTGGGCTAAAGACGCCCAGCTTACGGTCGTCAGTACTGCCACAACGGCAGGAAATTATATTGGCAACGGCGACCCGGATGATCCTGAAAGTTGCCCTGAGCCCACGTTCGACACGTCTGCAACCGGTCGACAGGGCACGTTGTGCACGTTCTTCAAGTATGTTTCCGGGGGATTACAAAAAGGCAATAACTTCGTGTCGCTTTCCCCGGCGTACAAAACCAAGTATTTCCCTGTAAAGGGCGAGGACGGAGAATGGAAATCATCGGTTTATTTCGAATGCCATTACTTCGACGTGTCGTTGAATGCTGCCACCGGCCTACCGAACTGGACAGCCAAAAGCCATGTAGACCTTGACGGTGAAGCCAAAAAGATCGACGGGCGGTGGTTATTGACTCGCGTCAGCTCAGCTGCTGTTGGAATTCCGATTCCGTGAAGCAAAACACACGATGCACGCGCTCGCCAGGGGTGCAGCGCGTGCATCCGGATTCTGCCACCACTTGAGTACCTTTGATGCTGCCTGGTAGATCGTCTACCGTATCCTGCGCAGTCTCGAAGGAGCGCGCCTGCGCGCCATTTCGACGCTCGGGCATCAAGACGCGGCATAGGTAAGAGACGGCCGCGCGGATTGCCGTGCAAAGTTCACGCGGTCTTACATGATTCGAGGTAAAGAAGGTGAAGAAAACAGCACTAGCGTTGAAGAGGTCGGCGCAACCCCTTAACTTGCAAGGGCTAGAAAATTCACCAAACCAATCGATTCACGTCCTTGCCATCGTTCCCCATTTCCACCACACTGCCCGGCATCGCGTGATTCGACGCGGAGACGCATTCCACAAAACCCTGTCCAACCCGCCCGAGGAGGCCACTACATGCGCAGGATTCTCGTTATAGCTCTACTTCTGTTCGCACCACTGCTCGCTGTTTCAGCCACGGCCGCACCGGTCGTGCAGAGTGGCATCATCAACTACGTCACCAACCAGGTCACTCTCACCGGAACAAACTTTCAGCCGGGAAAACCGAAACCCACCGTCCTGTTTAACGGCGCGGCACTGACGGTGACCTCCGTCTCTAACACCCAGGTTGTTGCCGCGCTGCCGTCGGGCCTGACGCCCGGCACATTCAATTTGACACTGACCAACAGCGCGGGCAACAGCGTCGAATTCGATATGACCTACGGAGCGATCGGTCCGCAGGGACCCGCTGGCCCAGCCGGATCCGCTGGCGTCCAAGGTCTCGCTGGCCCAGCCGGGCCCGCAGGACCAACCGGCCCACGCGGCCTCACAGGTGCCCCCGGAGCGCCCGGTCCAGCCGGAGCAAACGGGATCGGCTTCAGCTTTCTGAACGCCTTCGACCCCTATGCAACCTACGCACTCAATAACGTCGTCACCTACAACGGCTCGTCCTACATTGCCATCGTCCCCAACGGCCCCAATCCAAACGGTCCCACTCCCGACAAAAACCAGAGCTGGAGCCTGATGGCTGCCGCCGGTGCAATTGGACCGACTGGCCCGGTGGGCCCTCAAGGGCCGCTTGGCGATCCAGGCCCCCAAGGATTGATGGGTAATCCCGGCGCCCCGGGACCCGCAGGCCCTGTCGGGCCACAAGGACCCACCGGCGGTGTCTTATCCTTCGCTAAAGCTGATCCGGTCACTGTAATCCAACTCCAAGGTAGTCCCGTTTCGGTTACGACTATTGTTCTGCAAAACGTTGGAACGTATGTACTGGGCGGACAATTGGTCCTCTATAACGAGGATTCCAGCGGCGGAGCCACAATCGGTTGTTACGCCCAAGTTGCTGGGCAATACATACCGGGAACTCCATACTCATTCCAAACTATCGGACCGTTCGCGGCCGGCACTGTTCCTCTTGCGGGCTATTATGTCAATTCGTCAACGGCGACTACGCTTAGCGTGGTTTGCACCAACAACGGGCCGTCGAGCTCCGCCCAGGCAGAGGAAGTCATATTCACCGCAATTCAAGTGCAATAGCCGCGCCCAATCAAATCGAGGGGCGGCCACTCGGCCGTCCCTCAACAAGCACTACCCGAGTGCAAACCAACTCAGACCTACTTCTTGATCTTCTGCGCTACCGCATTGATATCCCAGAAGTCCGCCGGCAGACCCTGGTTGTAATGCACCTTGTAGATGTACAACTGCCGCTGCATCTCGTCGTTGTGCAGGCGCGTAATCGACAGCGGAGTCGGAAATCCGTCCATGTCGTGATAGTCGGCGTATTTCGCGACGTCCGTGTTGTTGTCCTTGTATAGCGGGTCGCGCCACTGGAAACTCCGGCTCAGCGGCATGGCTCGGCACTGTTTGCGCAGAGCCCGCTGCCTACGTCCTCGGCAGAAGACCGTGCTCTGGCACGTGAGATTTTCACGGAGCTGATCGAGATCAACACCACAGACACGCCGATGGGAAGGTGGAAGCCCTTCGGCAGGCGCAGCTGGACATACTATTGGGCAGAATCAAGCCAAAACCAGATCTAGCGAATCTTGGGCTCCCACTACATTTGTGCACCCATTTTTCTGGGCTCCGTTTGTTCTGATGGACAACCGGAAATAGCCTGCAATGGAGTGAGCGGAAATCTAATGATTTGCGCTCACAGCTGGATCACTCCTCTGAAGTCGGCCAGCGGCCCCCTTGGGCGTTTTCCATTACCTATTCCGCATTCGTCGCGGAAACCATTCCCAATGAGGAAGTTGCCTTGGCGAACACCGAGCATCTGATCCACAAGCATTTGGCTGGATCAGAGACCTTTTCGCGAGCTTCTGCGGTGTTCCCGGGTCTTGGAGTGCCGATTTGAAATGCCAACATACTCACCGACTGCGCAGCGGCGGTATTATTGCTGAGCAAATGGCGAACCTCACTTATGTGGACAAACCGCAGCTGGAGCAATTGCTTGGTCTGGGCAGCGGCTATGTTCTGACCTTTCAGTTAGAACCTTCCAGGAATTCGTCCTCGATAGCGTTGGGATAGGCTGTCGGGATGGATGCGGGCGGTACCTCTAAGGCCAAGCGGCTCCGTCACTTCTGGAAGGTCCAGCCAAATCAAATCGTCGGTAGGTTGCTGCTGGCCCTTTGTGAATATTGCCGAGGAACTGAGAGTCGCCATGATCAGAACCTGCTGTCAGAGTGCCGTGGAGTCGACGGTTCCGCCATCTCCATCTCCTCACACGGCGGAGATCCCAAAACCAGCTTCGGGCTCCCCGCCGTCTGACTCCATCGCGGCGTAATCGGAGGTCCTTCTAAGCGCCTTCGATGAGATTGCCCTCAGCGTCGGTCTTGTGTTCTTTGTTGGGCACGGCTTTCAAATGCATGGCAAGAATTATCTGGCAACGATTGGCACCAAAATCTGTGACGAGCTGAGTGTCAAATACAGCGCAGTTCAAGTTCAGGACCGCCTGCTTTCGCCTTAAGAAGCATGACACTTCGAGAAGTGTCACAAGGGTTTCCAGCAGTTCCTATTCAATGCACTATATTCGATCAAGGTTAGGAGGGGCGTTGTTTGTGAGGGTTCGAATTCAGAGCAGGGGACTAATTTGATGCAAGTTGGCATTTCGGCGATCGAGTATGTTTTGGGTTCGGACACGGTATCTGTAGACGAACTGGAGGCGCGAGGCTTGCTCGACAGCCCCGCAGCCAGGTTGTCTGAATTTGGCTTCAGCTGCGCGCGACTGAGCCGCGAATCGTCGTACGCTCTCGCGACCGCTGCCACCAACAAGCTGCTGTGCACCACAGGCGTAGATCGGGCCAGCATAGGTGCGCTCTTTTATGCCGGGGCAACACCGAGCTGCCATGCAGTCGAGACTCCCGATCCGCTTTCAGCTTTCAACTACCCCGTTGCGCAATTGCAGTACGAGTTGGAACTGACGCACGCAACTGCCTTCGGAGTGAGCCAAGTAGGGTGTCTGGGCTTGATGGCCTCGGTAACGCTTGCCAAGGACTTTCTGCTTTCCAGCAAGAGTGCCGGCCGGGCCCTTTGCGTGAGTTCTGATGTGTTGCCTGCAGGCTGTAAGCGGGAAATGATCTATAACGTGATTTCTGATGGGGCTTGCGCCGTTCTTCTGGAGAAAGGATGCGATCGCAACCGCATCCTCGCATATCGGCAGGTCACTAAAGGATACTACTGGAACTCGATTGCGCAAAAAAACGAGATCACCGCAGCTTATTTTCCCACCGCGCGGAACATCGTTCGTGACACTCTCGCGGATGCAGATCTGGATCCTTCAGATATTTCATGCATCCTTCCCCACAACGTGTCGTTGCGTAGCTGGGAGATACTTCTCGGTCTCATCCAAATTGATCGCGAAAAGTTATTCGCCGAGAATATAGCCAAAATGGCGCATGTGATCGCTGCGGACAATTGGATCAATTTGCGAGACGCTGCTGAGACTGGAAGACTGCATCACGGTGACAAGCTGCTTCTGTTCACATTCGGGTTCGGGGCAAACTGGGCCTGCATGGTTTTGGAACATTGATGGAACACACGATCCTAGTCACGGGCGCAACGGGCATGATTGGGCAAGCGCTCGTTCCGCTGCTAGCCCGTCGGAATGACGTTCGGGCGATCTTCGCACTCACTCACGCGAGCGAGTATACGGGCTTGTCCTGCAAGGTGACGCCAGTACGCGGCGATGTCACCGCGGGTCCGGATTTGGGGATAACACCAGTATCCAGTCGGGAAATTCTAGATCGTACCAACGTGATCGTACATGCGGCTGCCAACACGCGGTTTTCGGTCTCGCTCGATGAAGCGCGTATCGTTAACCTCGAAGGAACGAATAACCTGCTTACGTTTGCGTCGCATTGCCCAAGGCTCAAGGCAATCGCGGCCTTAAGTACGGTCCATGTTGCTGGCAAGCGCACGGGAACAATCTGCGAAGAAGACCTGGATCATACCTCGGGATTTGTAAATTCGTACGAGCGGTCCAAGTACGAGGCGGAACTCCTCTTGCGCGAAAGTATGAGCGCGTTGCCTATCTCGGTTCTCCGGATGAGCACGGTTCTCGGTTCGACAACCGGCGAAGTCAGGCGGATGGCGGCGATCCACCATGCCCTAAGGCTATACTACAATTCGCTAGCGCCTATGATTCCAGGGAAACCGGACAGTTTAGTGGACCTGATTGCGGTGGACTATGCAGCTGCGGCTGTCGAGCATTTTGCAGTGGAGGACTTTCTGGCGGGCCGAACCTTCCACATCTGTGGCGGCGAAAATGCTCTTACACTCGCTCGCCTCCTCGAATTGACTCGCGAGGCGTTTCTGCGTTCTCGGCCCTCGTGGAGAAAACGCGCTATTGAGATGCCTGCCATTGTTGACCTGCCGACCTTTGAACTGTTTGCTCGATCGGTGGAAGAAGTCGGCGATAGTATCCTGCGAAGCAGCGTTGCGATCATCAAACACTTCGTTCCACAGCTTGTGTATTCAAAAACATTCAGCGATGTCGAATGTGCTCGCTCGTTGCAAGCGAAGGGGCTTCTTAAGCCCAGCGTCCTGGAGTTTTACCCACGGGTCGTCCGCTGGCTGGTGGAAAGCGGCTGGGGTGAACACACGCCCCTGGCAGGAGGCGCGGGGGCGTGAGCGACGCGCGCGACAGGTTGCTCAGCTATATCAACGGCGAATTGTTGAAGGATTCCACGCATCGAGCCGTTCCTGACACGCCGTTATTCGAGGATGGTTGGATCGACTCGTTAAATATCTTGAAACTGATCGCCTTTGTGGAGCTGATGATCGGCCGTAACATCCCGGATGAAGAGATCGTGATGAAGAACTTTCGAACAGTGACAATGATCGTTGAGCACTTCGGGGCTAAATAATGATGGCAAGAGAAATCAGCATTGAGGATCCGATGACGCAGCTAGCGCGCCTGCAGGAGTGGGTGCCCTCTGGCTGCGAGGCTGTGTTGGGTCCTCATATGTCGGCACTTATCGACTGGGTCGATTCGAAAATCGTCGAGCTCGCGATCAAAGCGCGCGCGAACGAGCTGCCGGTGCCCTCGTTGATCGAGCGTTCAATTCTGGAACGCGCAGGTTACTTTGAATCTTTTCCAGACAATACTGTGGAGCAGTCGGAGGGGGGCTGCATGCCTCCGGCAGTCTGCTATCACTGCTACGCGAAACTCGCCGGGTCTTCTCTCCAACAGCCCAGCGTTTGGACCTGTGTCGCGCGCTGCCGGCGCAACGAGGACAACAAGGAGCCGGGCCGCTTGCGGGCATTTACGATGAGGGAGATTGTGTTCGTCGGGTCTGCCGCCTGGGTGCGGGAACGGCGGCAGGATTGGATGGATCGCATATTGGCGTTCTCGCGATCGCTTCGGCTTGCCGTGCAACTCGAGGTGGCGACTGATTCTTTCTTCGCTGGCAGTGAAGCTCGAGGCCGGAAGCTACTGCAGCAAATTAAGGGCCTAAAATTCGAACTGCGAGCGCAGATGGATGCTGAGGGAACGCCGCTGGCAATCTCTTCCTTCAATCTTCACGAAAGGTTTTTTTCGCGCCGCTTCGGATTTAGTCTGGAGGACGGCGCAGATGCGTATTCAGGGTGCGTTGCCTTTGGACTTGAGCGCTGGGCTCTAGCCTTGGCAGTAACACTCGGGCCGAACGAGGCGTTCAGGTTGGTCGAGTAGGAGCAGAGATGATTTACGACGATTATTTGACAACAGCGGAATTGCAGCGCTGGATACTTGAAATTGATGTCGCGTGGAATCAGATCGATCGCGATCGATCCTTGAATCAGCCTGCCTTGCTTGACCAGATGCACGACTCGGCACTGATCGAGTCCTATTTTCCCATTTACACGTCTGGCCTGATGCGGTGCATGTGGGACCAACTCGACGTGACGTCGGTGTTTTCCGTGCAACTCTACGAATCCTACAAGCATTTTTACGTGCTAAACCGATACTTGAATCTAGTGGACTACAGGCCAGTAAGCGACGAGGAACTCGTCGCGGTGCGCCAGCGAAACCTGGGAAACGTGATTGCGGACCCGCTCGCGGAACTTACCCGCTACATGATCAGCGAACACTTCGCGGCTTATTTTTTCCTGCGCGCCTCGCGCCAGGCAATGGAGCCGGTTTTAGCGCAGATCTGTGCTTTCATCGCCAAGGACGAATTCCGACATGCGCAATTCGCCTTTGATCTCCTGGAACCGCGGGTACGGACTGGCTCCGGCGCTCGCGACCGCTGTCTCAATGCCGGCTTAAATTTTCGTCACATCGGGACCGACGTTGTAGCCACCACACCTATTTCAGAGAAGAACGATCTGCAGGCCATCTTGACGCTGGATCAGAAAATGCATCGGCTCTGCGGGATTGGACTCTCTGATTTCGCCAAGGCGGGAATGCATGCCGCTTACTAAGCGTGAACTCTGGCTGTTGAACTTGTATCGCAACAGCGAACTGCAAGGAGCGCTTTTGATGGGCCGTCTGGCTCGAAGTGTCACAAACCCCGATGTGCTGGTAGGAGCAACTCGTCATTGCGCTACAGAGGCAAGTCACGCCGCTCTTCTCACCGAAGTGATCGCGAAGCTCGGTGGTACTATCGATCCCTCAATCGAGACTATCCAGATGCATTATTCTCAGGACGGTGGCATCCCAAAAGCCATGGTTGATTTGCTCGTTCTTTCCGAGATTCTGGAAGCGCGCGTGCTGATGAGCTACCGCGAGCACTTGCAGCGCTCTGACGTGCACCCTAACGTAAGACGAACCTTGCAACGAATTATTCAGGATGAGGAGGCACACAGCGGTGAAAACGGCTGGGTGGAGCAGTTGATTGCCGGCATGCCCCCAGAGCAAGTTGCCGCGACGCTCGCGAAGTGGCGCGATATAGATGAAAAGGTGGCCGAACAGCTGCATTCGCGGCTGGCCAGCGATTTTCCTGAGGAAGGTACGCACCTTGAATGTTGAAGATAAGGTAACGGAACTCATCAGCCGGGCTTCAGGCGTGCCGGTTAGCGAAATCAGGCCTGAAGCAAAGCTCTCGGATCTCGACATGGAGTCGCTTGAAAAGCTCGAGTGTGTAATGTCACTCGAAGACGCATTTCAGATCGAGATTAAAGAAGACGATCTGTGGCGGTTAAAAACCGTACAAGATGTGATCGACGCGTTCCGCCGGGTCATGCCCTCGCTCTCATAAACTATGAATGATGACTAACTTCTTCTCGGACGAGCACGAACAATTCCGCCAAAAAGTGCGCGCGTTTATCGACGAGCAACTCCGGCCGCGATCGACGGCTTGGGAGGATGGGGGAGAGTTCCCGAGATCGGTCCTTCTGGAATGTGCGCGACAGGGATTATTCCAATCCGACCCGTGGCGGAATGGGATAGTTGCCGAGGAGTTGCCGCGTTGTGAGTCGCTAGGATTCGCCCTCAGTTTCCTGGTCCAGTCGAACCTTATCATTCCCTTGCTCGAAGACTTTGGCACTGATGAGCAGAAGGCTACATATATTCCCGCAGTGAGCAGTGGCAAGATGATGGGCGCTATGGCAGTTACGGAGCCTGCATCCGGATCCGATTTTGCTGCCTTGCAGTGCAGGGGGGATATCTCGGGCGATAACCTGATCCTGTACGGAGAAAAAACGTACATCACGAATGCCGCCTTTGCCGACTTCCTGATTGTCGCCGCGCGAATCCCTGAATTGACGGAAGAAGGGCTGACGCTGATCCTGGTATCGGCGCAGAGCAACGGCGTTATGATTGAGCGGCTGCGAACTCTGGGACTGTCCTCTTCAGGCACGGGTCGTATTCGCTTCGACGGCTGCGTGGTGAAGCGCGGCCAAGTACTCGGCTCCGCGGGCGAAGGCTTCGGGCAGGTCCAGCGGGCTCTCAACCGCGAGCGGCTTTTTGGCGGTCTCGCCTGTGTTGCCTGGGCAGACTATGCCATGCAGAAAACGCTGGCGTTTGCGCGCGAGAGAAGTGCTTTTGGAAACACCATCAACCAGTTCCAGGTCATACGGCACCAATTTGCCGATATGGCCACTCAGCTTGAAGCCGCTCGCTCGCTCAATTACCTTACTTTTTCTCGTTGGATCGCGGGAGAGTCCGTTACTCGCCAAATCTGCATGATGAAGCTCTTCAGCTACCAGGTGGCGCAGGAGGTCATCACGCAATGTCTCCAGATTCATGGCGGCCTCGGCTACAGGGACGATCATTGGACAAGCCGCTTCTATCGCGACGCTCGTGCACTCACCATCGCGGCCGGAACGCCGGAGGTCATCAGGGAAATGATCGCCGCCTTCATGCGGGTGTAGAAGGGTCCTATGGCTGAATTCCATAACCGAACGCGGCGATCCTCCTCCATCACCGGCAAACTACTGTGGAGCGGGCGAGTGTTGGAGTTGCCAGTCTACTGGCTGCTGCGGACCTCCGATCTCGCCCGGGAGGGGTTCGAGAATTCCGGCAGCTACCGTTTCGCAGACCATATTTATCGCGGCCAACCTTCAGGCTCGTACGGAATAGGGCGCTGGTTGGATAAGCGGATTCTGAGAATGCGGGCGGTTGAATCCTTTCGCAGTCGCTTTTTCATGGCTCGCGATGAGCTGTGCGAGTTCCTTCAGGAGCGTTCGAAGGACCACGCATCCTTGGACGTTCTAAGTGTTCCGTGTGGCATTCCTCGCGAGTTCGTCGCCGCAGTGGAACAGTTCCGCGAAGCCGGAGGAGTGACAACCGGAATACGATTCCATGTGTTGGATTTGGACGATGATGTCCTGCGCCAAGCCGAGACTTTTACCGGCCAACACGGCATTGCCCTTATCGCACATCATGGCGATGCCTTGGACGTGAGCACCTACGCGGGCGAGTTTGATTTCGTCACGTCGACGGGGTTGGGAGAGTTTCTAGATGACGAACAGCTGGCCAAATTGTACGCGGCGTTCCATCGTGTTTTGAGGCCTGGAGGCGTCATGGTGACGAGCGCGATGCGCTGCCTTCGTTTCTCGGATTACCTTTTGCGGTTGGCGGAGTTGCGTGTGCAGTACCGCTCGGCCGACGACCTCGCAGCCACGGCTCGGCGCGCGGGCTTTCTCAGGCTCGCAACATCTGCGGATCGCCACGGGATTCAGGGATTTCTCAAGGCCACGAAATGATTAGGCTACGATTCTTCCATCCGGGCAGGCACGTTTGGCGAGTGTCGAGGCGGAGTGACGATGCGCTGGAAGAAAGATGGGTTGCGTTCCGGCGCGTTCCTCCCCACTGGGGAAAAATTTTCAGTTCAACCCTCGATTTGATATGGCTATCGCACACGCCCCTGCCCGGGTACATTCAGCTGAACGATGAGCGCGGGTTCATTACCTGGCACGAACGCCATTGGGTGACGAGGATTACAATTCGATTGCAGGGGTTTTCGGCGGCCAAACAATGTCTGATCGCAACCACGCTGCTAAAAGCCGCTCGCTTTCACTTGCTTGAGGAGGAATAGTGCCCACCGGAAAAGCAACCCACTCAGCAACCATTTCCGCCCCGCCGCAAAAGGTCTACGATTTCGTCGCCGAAGCAAGCCGAGCAACAAGCTTCATCCCGGGGCTTTCGCGTATCCACAACGTGCAACCCGCTACGGCGCAACCTGGTCAGACATGGGAGTACGAATTCGACTGGTTTGGTCTGGTAATCTCGGGCAATTCGAAGTGCACTCGAAGCGAGCGTCCGAAGGTATTCGAATTTCAAACGATAACCGGCAATCCGAGCACGTGGACTTATAAGATCGAACCCGATGGGGCGAACGCGCAAGTGACACTCGATGTGCAATATGAGATTCCGGGCAATGTGGTCGCCCGGTTCGCATCACGGCCCGTATTCGAGAAGATGAACCAGGATCGTGCTCGTGAGATCATTTCGAACCTCAAGACGATGCTCGAATCGTGAGATTGCCTGACATCACTGTGTTGGTATGATGACCCGTGATAGAAGACAACAAAAATCCGTTACCTCCCAGCGATTGCGCCAGAAACTTCGCCATCGACAACTGATCGAGAATGGCCTCCGAGTCGTACTCTCGAATCAGATGCTTGATCCTATGACAACCGTTCGAATCTCCGGAGGAGTCGTACATGATCTTCCGGCTGATCTCCGAAAGGCGCTCGCGTCCGACGCGAAGGCGCTGGCGGCCTGGGAAGGCATAACGCCGCTCTCACGCAACGAGTGGATCTGCTGGGCCATCTCCGTCAAGAAAGATGAGACGAGGCGGCAGCACGTCGAAAGGGTGTGCTCGGACCTCAAAGAAGGGATGCGGCGGCCGTGCTGCTGGCCGGGCTGTCCGCACCGATGAGTATTCTGTGTGGATTAATCCCTTGAAGTCGGCATTGCGACTGGAATCCGACGACCTGCGCTCGGGAATCGGTCGCAGTCGCAATAAGCGTTTATCAGGAGTAATCGTTGTGACTCGACCCTAAGATGCGCGCACAGTTTCATAGTCTGGAGCGCTTCGAAACGGCTGAGTTTATGTCATTCTCACGTCCCCTCTTGGAAGAACGCATGAATGATGGTGCTTGATCGCTGTAATCGACTTACTCTGAGAGCAGGCGCTGCATTTCACTTTGCAAGTATCTCCATCCGGAACTTGTATTGTGGTATCAGAGTCGCACTTTTCAAATTCACGATCTGGCTTTTATCGTCGAAGCTGGCCTTAAACCGCCTCTCAAAAAAGATCGGAGCGTCCCTTCTTAAAGGGAGAATGCTAACCTCAAGCGGTCCATCGCCCATTTTCGGAATGAAGCGCCGTAATCCAATCGTCCAAGGGCTTCCGTTATTGAAATTATCGTCGAGCAGATCTCCATCAACCGAGAGTCGCGCGACGTCGCCCGCGTAAGCAATCCTGAGAAAGACGTTGCTGATTGTGCTGCTCTGAAGATTACGCGGTATTGTTATCTTCCATTTCGCGGCCAATTTGAATGCGGCATTGTCTGGAGCCATTGCCACTCCCTGTGGTCGCCATGAGAGCGGCGGTCCGAGTTTCCCATGTGGAACCTCGCTTGCTTCTCTGAGTTTTTCGATTTTGAATTTCAGATTCTCCTCTGGTACAGAGCCTGTGTAGTGCTTCGTCTCCCCTACTCCTTGGACGTCCAGATTGCCGCCGACCAGTTTCAAATCTCCATGAATGGATGGAAACGCGCTAAAGTCGCAGCGCGCATCGCCTTCAGACTGGAGCACAAACGACGTTTCATCTGTGAAAAAGTCTTGTACGGTTTCCAGCAGGTGCATAGAACCATCAATGCTGGTTTTCCAGGCGTTTTCGGCCTCTCGTCCAGACAACAGGATCAGCCGGACCCCGTGTTCCTCCCCTCGTCGAATTTGAATTGGATGATCGAACCCTGTCGCAATTCTGGAAATCGAAATGCCTTCACCCCGCCTTTGCACGATTGCATCGTTTGCATGCACCGTCAATCCGGGATCGTTCTTGATGACGAATTCAGCGGGTATATCCGGAATCTCCTCAAAGAAATACGTATCCACATCGTCTGTCGTGATACGCGTGAACAACTGCGCAGTGCTGTACTTCAGTGTCGAATCGCCGAGCTTCAGATTGAACGGCCAGATGAAGTATGCACCCGAGAGGATGTCGATCGGTTTCTCCGGTATTCGCAGCTCTGACCTCGGCAGCAGGATCTGAAACTGCGTGTTGCTTCGCACGGGCGTCGCTGCCCCGCGAACGTAGTTGTTCACGAACAAGAATCCCTGCTGACCATCGCTGCGCACAGAAGCACGAACGACACTGAAATCGGCTGGACTTTGCGGCGTCTTGACGGGTGCGTGGACCGACATCTGCGCCAACTCGCTTCCAAAGTCGTTCAGAAAATAGTGGAAGACTTTGAGCTTTCGGAACGAGGTGCGCTCTTGGCCGAATTGCCCCAGAGGAGCCTGAAAATCGTAGGACTTCGCAGGAACGTCTGTGGGATAGCCGGTCGCTTGCGATTCCTGGAGAGAGGTCAAATGTCCGTCTGGGTTTTGACCACCCTGGAACATGTAATACCCATACAGATTGGCGCCCGAGCCAAGCATTACCGGCACTATGGCCGCAACATCGTCGGACTCAATCACCGGTCTGCGATGATATGTGTCCTGAACTCCGCCACCCAACTCGGCAGTAAGAAAGGGCGTGTCCGATTGGGCGGACTTGCGTGAACCTGCTGCCGTCTCCATGTAGCCTGCGACTCTGCCTTGAAACCGGAACATGTAGACATCATTGGGCGGCAGATCTGTTACCGAAGCGTCCCAGGGCGCGTCGGGATATCCGCCGAATACCGATAACACTTCGCCATGGGGCACAACCGCGTTATCCCATCCGGTCACGGTGTACAACGGAACATCCAGCCCGTTGTTGATCGCCAGTTTTTTGAGAGCTAGGATGTGGTGCTCGCCTTGCAAAGGACCTCGTGCTGCGTATTCGTTCTCCAATTGAATGCCGATGACGGGTCCATCATCCTTCCATAACAGACCTTTTAGCTGGGCGCCGATCTGCGCATAGAAGGTGGCTACCGATGCCATATAGGTTGGGTCGTTGCTGCGCGTGGGACTCTTTTTCAGCAGCCAGTCAGGAAATCCGCCATTCCTGACTTCTCCATGGGTCCACGGCCCGATGCGGACAATGACGTATAGACCATGCTTTCCACACAACTCAACGAAACGTTTGAGATCTTTTCGCCCCGACCAGTCGAATTCCCCTTCAATCTCCTCGTGATGAATCCAAATGACATATGTGGATATGATCTGCACGCCCGCAGACTTCATCTTGAGAAGTTCTTCTTCCCACTCGTCCTCTGGCACGCGCGAGTAGTGAAACTCGCCCATCACGGGCAGCCATGGGCGCTTGTCCATGGTCAGGTACATCGAGTTGATCCCGATGGTGTGACCGGACGAAGATGAGAGTGTTCCCCCGTGGTACGAAGATGGATGCGGAACCTGAGACGCTGTGCGCGCATCGATAGTGATCGAATCCGCTGCTGCGCCGGATGCACGCCCGTCCAGAGGAACAGCAAGCAACAGGAAAGGAACAACGTAGGCCGCAAGCTGTGAACCGCGCAGTCTCATGTGATGATTTGACCCTCTGGTTGAACGCCGATATGTCCCTTGACTCATTGAGCGCCAGTTGCCATCTGCTGATGCATTTGTAATTCACCCAGGCGCTGCCTCCGCCACGTATTCCACCGTGATCGCAGAGAAACCAGTGGGCCGGAGCACGTCCACGACGATCCTCCTGATTCCGGTTATCGACGTCTTGATTTCATAGGTCTGGGATGAGCCTGGCAGTAGTGCGGAGAGGGCGGTCTTGCCTCCATCCATCGGCAGATCGTCGTACCCGTAAGCCAGCCATCGCAGATAACAACCGCGCAGCACGTAACCCGGAAGCCGCAGCCGCGTTCGCATTTCGAACTCGAATCGGCCCTCTGCCAATTTGCGAAGGATGGCTTTCTCGATGGGGCTGGCCTGCAAACGCAGAGCTTCAAACGAGGGCTTCTTCGCGCCATAAAGATCCACTACTCCATGCACTCTCTGCCGCATGGCTCCCGCGCCTTTATCGCCGACAAGCGTGCGGTAATCGTTGTAATCGAAGTAAATGGCGCCCGCAACCTCCGAGAATTTCCGAAATACTTCCGTGTGTGAGTTAATGATGTCGACGCGCTTCTCATCACCCGGAATGATCTTTGGCTGGCACTCGCACCAGCCGTATTCCGAAACCACGACGGGCTTATCAGGAAATGCCTTGCGAATGCGGTCGAGATGCGCTTCAACATCACCGGGACCACCCGGTGTCCAACTGCCGTAATACTCGTTGGTCGAAATGAAATCGAATTCACCGGCCATGTCGGCGCCGGGATCGCTCCCCAGTGTGTGGGATGCGTAGGTTTGAAGTCGAGAAGGATCGAGCCGCCGCGCTTCCGCGCTGATAGCGTGGGCGAACTGCTGCGATCTCGGGTTTTTGCCATCCACCTCATTGCATAGGCCCCACGCAACGATACATGGATGATTGCGGTCACGACGGATCATCTCGCGCAGCTGATCGAGGCCGTTCTGTTCCAGTGCGTGCTGCACGTCGTCTGAGGTCTTCGAGAAAGTTTCGGGACCCCACGCCGGCACTTCCTCCTGCATCAGGATTCCATGCCGGTCGCAGAAATCGAGAACGCGGCGATCCTGCGGCCAGTGCACCCGCGTGAAGACGCAGTTCAGGCTTTTCATGTCGCGGTGATTGCCGTCGATCCAGTCCGACGTTTCAGCAAAGCCCAGTTCAGGGTGGCTTCCCGCCATGCGTTCCACCCCGATAAGGGAGACCTTCTCGCCATTCAGGTAGAATGCCGGTCCGCGAACTTCGAACTTGCGAATACCGAATTGCTCAATGACCTCGTGAACTCCCGATGGACCGCCCATCTCGACAGTTGCCTGATACAGATGCGGGGTATCAAAGTGCCAGAGTGCTGCATTCTGCAGTGTCGCCAGTCCCAGGTCGACAAGTTGCTCGCGATCCGCTTCAAGTGCGACGTCGATTGGCCCTAGATGCATCACTTCATCCGGACTGCCATCCCTCCGAATTGTCGCGCGCACATTTGCCTTTTGTGTTTGAGTGGTGGCATTGCGAACGGTTGCCTTGACGCGGACCCCTGCTGAACCGCTGGCCAGATTGGGAACCGCGCTGATCTCTACGCTTTCGATGAATGCCTGCGCTGTAACCAGCAGATTGACTGGCCGGATAATGCCCCCGTCATCGGTCCAGTCATAGCTCTTGTTGCGTGGAAGCATGCGGTCGTTTGGACGGTTATCGACTCGCACCAGCAATGTGTTTTCCTGTCCAAGGCTCAGGTGGGCTGATAGATCGAGAGTGAACGCGGTGTAGCCCTTGCCTGTGTGTTCACCGATCGCCCGTCCATTCAGGAATACGGCCGCCGTATGGTTGACGGCTTCGAACTCAACGCGCAGGTGCTGCGAATCCCAACTCGCCGGTGCTTCAAAGCGAATGCGGTACCACGCAACTCCAACATAGTCCGGCGATCTGCCGAGAGATTGCCACGTGTGCGGCACATGCACGGCCTCCCAGTCATTGGCGTAATCGAGTGAATCCGACACCGTGGTTGCTCCACTGGGGTCAAGCCGGAACTCCCAGCCGTCTCGGAGTGGGATGCTGTACGATGCGCGCCGATCTCCAGATGACGCGGACTGCTCCGACGCGACTGCTTCTGTGCCGAGAAAAACGAGTCCGCTTGTCGAGATCGTCTGCAGGAATTTACGCCGGGTTTGCACATGCACCTCGCAGCGGATAACTTTGTGTACGTCAACGATAAACTCTGGAGCTTGAATGTTGCCGGAATCCGCAGAGGGACCTCAATTCTCCGCCCAGTATTTGCTTTTGCCTGACGCTCCTCCGTCAGAGCGCGGGCCAGTCAAAGCCTGGCAGGAGGATGTGGAGATCCTGACTTATGCGCCTGGCGCACCGGAACGGAATCCGATGTTCCTGGAAAGGCGCGTGTACCAGGGCAGCAGCGGGAGGGTATACCCCCTTCCTTTCATTGACCGCATCGCGACTGAGCCTGCACCGAAGCTTTGGAGAGCCCTTCATATTGAAAACGAATACCTTCGGCTCATGATCCTGCCTGAGATCGGAGGGCGCATTCACGTCGGCTACGACAAGACCACCGGATACGATTTCTTCTACCGCCAAAATGTCATCAAGCCGGCGCTCGTAGGACTAGCGGGACCCTGGATCTCGGGCGGCGTCGAGTTCAACTGGCCGCAACACCACCGACCGGCGACGTTCATGCCGGTTACGACGGAGATGGAGAGAGCGCAGGATGGCTCGGTCACCATCTGGTGCAGCGATCACGATCCAATGCAGCGCATGAAGGGAATGCACGGCATCTGCCTGCGCCCTGGGCGCGCTGTATTCGAACTGAAAGTCCGCCTCTACAATCGCACGCCGTTTACCCAAACGTTTCTCTGGTGGGCCAATGCTGCCACGCGAGTGCACGAGAAGTATCAGTCCTTCTTCCCCACTGATGTCAGGTTCGTCGCGGACCACGCGAAATGCGCGATTACTTCCTTCCCGCTGAGTGATGGCCGTTATTACGGAGTGGACTACGGCGAGCGCGCACGAAGCGGCGTGCCTGCGGATGAGAGGCCAAGCCAGTTTGTGCCTGACGGTACTTATCCGCCAAACGACCTCAGTTGGTACGCGAATATCCCAGTCCCGACCAGCTACATGGTGACGGGCACCGAGCAGGATTTCTTTGGGGGTTACGATCACAAGGCCGACGCCGGTGTGGTTCACGTCGCAAATCATCACATCTCTCCGGGGAAGAAGCAGTGGACGTGGGGCAATCACGAGTTTGGCTATGCGTGGGACAGCAATCTGACCGACCACGACGGGCCCTACATCGAGTTGATGGCCGGCGTGTACACCGACAATCAGCCTGACTTCTCGTATCTGGCTCCGTGGGAGACCAAGACGTTCACACAGAATTGGTACCCGATTCACTCAATAGGGATACCAGTGGCAGCAAATGCAGAAGCGGCCCTGAGTGTCAAAACGAAGAGCAATGAGCTGCGAATCGGACTGTGCGTTACGGCCCCTGTCGACGACGCGAAGATCGTTCTCAAAATCGGCGGCGTTGAAGCGGCGCGATGGAATAGGAGCCTCGACGTTTCAAGCCCGGTTCTGATTGGATTTCCCCTTCCTCCCGGCAGCGATCCAGTGGCGGCAGCCGTAGTGGTGTGGGACGGCGATCGAATCGTGATTGATCACGATGCTGCGCGGACCCAGCCCGCGACTGCACCGCTGGTGGCAAGGGAGCCAAAGCCGCCCGAAGAGGTGGAGAGTGTCGAGGAACTGTACCTGACGGGCTTACATCTTGAGCAGTATCGTCATGCGACCCGGATGCGGGAGACGTACTGGGAAGAGGGCTTGCGTCGCGATCCCAACGAATCGCGCATTCTCAATGCGCTGGGACTTTGGCGTCTTCGCCGCGGTGAATTCGAGACGGCAGCGACACACTTCCAGGCCGCTATCGCCCGGCTGACCGCGCTCAATCCGAATCCGCGGGATGGCGAAGTTTTCTACAACCTGGGGCTTGCCTATCGGTATCAGGGCAAGAGCAAAGATGCGTACGACGCCTTTTACAAGGCAACGTGGAACGCAGCCTTGCAAGCGCCTGCATTTTTTGCGCTGGCCGAATGTGATGCGTCCAGGCAAAACTGGCGCACCGCCGTTGACCACCTGCGGCGCAGCTTAAGGGCAAATGCAGATAACCTGAACGCCCGTAATCTTCTCAGCATCGTCTTGCGCAAATTGGGAGACATTGCCGGCGCGGATCGGTCCCTTGAAGAATCCCTGATGCTTGACCCACTCGACGTCGGCGCACGGTGGCAGAAAGGCGTAGCGCCTGCGACTAACCAGGAATGCCTCGACATTGGCTTCGACCTGATGCGAGCTGGACTCTTGGAAGAGGCGCGGAATGTGCTTCAGAACGCGGATTTAAACGCGCGGGACGGATCCGTTCCCATGATCTTATTCACTCTTGCTCACGTCGAAGAGAGGCTCGCAGACCCGGCCTTTTCGCAGACGCTCGATCGGTCGGCAAGATCCTGCATAGACTATTGCTTCCCGAGTCGCCTCGAAGAGCTGGTCGTTCTTGAATGGGCGCTCACAAAAACGGCCGCGATGTGGATGCCGTCGTATCTGCTCGGGAACCTGTTCTATGACAAGCGCCGTTACGAGGAGGCTATTCTGCACTGGGAAAACGCCGCTACTGGCAACTCCTCGTTTGCGACAGTCCATCGCAATCTGGGAATCGCTTACTTTAACGTACGTCAGGATCCGGACCGCGCCTTGAGCAGCTTTGAAACTGCATTTGCCGCGAACCGGCAAGACGCGCGCGTGCTCTATGAGCGCGATCAACTTTGGAAGCGGACTGGGCGGTCTCCGCAGGTGCGGCTGAATGAGCTGCTGCAATATTCAATGCTCGTGGAGGCGCGTGATGACTTGTCCGTGGAAGTCGCGACTCTTCTGAATCATGTCGACAAACCGGGCGAGGCTCTGCATCTTCTGCTCAGCCGGCGTTTCCAGCCATGGGAAGGCGGTGAGGGCCTGGTGCTCGGGCAGTATGTGCGCGCGCGGTTGCTGCTTGGGCGTCGTGCCCTCGATCTCGGGGACCCGGCTGAAGCGCGCGCTCAATTCTCCGCCGCACTTCGGCCACCACGGAACCTGAGCGAAGCAAAGCATTTGTTCACAAACCAGAGCGACGTCCACTTCTGGATCGGCGAGTCGTTCCACCGCAGCGATGATGCCGAAAATGCCCGTGTTTGGTGGCTCCGTGCGGCACAAGAGAAAGGCGATTTCCAGCAAATGTCCGTGCGGGATATATCGCACATGACGTTCTGGACGGGCCTTGCACTTCAGCGCCTGGGTAGGCAGGACGAGGCTGCGAATCTTTTCACCCGTGTTTACGATTACTCGATCGAACTTGAAAAGACACAGCCCCGTATCGATTTCTTTGCTACGTCTCTCCCTGCGATGCTGTTGTTCAACGAAGATCTCGTCCGGCGCAACCGAATTGAGGCTCTCTTTCTCCGCGCCGAGGCTTTGGCTGGATTGAGTCGTACGGGAGAAGCGCGGAGCCTGCTTGAAGAAGCACTGAAGCTCGACCGCAGCCATGCGGGAGCGTCCGATCTTCTGGAGCAGCTTGGCAAGTTCGACAGTAAGCTGGTGCGCTAAACATGCATATGCCTTCGTCCGCATCGCTGCCGCACTCATCCGTACACCCCGATCTCCACCTCGGCTACATCTGGACCATCGCATTTATCGCCGCCATGGGGGGCTTGCTGTTTGGCTACGACTGGGTCGTCATCGGAGGAGCCAAACCCTTCTATGAGGTGTACTTTCATCTCACCTCTGAAGCGTTGATCGGGTGGGCGAACAGTTGTGCCTTGCTTGGCTGCTTCGCCGGATCGCTTCTTGCCGGTTCTGCGGCCGACAAGTTTGGCCGAAAGAGACTCCTTGTCGTCTCTGCCCTATTGTTCGCCCTCTCATCCATCTCCACGGGATGGGCTCACAGCTTCAATGCATTCATTTTCTGGCGGATCATCGGAGGAGTGGCCATTGGACTGGCATCGAACGTTTCGCCGATGTACATTGCCGAAATCAGCCCGGCCCAGTGGCGAGGACGTTTGGTCAGTCTCAATCAGCTTGCGATTGTGATCGGAATTCTCGCGGCGCAGCTGGTCAATTGGCGCATCGCCGAAAAGATTCCAGCCGATCCGCTTCAAATCGTGCTCGCAACATCGTGGAACGCACAGTATGGCTGGCGCTGGATGTTCACGGCCGTAGCCGTCCCCGCTGTTCTGTTCCTCTGCTCCGCGCCATTCATTCCCGAAAGTCCGCGCTGGCTAGTCGCCCAGGGGAATCTGCAAACTGCGTTCGAAGTATTGCAGCGAATCGGCGGCCAAAGCTACGCGCAAGCGGAGTTGTCAGTGATTCAGAATTCGCTGGCAGCGCCCCACGAGCGCGAGGGCTGGCGCGAACTGTTTGCTTCGCCCGGCCGTAAGTTGCTTGCTGTGGGCGCAACCCTGGCGGTTCTGCAACAGTGGAGCGGGATTAATGTCCTCTTCAACTATGCACAGGAGGTCTACCGCGGCGCAGGCTACGGAGTGAGCGAAATCCTCTTCAACATCGTCATCACGGGCGCCATCAATCTCATCTTCACCATCATCGCCATGTTGCTGGTTGATCGTTTTGGCAGGAGAAGACTCATGATCTTCGGCTGCATTGCCATTGGTGCGTCTCATCTTGCCGCCAGCGTTGCGTACCGCTTACATGCGCAAGGCATGTGGGTTCTCGTCCTCACATTGTGCGCGATTGCGTGTTATGCAATGTCCCTTGCGCCTGTTACCTGGGTTCTTATCACCGAAATCTTTCCCAATCGTATGCGCGCATCGGCCGTCTCGATTTCGGTCGCGATCTTATGGGTCGCATCGTTCGTTCTCACCTACACGTTCCCTCTAATCAACCGGTCGCTTGGAACGTCAAGTGCCTTCCTCATCTATGCGGGAATCTGTTTCGCTGGTGCGGTGTTTGTGTCCATTACAGTGCAAGAGACCAAGGGACGCTCCCTTGAAGGTGTGGAAGAATCCGCGATGCATCGATGATTTGTCTGCAGACCTTCCTCTGTTCCGAGCAAGTGCGTTGGACCGTGCGTTGCTCGCTCGCGACACTCTACCTCCGAATGGCTTCATCAAGCAGCGCCGCGAAGCCTGTCCAGCTCTTCTGAAATTTGTTGGCCTTGTTTCCACGTGGCCACCATTGAACGCTTCCCGAGCCCAGGAAGAGCGTGCCCAAGAGTTCAGTACCTCTCCGGACCTCAATTTCGAGCGAGTTCCGGCTTCCCCTTTTGGTCAACTCAACCTTAGAAACCTGATTGACGGTTACGCTTGTCTGAGTTCTTTTTCTTGTCATGCGGGCCGCTCCTTGATTGAAAGCAGCGTAGCATTCGCGCCCAGAACTCGTATCTCTAACCCCGGGAAACATTGTCTTATCAGGGGTCAGAACTGAACCCGCTAAATGCCGAGCCCCGACGCCGCATTCCGCGTGAATATTTCGCCCATCCTTATATATGCGCCCAGAACTTCCCTCGACTTGTGACCCGTCTGCTTCATGATCACGTACTCGGGCACTCCCCTCCTGACCGCCTGGCTCCACATGACCGACTCGCAAACTGTGACCGCTTAAATTCTCGACATGCATGCCAGCCCGACGAGCGGCCTGCTTGATGATGTCGGCGACCGAGTTGCGATCCAGACCACGCGAAGAAACCTGGCCATGACGGTTGACGGCACGGAAGACCGGGCCTGACGTAATCCTTCCTTTCTTGAGCCAGAGCTTCAGTGCGCAGACTGGGCACGTCGTTTTGTTCTTCCTGAACGGGATTCCGACCTTGCGGCCGGCTCCCTCCTGATCCGTTTTGCTGCGGCGGAGAGTGCAGACCAGACCTTCACGGCAGTACTTCAAATCCTCCACGTTGAGGCTGACTGATTCCGAACGTCGGAATGCACCTGCGAACGAGATCAAGAACAGAGCCTTATCGCAAGTGCCAAGTAAGTTCTTCGGGCAAGCAGCGATGAGACGGCGTATGTCGGCGGCAAGCAGTGCATCCTTTCTGTGAGGTGCGGTTCCAAGCGTCCTTTTAATTCCACGAAGCGTGTCGCCAACGACAAGGTTGCGCGTCGAAGCAGGCGACGGAAAACCGGAAGCCGCGTGGGCTTTTGAGATAGCTGTGAGACGGCGGACGATGGTCGCTACCGCAAGTGGTCTCGATGCGAGATCTGTAATGTAAAGTGCGATGGTTTCAGGAGAAGCTGGCATGGAAGGGAGTCGATGGGCTTTCGACCAGCGGACAAAATCGGCGAAGTCGGAACGGTACATACCCTAGATAATGGTCAAGACTCATATTCAACCTACGGAAGGATTTCCACATTTGCGATACATGCTCAAACGCGCATCTCTTCCGTTCTGAGAGACTTTGAAGATTTGGGAATTTCGACATCGGCCAAAGCTAGGAAAGCGGTACGATTCGAAGCAGACACGTTGCACGGCTTGTTCCACGAAGGATTGGAGGGACTTGACGAATGAGGCTCATGGCCCGCACAGATGATGCGGTGTAGTTCAGGTTTGATCGAGGCTGCGGGCGTTATCCATCGAGGGTTTCAGCGGGGCTTCATCCCATCCAACCGAATAAATCAGGCTGCTCGTAATGACGCGCAGATCTCAAAGAACCAAGCCGGCATTGTGTATTCCAGGTCCCAATAAATGCTCATCGGTCTGCTGCCGGAGTGAGAAATATACCGAAGAGGACCGAGGAATAGGAAAGCGTCGTCTTTCTTCGGTCTGACGAATAGCAGAAATTTCGCGCCATTATTTTGTTGCAGCACATATCGCTGGCCAGTCGGCGAGTTCTCCCCAGTGGTGCTTTGCGATTGCCAGTGAAAGCGAGTAGGGCTCAGCGCAAAGTCCTCATAGCGTGTTGAAGGGGAAAAGGTCTTTTCTGACTTGTCAAGCGTCACGAACAGAACCTCGGTATTCAATTCCTTAATCCAAAAGCGGCCGGTCTGAGTGTGACGCGCGCCAACGAACTCCGGGAGGCCTAATGCAACCAGTACTTCGTCGCGAGTGTATCTCCGATGGAGAAAGATCGGGCACTCGTCAATGATCGGGCTCTCGTTTGAATGAAGCTTTACACGGTCCAGTAAGGCGTCGCAGAGTTCCTTGAATTCTGATCTTGCTGTATCACATTCCTGAAGACGCACGAGCCCAGTGTCAACCCCGGAACCTTGTTGTCGCGCTTCGCCCTGAAGAAGTCGAAACGTGAGCATCTGGACCATTCGCCTTTCCAGAAACGGGAGCGCCTCGACTTCGACGCGTCTTTCGCCCAATTGGTCTAGGTAGAATTGCAACCGGCGAGTCGAATCGATGTGGAGGAGAAACTGGAAGCGTTTGGTCAGCGAATATTCGATCTCAGTCTGAACCTCTGACAAGTACTGTGACTCCCTGAGAAGCGCATACCATCCCCCAATTGAAGGCTTGTAAACGTCAGAAAGTTCATAGCGCGTTTCGGTCAGGTATTCGATCAGTGTCGGGCGTCTCTGCAACTGACTTGCCAGCGCTCTGAGTTCCGCCACCATCCTGGCACGGCTCATCTGAATTTGCGCTTTCAAATTCTCCAGGACAACTTTTCGCGCCTCTTTGTCGAGTCGGAAATAACAGTTTCCTGGCAGACGAGTGATCCCAGTTTCCATCTCCCGAATCAGCTGCTGTCGGGTTCCACCAAACAAAGCGAGAAATCTTTGATCGAAACGAAACTCGCGTCTCTGATTCCCAATAAAGTCCAGAACAAGGCAGGTGGTTTTTCCACTATCGAGTCGCAGTCCGCGCCCGAGTTGCTGAAGGAATACTGTTGAGCTCTCCGTTGGTCTCAAGAAGAGGACGCAATCGACCTCGGGAATATCCACGCCCTCATTGAAAAGATCGATTGTGAAGAGAACGTTGATTTCACGATTGCGCAGCTTCGATGCCGCATTGCTTCTCTCTTCGTCAGAAGAACGGCTGGTCAGCGCCATTGACGGGATTCCGGCGTTACAGAAAGCTTCGGTCATGAATTCCGCGTGAGAGATGCTCACGCAGAATCCAAGTGCTCGGGCCTGACGCTGGTCTCCATAGAACTCGCAGAACTGACTGATGATGAGACTCGCGCGACGCGTATTGCCGATGTACCGTTGCTCCAGTTCGCCGATAGCATAGGAGCCGCCGCTCCAGGAAAGCCCGGATAGGTCGATGCCATCATGTACGCCGTAATAGTCGAAGGGCACTAAGTATTGGCGCTCTATAGCGTGCCACAGTCGCATTTCATCTGCGATTCGATTATCGAACCACGGAAGAATGCTTTCGCCATCCATGCGCTCAGGTGTGGCGGTAAGACCCAAGAGAATTCGCGGTCGCAGCGAAGTAACAATTTCTCTGTAGCTGATTGCGGGCACATGGTGAGCTTCGTCAAGGACAGCATATTCCCAATGGTCTGCGCCAAGGATTTCGAGCAGGCCTCGGCTGCGAAAACTCTGAATTGTCGCAAAGAGATGATCAAAGCTGGAGGGATCTTCTCCGCCTAGCAACAAATCTCCGAAAGACTCATTGCGTAACACATGACGAAATCTGTCACGCGCCTGGCGTAGTAGTTCTTCTCGATGAGCCAGAAAGAGCAGTTTTGGACGCACTCCAGTAGACGGTTGGCGATCATAATCAAATGCCGCAATAAGCGTCTTTCCGGTACCGGTAGGAGCAACAACGAGATTGCGGAAATGGCCTTTATCGATTCGCTCCGCCTCAAGTTGATCAAGCGTAGCTTGTTGATAGGAATGAGGCCGTAGATCGAAGAATACTGGGGACCCAGAACCGTGTTGCCCGGGCCCTCTGCGCGCTTGATCGAGAGATAGCTTCACGCGCCGACAGATGTCCTCATCATCGGGACGGAAATGTTCAAATTCCTCGTCGCACCAAAGCGAATCGAAAGCGCCACGAAAACGCTCAATAATATGTGGTGCTTCAACTTCACTCAGCTTCACCGTCCATTCAACTCCATCTTCCAACGCAGGCCCAGATAGGTTTGCGGAACCAACGTAAACACTACTGAACCCATTATTCCGCTGAAAGAGCCAAGCCTTTGCATGCAGACGGCGTCGTCGCCCATCAAGCGAGATTCGCAACTCAACATTTGGCAATTGCGCGATTTCCTGAATTGCGCGGAAGTCAGTGGCTCCGATATAGGTCGTAGTGAGGATGCGGATTGAAACATTCTGCTCTGCAAGCGCTTGGAAAGCGCTCTTCAGACGTTGCCAGCCACGCCATTGAACAAAACTCACGACCATCAAAACCCGGTCAGCCGTGGTCATCTCGCGCTCGAGTTCAAATCCAAGTCGCGGTTCATCTATCGAATTCATCAGCAGGCTTGTGGCACTCAAGGGTGTAGTCGGAGGTCGGGGTGCGGACGCACCCGCGTAGATGGCGTGGAGAATTTGGCCTGGTGTATCGACCAAGTCTGTCTCGGACGATGCCCCGCGATCGCGGATGAAATCGAGGAGCGCGTTTGCCAGCTGAATCTGCCGCTGCTTGCGGTCTTCAGCAGGTAGCCCTCGAAGTGCGGCCTTGATCTGTCGGATTACATGGCGAGCGAGATAGTCAGGATAGTCGGCTTCTTCAAGATCATCGACAGCCGACTTTAGACCTGTTGTTGCCTGAACCCTGAGGATCTCGCGGATCCGTTGCGTGACGAGTTGGTCGTAAAGCCCTTCTTTGAATTCGCTCATTTATGCAGAGATGTCCCGTGATCGGAATAATCTCATATCCGACCATGCCTTTGACCGCCTTCGACCCGGATGCGAAGCATCGTGGCATAATTGCGAGTGTTACGGTACTTCGCTCAACGAGGAAACTCGCAGCCAGCTGGGCAACAAAGCAAAAGAGCAAATAGATGAAGAGTCCGTAGCGCTGAGGGCTGTCCTCCGCGCTTTGCAGAGCGCGGAAATCCTCTGCTGCAATGAATAATTCCTAACCCCCGATAAAGTCTTGTTTACAGGGGTCAGGAATGGGAACAGGCGCCACCGATGCAGACAAAACATTCTTGACTGTTGTGATCGTACTCACGGCGCGATGCAGTGTTGGCTGCCGATTCTTGAAGAGTGAGCAAGTCGCCATGGATGAAGAGCGAGGGCAAGAACCTTGGGGGCAGGAAGTACCTCGAAAAGAAGCTCGTCGAGATAGGCCTGTCGCGCCGCCGCTCAGTGCAGGTGTTGAACTTGTTGTTCAAGGCGATGAATCAGGCATTAGCGCGGGACGAGGCAGTGGAGTTCGCCGGTGGCAAGCTGACGCGAGTGAAAAAGCTGAGCCGTCACTGGGAGCTGCTCGATGACGAGCCGATGAATCCGTGGACGGTGGAGTGGGAACTGACCCGGGAGGGATGGAAGCAACTGTTCGGAGCTGAGTCGGCGGCCGAGGAGGAGTGGCGATTCACCTTCTGGGAAGCGCCCGCGCCGGAGAAGCGGGAGCGCCGTGGCAGGAAAAAGGCGGCCAGGAAACTGGTAAGTAAGTGACGCCTGTCGGGGAAGAATCGAGATTTTGTAATACTAGTGACTTCGATTTACCCGGAAACTGGTCCTGAACGCACAGTGCTCTTGTGGGGGAACATGTTCCCCCCACCCTGTTTGTGTGATTTTGTCCGGGAGATTGTTGGAGCTGATTCGGGGCCGCGCGGCTCAACAAACAGGGTCGTTTCTTTCTCATTCGTTCCCTGACCGTGACCCTGACCCTGCCCCGGAGAACGTGTCTTCTCGATCAGGAAGGACACCGTCCATGAACCTGATCCTGATCCCAGACAACCGGGATGAAGAGCAGGAATATACCGAGGACGATTCCCTACAGACCCAGGGTCACAAGGAACAACATTCCGGCCTAACTATATATATGGTCTATGCCCCGGAACCACCGGGCCAGCCGGATGGCCTGGCGACCTGATGACCAGATGACCTGATGGTGAGCAGAGGCTCCGGTCCCTCCCGCGCGCGCGGGCGTGTTATTTGCACGGCCGGGAAGGGACCTGGTCTCGTGCGCCAGGATGTCCAGCAGTCGTCCGGACACGGTGGTGAAGTTGCCCGCTTCACCCTGAAGAGCCTTGAGCCGAGCCAGCAGCAGGCTGAGGGGATAGTTGAACGAGTCATCCATCGCCCTCATGCCGGCAGTTGCAGTGGGCAGGGAAGCAAAGCTCTGGGCCTGTTGTTCGAGATTAAGCAGGGCGGTCTTGTCGAAGGCTGATCCGCCGGACAGGTCTCCCGTGGCGATCGCGGTGTTCAGCAGATCGAGCAGCTTCTGGTAGTACTCATTGGTCAGAGATGAGGTGTAGCCTCTTTGGTTGGAAGCTTCCCTCACTTCATACTGAGCTAGTAATTAAATCCAGGCGGACTCGTCTTGACGGGATCGCCTTACAAGAGGTATGAGTATATGAGCAGATCAATTCAGCCGCCTTCCTGTCCCAACCTATCTCGTCGCCAGGTCTGGGGCCAGTTCTTCGGCGACCTTGTTCGCGATGTTCGGGTCGAGAAGGGCCGTACCGTCAAGGAAGCGGCCGCGGAGTCGGGGATAGAAGTCGCGGAATGGAAGGCCGTTGAAGCCGGCCGAGTGCCGACGAGCCGGGAACTGATCCACCGCATGGCCGATGGCCTGACGATCGATCACATGGGGATGGCCTCCCTGGTGTTGTTCTGTCATGAGGCCTGGGAGAAGTAAGAGAGGGGGTGAGCTCGATCGCGAAGATCATAGAAGAGGAGATTAAGCGCTTGAACATGAACCTTACCGTATCTCTGCATAACGCCTTCAAGGCTGCCACCGCAGCCCGCGGCGAGAACATGACGGATGTCTTGATGGCGTACATCAAGGCTTACGTCGAGAAGAACTCAACCAAGGGGCGGCGACGGTGAAACGCGCCGCGCTCTACCTCAGGGTGAGCACTGTAGATCAACATCCTGAGACACAGGTGTACGACCTTCAGCAGATGGCCGCCCAGCGCGGTTACGAAATCGCCAAGGAATACACCGACCGGATCTCCGGCGCAAAGGCGCGCCGGCCAGGTCTGGATGAGATGATGCGCGATGCCCGCCGTGGCCGATTCGATGTGGTCATGGTCTGGGCATGCGATCGCATCGCCCGCTCGACCAGGCACTTCCTCGAAGTGCTGGACGAGCTCAACCGGCTCAACATCGAGTTCATCAGCTTCCGCGAACAGATCGATACGGGCGGCCCGCTGGGCCGCGCGATCGTCGTCATCATCGGAGCGATCGCCGAACTCGAACGCAGCCTGATCGTCGAGCGAGTCCGTGCCGGCATGCGCCGGGCACGCCTCGAAGGCCGACACATCGGAAGGCCTGCTCTCGATCTTGATCACGCTGCCATCCGTCGAGACAGGCAACGCGGCATGAGTCTTGGCCAGCTGGCCAGGGAACACCGCGTATCCCGAACTACCATCCACCGCGTGCTCCACGAGCACGCTCGAACTGCTCAGGAGAACGTTGCATGATCGAAAACCCTGCAGACCTCATCCCTGCCTGGATGTTGCTATCGGCAGCTTTTGGCTACCTCATCGGAGAAGCATGCGGCGACCTGGCCCGACATCGCAAGTGTCTTGAGCAAAATAATGCCGAGCTGCGCGATCAACTCCAACACCCTCTCTCGAAGGATCTGCACCGGGAACTGGCGCAGCAGCGCAAGGTCATCAACGACATCCACAGCCGACTCGTGGCCGTTTCAAAAGGCCTCGAAAAACGCCCCGACTAACTCCCTCTAAATCAACGGCCGGATCGCAACGATCCGGCCGTTCCATAAGGTGTGGGTTGTGGGACGGGTCAAAAAACATGCGGATGTATTGACTACCGCTCGACTAATCCTCGTACGATATGGAGTAAATTTCGTTCGAGCTCATCTCCCGGGAAAGAATGATGGCGTTGTCTGGTCCGATCGCGAACCAGGAATCAAATCGCCCTTGAAGTTTCGACAATTTCGATAGATCGACAGCAGTGTCGATCTTCCCATCTCGAATACTAATGCGGATAATTTGGGGCTGATCTCCAGTTGGTCTGTTTGCAAACAAATATCTTGAATCCGCAGACCAGCTCAAGTCATTCCCGTTCACACCGTTCGCGATTTCCCGCCATCGATGCCTTTGTTCAGAGAACAGCATTACTAGATGCCTCACCGGATCGAGTGCTGCTATAAATCGGCCATCAGGAGACCAGCGCGCCGTGCCCAGTCCTTCCGAATCTGGAACTGTCGATTCCAGTCCGGTTGCTAGGTCGATCTTGTGAATAGCGCAAGTTTTGGTTTCCTGACATTCAACGCTGCCGTAAGCCAACATTCTTCCATCTGGAGACCACGTCGGAGCACCCTGAGAATCGGCTCCTACTCCAGCCTCCTTGGGAGTTCCTCCATTAGCAGAGATCACAAAGATCCGAAACGGCTTGTTTGGAAGCGATTCCATGAAGGCAATCCGCTTTCCGTCTGGCGACCAGCGTGGCAACTCAATTTCGCCAGCGGGAACGTTCATCATTCTTGTTTCGGACCCGTCGGCCCGACTGATGTATAGGGCTTTCTCGGTGGTGCTTTTGTACGTGATCCATTGTCCATCTCGTGAGAAGTCGATGAATTCCCCTCCTCCTCCGGGAAGAAATGGCCGATATCCTTGTGAACTCTGATCGAACAAAAGGAATTCGGCGTGTGGCTTGTGAGTACTTTGCTCAACAGTTGAGGATGCGGTTGCGAAGAGCCTCTTGACCCGCCAATCGAGGGTGACGTCGTTCACCCCACGCAATGGAACCTTCAGGTCCAGTAACGTGAAGCGGTGAAGGGGGAAACGATCCGCCGCAAAGGCGAGAATCCCCTCTCCCCCAACGACAAATGAACGTCCACTTTCATCGATTGACATTGATCCGTCAAAGGTCTCCGTCAAATCCGCTTTGAGAGGAGTAAGAGAAGATATGTCATAGTTACTAGGTCTATCAAAGGCGAGTTCCCAAAACGCAAAGGTCATGGTCTTCGGATCGCGCAACTCTATCCGCAGTCGCGAACCGTCTTTCGACCATTGAACGGCCTCCGGTATGCCGTCAAAAGTTTGCAAGGACCGAATCGTTTTGCCTTGATCCGTGGTCAAATAGACCGCATTTTGTGAAGCAAGGGCGATTGCATTTCCATCCGGAGACCAGCTGGCAGAATGGTACGCAGCAGTTCCAACCTGGTTCAGGTCTCCATCGAGTAATCTCAGAATCCAAAGCGAGCGTTCCACCTCTGTCCCTTGGCCTGCAAGAATCAGCAATTTCTTGCCATCCGCCGAAATATCGGTTGGGAAGACCATCGTAAACGGGGTGCGAATCTCACGAACTGGACCACCGGCAACGGGGATAGAAAGCAAGCCGACTTTACCGTCGCGGTACTCGCCGAAGTAAAGAGTAGTGCCATCCGTGACGAGACCGCGTTTCATCGCCCCATCGTCGGTGATTTGGGTGACATTGATAATGCGGAAATGTTTGCTGAAACCGAGACTGTGTAAAGTAAAGCCACAAATTGAAACCAGGATTGCGACACCACTAGCTAAAACAAATTGCTTGCCGTGCCTCGCAATCCACGATGCGTTCTGAGGACGGACAGCGCTACTAATCTTGGGTGCGACTATCCCGTCCAGATGACGGGGCAGGGATGATTCCGAAACTTCGGGAGAGTCACCACGGATGGCGCTTTCTTCGGGTTGCGTAGCCGTCAATAGGCCCTCACCCAGCTTCAGCCACCCGTCTATCTCATTCTTGTATGCATAGACCGCGTGCCGTTGTCCCCCGGGTACACGGTGAACCGGAAGTCCCTTCTGCTCTTCCCAGCGCATAACCGTGCGCACGTGCCAGCCAAGGTAATCGGAGATGGCTTTCCAGCCATCCAAACGGCCATTTGTTGGCTGCTGGCTCCCCATGCTTTCGTGTCACCCGGCAGGAAGAGACTCATCAAAAGGACCCGGTGTTATAAATCACACGGAAGAATGCGATGTCACAAAGAGTCAGTTCCTGTCACATTTGGTCTCTTGCGGAAGGTTAGTTCGTAAGCCTTGATTAGACAAGGGATTTCTTCCATCCGACTGGGCACTTTCGTCCTCACTTCTATCGGGGGAGTAACTGGCTGGAGGAGTGCCTAAAGCAGCAGTCATATCGATAATCGGAGATTCGATGAATCGAAATGGGGTCGGCATTCGCCACTTTGTCCAGTTCTCAATAGTCTGTATCGGGCTCTTCAACCTCGTTGCACTTGGGATAGTTGGGTGTGGCGGAGGTGGTAATAGCAGTGGCGGTGGAACTCCGCAGCCCACCATAACCTCGGTGACGACGGCGTGTTCACCTTCATCCATCGTCACGAATCAAACAGCGACCTGCAGCGCCACCGTTACTGGGACAGGCAACTACAGTTCAACTGTGATTTGGACTGTGAGCCCGACTGGCGCAGGAACCGTCAGCAGTCAAGGGATTTTTACTCCTTCGATAGCTGGATCAGCCACCATCAAAGCCACCTCAACACAGGACGCATCGAAATCAGGCACTTCATCTATCACAGTGGCCAATCCAACAGCGCTGACCGTGAACATCACAGACTTGCCGACGGGAACTAACGCAAAGGTCACAGTCACGGACCCAAATGGAGCGTTAACGAGCGTCACTGCATCGCAGACGCTGAATGCAATTCCCGGGACCTACACGGTGGCGGCTTCACCCGTCGTTGCCGGATCGAACACCTACCATGCCACACAGACGACGCAAACGACCGTAGTCGTCTCTCAAGCCACATCGACGGTCACGGTGGACTACTACAACATAGTTCCCAACACGACCAAAGTTCTGGACCAAGCCGGACTTCAATCTCTCACTTTATCCCCAGACGGGACAACCGTTTCGCTGAGTTCCTCGAGTGAAGTTGCTGCATCGCTGAAGGCGGGAGATGTCCTAGTCAGTTCGCCAGCAACAGTGATTCCGAACGGATTGCTGGTGAAGATCGTCTCTGTAGCAAACAGCGGCTCGATCATCACTGCAACCGTGTCACCAGCCACGTTGAAAGACGAGATCATCCAGGCGCGTTTCGGTGTTGATTTACCGTTCACAAAAGCTGCCAGTGGAGCAGCATCTCCACAAACTTCCATGTCTCCGAAGCTGGTCAAAGCAGGTGTTGTCACCTCAAGCACTGCACTCACAAACCCATGTGCGTTGGCTCCCCAGGTCTTATCGCTGCCGTTCGCATATGCACTCCCTCCAGACCAGAACCAAAATACGATCACCGCATCTGGGGAAGTGGACTTCTGTAATCTGCATGTCGATTTCGAATACAGCGCACTTAATCTTTCAGCGAAAGCTACTGTCAACTTGCAGCAATACTCAAACCTGGTGGTGAAGGGGCAATACTCCACTACATTCGACTGGAGTCAGACCCTAGATAAATCTGATTTTGAGAATCAGGTTGTTTGTTTAGGGAATGAAACGTGTCAGTCCGTGCTGGGGCTGCCCGGAAGTATTGGAAATGCACTGGCAGTCATCACACCGAGCATTACTCCACTTGTCGGTTTGACGGGATCGGCTTCTGGAGGCTTATATCTTGGCGGTGCCGAAGCTGGAAGCTTTGGAGCCGGTATTCAAGTACAAAACCTCATTGCTTCTCCGGTATTCAGCGGGACTTTGCAACAGGTTTCATATCCCACGGGAGTAGAGGGAACTCTCGATGCCAAGGGATATTTCGGAGTGCAAGCAGGATTTCAGTTCTTCGGCTCGGTTACATGGCATGTGGACCCCCGCATGTATGTAGAACTCAAGGCTGACACAAGCGCTAATCCGTGGTGGACACTGTGGCTCGGCGATGAGGCATATGCCGGCATAACCTTGACGGTTTTGGGGTTCGGAAATGACGAACTCGATACGCCTGAATACACGATTTACTCGAACCAAGTTGCACAAGCCAACGGAACATTCCTAGGTCAGCCGACGTTAAGCTCGATTACTCCGCCAAACGCAATGCAGTTTGGACCTGCACTCACGGTTTCATTGGCAGGAAGCAACTTTGTTCCTGGAGCATATGCAGCGGCGAACGGTTCTCCTTTACCGACCACTTTCATCGACCCAACATCTGTTACAGCTCTGATACCGGGCAGCCTCTTGGCGACAGCGGGAACTGACCAGATTTCGCTTGTCAATCCGTCGCCAAGCGGAGAAAGCTCAAACCCCATCTCGTTCACCGTAACTGGTTCCGCGAACTGGATCAGCATTAGTCCCGCATCGGTTTCTGTTCCTGCAGGCTCAATACAGACTTTCTCTGTGATTGCTGGTGCAGGTGTTTCTCCAGTGTGGAGCGTTCAAGAAGGATCAACTGGAGGAACCATTACCTCGGGTGGAGTTTACACAGCGCCGAACCAAATTGGAACGTACCACGTTATCGTCGCAAGTGCAGCCAACCCTAACCAGAGCGCAGTTGCGACAGTTGCGATCGTCAGCGGTCCGACGATCAGCACTCTGCATTCCTTCAACCACGGCACGGAAGGCGCAAATCCATGGGGTGCGCCAATTGTGGGCAGCGATGGAAATCTATATGGGGCTACTCAAGCAGGGGGAAATCTCTCGTGTTCGTATATCTCTTCTTTGAATGGCTGCGGCACTCTCTACAAAAGTGATCTATCGGGCGCGCTGACTACGTTGCACAGCTTCTCCGGTTCAGATGGCGCATACCCAGTCTCATCGCTGCTTGAAGTCTCCAATGGTGTCTTCTATGGAACTACAGACTTCGGAGGATCCAACACCTCCCAGTGCGTCGTCTCCGGAACGACTGTTCAATCGGGATGTGGGACTGTATTCAAGTTCGACTCGACGGCTGGGTTCAACTCCGTCTTCTCGTTTGGACCGTACTTTTCACCGGCTGGAGCGGGCCCCATTGCCTCATTCATACAGGCAAATGACGGAACGCTGTACGGAGCTAATGACGTGGGCGGAAGTAGCACGTGTACTGGATCGATCAATGGTCAGTCCAGATCGGGTTGCGGCGCCATCTTTGCGATAAAGTCTTCCTCCGGTATCACTGGTGTGCACACGTTTTCTGGTACGGAAGGAGCATTTCCAGCAGCATCTCTTCTCTCTCAGCCAGATGGTTATTTCTATGGTGTGACGGGTGCAGGCGGAAACACGACTTGCTCCTCGTATGACACTCCAGGATGTGGCACTGTTTACCAGTTGAGCTCATCGGGGACGATCAAAACCCTGCACTCATTTTCCTCGAAGGATGGTGCCTACCCTCATTCATCGTTGATCCGCGGTTCTGACGGAGAACTGTACGGAACCACAGAGTTTGGGGGTACCACGTCGTGCTCCGGCGGAGCGCAATGGAGCGGCTGTGGAACAGCTTTCAAAATTGACACGGCGGGTAATTTCTCGTCGCTGCATTCCTTCTCTGGACCGGATGGAGCTTATCCGAATGGGCTCATGTTGGCGAACGACGGCTTTTTCTACGGGACCACTAACGGAGGGGGCAATTCCAGTTGCACCGGAGACTTTGGGCCCGGATGCGGAACAGTTTTTCGGATGGATTCGCTCGGGAATGTAACTGTGCTCTACACATTTAATGGACAATCTGATGGCGCCGATCCCACGTCCGCAGTAGTGCAAGGCCCCGATGGTGCGCTGTACGGAACGGCCGAGTATGGCGGACTTTATGATGACGGGACCATTTACCGAGTTTCGAATCTGAACATTCTGGCTTCCAACTCGCATGGTCTTCACTCACAGAGCATAGAAGCGAATCCTCTCACTCCTCCACTTGAGCGACATGAGCACGTGAAATTTGCAGCACCAGCGCCACCAGCTGTTCCATAGGTTTTCCATTCCACGGAGATATCGCATGCAATCGTTTTGTTCATCCCTTCTACTCTTGCCCGTTCTAATGTTCAGTTCATTATCGGCACAGGAGTGCCGCCCCAAAATTGCCATCAAGACTTTCGCAAATCCAGCGAACTATACGCGGTCAACGATCGGCAACGGGTTGACCGAGATTTTGACTACGGAGCTTCAAAACACTGGAAAATTCAATATCCTCGAGCGGTCGAATATCGACGAGGCGACGAAGGAAATGGATTTCGGTACAACCGACTACGCCAAAGGAGACACCTTCGCTCGGAAAGGCAACCTCCTGGGCGCACAATACCTACTGATGGGCAAGGTGACAAATTTCAGTTACTCCGAAACTGGCCAACGGAAGCAGAAGATCAATCTGCTTGGCCCTAATACGATTGTGATCGAATATCAGCAGCGAGCGGATGTACGCGTCGACTTCCGGCTGATCAAGGTGGCTACCGGAGAGACTGTCCTATCACAGGCCGGTGACGCGCATTCCACAGCAAAAAGTGAAGTGTCGGAATATGGACTTTTTCAGAGAGTGATCGCGGGAGCAGTCACTCTCGAATCTTCGTCCAGCTTAATCGGAAGAGCGACGACAGATGCTGTTCGGGACATCGTGAGCAAGCTTAATTCACTGCATGAAATGGTTGAATGCGGCGACGATCCGTGGGTAGAAAAGCTTTCTTCTGCAAATCCGACGATTGTGGCGGAAGAAGGTGGCGGACTTTGGATACTTGGAGGCATTGGAAGTGCTGATGGGCTTCGAGTGGGGGACCGCCTGTTGATCAAGCATGACAACGGCGTCAAAGACAAAAGCGGCAAGATTATCTATCACAAACTGGTCGATGTTGGTCAGATGGAGGTCACAGATGTCGGACAGGCAGATCATGCAGAGGCTAGATTCACCGCAGATGCTGGTGCCGGGGGAAGGGTCCCGCAGGTGAATGACCCGGCCACTGTGGATATGGAACACGCTAAACGGCTTCGGGGAGCATTAGGTACACAGACTGACCACCCCACGGACGTAACCTCCAACAAAGAGCAGTTGGAGCAATCGATCAAACGTGCAGAGAGCTATATGCACGACCGGTTCTGGTCACAGGCTTTGGACGAATACAAGCATGCAGCTGCACTCGGCCCCAGTGATGTGCGCGTGCTTGCCGGGGAGGCCCTTTCACATTATGCTCTTGGCGATTTTGTAGAGGGAGACGGTATCGCCGAGAAACTCATTCAGAGCGACGGTGCTCTTATCTTTCCAATCGCACACTATCACGGAATGAACCTGTGCACCGGCCAGCTCACTATTCAGAAAGGGAAGCTGGCGTATACGGGTGGAAACGGTGACGGATTCGATATCTCTGGATCTGCGGTCTCTGATGTGCAAGTCCGGAAAATCTCAAAAGGAATGATGGCCAATGAGAAGATTCCCGATCTGCCAATAATCAACATTAGATTCAAGGACGCTGGCGGTAAAGAAAAGGATTACCAGATGCTGCCTTACATGTACTCGAAGGATGCGTCGACAACAACAGGCAAGAATCTCGCGAGCGCCTTCCCGATGGGCGATAGTGAGATTCGCGACATGCAAAAGTTTGAAGACTCAGTTGTACAGCTAATTCACAAGTTTGTCAGATGAACCGCAAACCTGTGCGAATGGAATGAGTATTTATGAGTCGCGTAGCGTCGAAACGCGGGTGACGTTCTTGAGGGCCGCCGGGAGTGATGTAGCTGGGGATGCGCGATGCCGTGTTGTTTTGTCTCCATCTCCATCTGTACCTTCAACCGCCGATGTTCCGCGCGCGAAGCATGTCGAACACAGGAAGACCATGGTTGCACCTTTATGGTTGTCCCTGTTGAGTTGTTCCTTCGCGATTCCGAGTTTGATGGCGCAAACGCTGGAGCGCCCGGTGCTCCTCGCTTCAGGAGAGAGCCAAGGCAACTATTTCAGGGTGGCAAATGCCATCGCCGAAGTCTCAGCGCGCTCTGGGATCAAAGTTCAACCGATCGTGTCTGCCGGCTCAGTCGAGAACATTGGGATGTTGAGTTCTGGAAGAGCTGACTTTGCATTGGTACAGAGTGATGTCGCAGTGAGAGCGCTCCTCGGGCGCCTCCCTTTCACGAGACCGATCACAAATATTGAATTGCTCACGCCGATCTTCACTGAGCCAGTGCACGTACTGGTCAGAGATGATCTGTTCATCTTCTCGGTTGACGAGCTAAAAGGTAAAACCATCGCTACTGGAGCCAATGGAAGTGGTGGACAGCTCACGTCGCGTTCCGTTCTCGAAGCGGCTGGTGTCTCCATGGGGGAGTTTCAGGCCCGGGCATTGTCAATGGACCAAATAGTTCCGCAACTATCAGATGAGTCGATTGACGCGGCTTTTATCACAAGCACCGTTCCCGCTGGTACTGTCGTCCAGTCAATGTCGAGCCGTGAAGCGCGGCTTCTTGTGCTTGACCCAAAGCTGATATCTCGGCTGACAAATACCGGGAGCTACGTCGAGGCGTATATCCCCAAGGGACCATATGCCAATCAGGACGACGATGTGCCGACTGTTGGTACACAGTGTCTTTTGCTCGTTCGCTCAAATGTGGATCCCACAAAAGTTTCGAGTGTTTTGGAATTGCTTGAAAAGGAGCGAACTGAAATTGAGCACGCCACCGGATCCAAAATGGACTTGCTCTTCAGACCCGTTGCTGCTCAGCTCCCGATTCAGATTCATCCAGCGGCAAAACCTTATCTGTCTTCTGGTCTCGGCATAGGGTGGTTTTGGATGGGCCTCGCGCTCTTGCTTGCAATCATCGGTGCCGCTCTAATCTGGAAGCGGGCCCATGTTCGGCAAGCAACAAGCGGTCTTGCTGATCTCATTGCAGCAGTGCTCGCTCTCTGCGGGGTTTGGTTATCTGCTGCGCTTGGATTGTATTGGTGTGAGCGTCATGTCAACGAAAACTTTGAAACCATCTCCAAATCCATGTGGTCGGTGCTCGTGTATGTTTCCGGTGGATTCCAGGCGAGAGCACCAAGAACTACATGGGGTGAGAGAGTAGCTGTTGTTGCGATCATCGTGGGAGTCGCATTGGTAGCGTGGGTTATAGCGGAATTCGGAAAGAGATACATTTCGGAAGAGCTAGGAAGATGGATGGGGAGGGTTCCTGTGCCAAGTCACCTCGCAGAACACATCATTCTCATTAATTGGGATCGCCGTGTGGAAGAGATGATTGAAGAATTGCACGGGCCGGAGATGAAAAAGCGGCCCGTCGTTGTTATAGGTCAAGGTCCGTCAGTCTTTCCGCACCGACCATCGTTCGAAAGATGTTTTTGGGTTTCGGGAGATGCAACTGACACTAGAGTTCTAGAGCAGGCGAAGGTTTGCTCGGCTTGGTCAATCATCATACTTGCCTCGTGGTCGAGTGAGACTGGTCAGCACTTGGATCCGGATGTATCAGATGCGAAGACTGTACTCGCACTAATCGCTTTGCGTGGAATGTGTGATACACCGGTGACCGCCGAAGTTCGCTCCACCAGGAATTTGAAAGCTGCTGAGGCAGCTGGAAGGGGGGTGCGCACAGAACTTGTATGTGCAGAGAATTTCGGCGCGAATGTTCTGACCCAATGCGCCTTTACTCCTGGGCTAGCAGACTTGTTTCAAACTCTGCTTACCTTTAATGCCAACTCAGACGAGATTTATAGAGTGAAGGTGCCTGACCAGCTGAAGAATGCCCGGTTCTCCGATGTGTTGCGTTTTTATGCCAGAAGGGAATCAAAGGCACGCGCTGTGATCCCAATTGCCGTTGTGCGCGGAAGTAAGATCTTACTGAATCCGGGAGATGACATAGGACCATTGAATGATGATGATCGGTTGTTTGTGATTTGCGATAATGAGCAGGCATTCGATGAGGCCACAAAGCATGCGGCAGAAATGTTTGGGGCTTAGGGCAGCCGAAAGGCGAGTTGCTCCTTAATAATTAAGGTCTTTTCCCGTCCCACAACCCACACCTTATGGAACGGCCGGATCGTTGCGATCCGGCCGTTGATTTAGAGGGAGTTAGTCGGGGCGTTTTTCGAGGCCTTTTGAAACGGCCACGAGTCGGCTGTGGATGTCGTTGATGACCTTGCGCTGCTGCGCCAGTTCCCGGTGCAGATCCTTCGAGAGAGGGTGTTGGAGTTGATCGCGCAGCTCGGCATTATTTTGCTCAAGACACTTGCGATGTCGGGCCAGGTCGCCGCATGCTTCTCCGATGAGGTAGCCAAAAGCTGCCGATAGCAACATCCAGGCAGGGATGAGGTCTGCAGGGTTTTCGATCATGCAACGTTCTCCTGAGCAGTTCGAGCGTGCTCGTGGAGCACGCGGTGGATGGTAGTTCGGGATACGCGGTGTTCCCTGGCCAGCTGGCCAAGACTCATGCCGCGTTGCCTGTCTCGACGGATGGCAGCGTGATCAAGATCGAGAGCAGGCCTTCCGATGTGTCGGCCTTCGAGGCGTGCCCGGCGCATGCCGGCACGGACTCGCTCGACGATCAGGCTGCGTTCGAGTTCGGCGATCGCTCCGATGATGACGACGATCGCGCGGCCCAGCGGGCCGCCCGTATCGATCTGTTCGCGGAAGCTGATGAACTCGATGTTGAGCCGGTTGAGCTCGTCCAGCACTTCGAGGAAGTGCCTGGTCGAGCGGGCGATGCGATCGCATGCCCAGACCATGACCACATCGAATCGGCCACGGCGGGCATCGCGCATCATCTCATCCAGACCTGGCCGGCGCGCCTTTGCGCCGGAGATCCGGTCGGTGTATTCCTTGGCGATTTCGTAACCGCGCTGGGCGGCCATCTGCTGAAGGTCGTACACCTGTGTCTCAGGATGTTGATCTACAGTGCTCACCCTGAGGTAGAGCGCGGCGCGTTTCACCGTCGCCGCCCCTTGGTTGAGTTCTTCTCGACGTAAGCCTTGATGTACGCCATCAAGACATCCGTCATGTTCTCGCCGCGGGCTGCGGTGGCAGCCTTGAAGGCGTTATGCAGAGATACGGTAAGGTTCATGTTCAAGCGCTTAATCTCCTCTTCTATGATCTTCGCGATCGAGCTCACCCCCTCTCTTACTTCTCCCAGGCCTCATGACAGAACAACACCAGGGAGGCCATCCCCATGTGATCGATCGTCAGGCCATCGGCCATGCGGTGGATCAGTTCCCGGCTCGTCGGCACTCGGCCGGCTTCAACGGCCTTCCATTCCGCGACTTCTATCCCCGACTCCGCGGCCGCTTCCTTGACGGTACGGCCCTTCTCGACCCGAACATCGCGAACAAGGTCGCCGAAGAACTGGCCCCAGACCTGGCGACGAGATAGGTTGGGACAGGAAGGCGGCTGAATTGATCTGCTCATATACTCATACCTCTTGTAAGGCGATCCCGTCAAGACGAGTCCGCCTGGATTTAATTACTAGCTCAGTATGAAGTGAGGGAAGCTTCCAACCAAAGAGGCTACACCTCATCTCTGACCAATGAGTACTACCAGAAGCTGCTCGATCTGCTGAACACCGCGATCGCCACGGGAGACCTGTCCGGCGGATCAGCCTTCGACAAGACCGCCCTGCTTAATCTCGAACAACAGGCCCAGAGCTTTGCTTCCCTGCCCACTGCAACTGCCGGCATGAGGGCGATGGATGACTCGTTCAACTATCCCCTCAGCCTGCTGCTGGCTCGGCTCAAGGCTCTTCAGGGTGAAGCGGGCAACTTCACCACCGTGTCCGGACGACTGCTGGACATCCTGGCGCACGAGACCAGGTCCCTTCCCGGCCGTGCAAATAACACGCCCGCGCGCGCGGGAGGGACCGGAGCCTCTGCTCACCATCAGGTCATCTGGTCATCAGGTCGCCAGGCCATCCGGCTGGCCCGGTGGTTCCGGGGCATAGACCATATATATAGTTAGGCCGGAATGTTGTTCCTTGTGACCCTGGGTCTGTAGGGAATCGTCCTCGGTATATTCCTGCTCTTCATCCCGGTTGTCTGGGATCAGGATCAGGTTCATGGACGGTGTCCTTCCTTGATCGAAAAGACATGTTCTCCGGGGCAGGGTCAGGGAACAAATTTAGAAAGAAACCAACCCCTCGTTGTTGAGCCGCGCCGCCCAAAATCAGCTCCAACAATCCGCCGGACAAAATCACATGTGAAAGGTTGGGACCATATGGTCCCGAATCGAGCACTGGGACTTATGAAGCAGTGGACGGGGAATTCGAGGGCCCTATTATAGCGGCATACCAAAATTATCCCAGCGTACTTCACTTATTTACCACTTCCCACACTGCGACGCTTCTTCCCGCGGCGCTCACGTTTCTCCGGCGCCGGCGCCTTCCAGGCCGCCTTAAGGTAGGCTCGCTCGGCCTTCTCGAGAGGACCAAACAGCTGTTCTCCGTATCTCGAAGATCCTGCCGTATCAAAACCATAAGTTGAACAACAAATCAACAAATCGCTCGACATTGGTTTATTGATTAACCAACGAATAGTTGGGACTTAGTTACGAGTCCCTTGCGTATTGGCGTACTAGCGCACTAATAGCACAAGCGTGGATGAAATCGCGGATTGCAGAGACGGTCCCAGAATAATCCATTACTAAACTCTGGGGATTTCTAAGGCAACTTTTCCATATCCGTTATGAATATCTTATTGCTCGGTACTACCGCCTCATCCCTCTCATAGCCTTGTTTTCGTAAGAAAATATGAACGGTCGACGATTTTGGCTGGGGCAGCCGGATGGTGCATAGCCCGTCAGGGCCGGTGAAGGCCCTGTTCATTTTGCTCTGACCGACCACGACATCCACCTCCACACCGGATACGGGAACGCCGGTGACGCGGTCAGTGACTTGAGCGCTGAATTGCCATGGAGGCGGAGGACGAACTACAAACCAAAGCGCTATTCCAGTTAGGCCTGCAGCCATCACAGCCAGCGCCGCCCAGAGTTTCCTCCTACGCCCAACAGTCCAGCCCAAGCTCCGCTTAAGCTGAGCTGCTACTTGCGCTACATCCACTGTCGTAATGCCCTGAACTTCGAGCATGGCTGGCAGGGGAGTCCTATCGAGCAGCCAGGGAAAAACGGGTTTCTGCAGAGCCTCGGCGCGCGAGTACTCGAAGGTGATGTAGTCAGAGCCGCGCGCATGCTCTGACCAGCAGAGCACCAGCGCCCGTGAAGCCCTTACCGAGCGCTCCAGCCGACGCTTCCATTGCTCGCCGGGGTCAATCGACTGCACATCGAAAAAGACACAATAGCCCATCCGCCGCAGTTCATCGAGCAGCGGTGCTACGCGTTCCGTGTCTGCGCGAGAGTAGCTGAGGAACACGTCATATTTGGCCTTTGACATCTGCGTCATTGTTCCAAAAGCGGCTCAAGTTGGTGAAGGGTTGCGGTCAATGCGGCCCCATCGCCATCTCCAAGGTTCTGAAATAGACCGACCCACGTTATGCGGCCAGTTTCGAAACTCGAGGATGATGCTAAAAAGTGGATCACTCCCCCAAGATCGCAACTCGTCTTTTGCATCTCCGTCGCTTTGAGTCTAAGGTTCTTCTCAGTCTCGTGCGCGCGGGCCTTTTGTCGTGCACCCCACTGGCAGGCTAGTTTCATGGTGTCGCGAATCACTATCATAGGAATAGAGGGAGCCGGGAAGGATTCATCGTCGATCATTGCCGCTTGTCTTTGGCAGCCTTCGAAGTTACTGGTCGTCAGCTCCGCTTCCACCAAATGCAGCCTGACCTCGGACGAAGGGTCGAGCGCGAGCCACCGCTGAGCTAAATCGCGAGCACGAACGTAGAGGTGCAGCTTACTTTGATAAATGGAGAATGCAATCGCCAGCACTGTAGGGTCTGTTGGCGAAACTTCCAAGCTCGAATCGACAGCATCTGAGGCATCAGAATTGTCGCCCTGATCCGCCAGCGCGTTCCCAAGGCTGATTTCTGTCTCGGCCCATTCGTGGGGCGCGTCGGCTTTGGAATAGACACTTAGAGCTGCTTGGTAGGCTTCGACTGCCTTGCCGAGCAATTCTGTCGACTGCGTACCAGTACTTCGTTCACCCTGATTCACGAAGGCGTTTCCAAGATTCATCTGTGTCACTGCCCAATCTTCGGGCAGATCTGCTTTTGTCCGTACCTCAAGCGCCGCATAGTCAGCCTTCACCGCCTCGGCAAATAATTCCGCCGCCTGCGCTCCATTGCTCCGCATACCCTGAAATACAAGTGCTGCAGCTAGATTGTTCTCAGACAGCGCCCAGTCTTGTGGCAAATCTGCCTTATTCCGAACTTCCAGCGACGCGCGAAAGGCTTGCACCGCCTGAGCAAAAGACTCCATTGCCTGCGTCCCACTGCTCCTCTGCCCTTGGAGGATTAGAGTGCCCCCAATATTGTTTTGAGCTAATGCCCATTTCTGTGCCAGATCCGCTTTGGTATAAACCTCCAACGCAGAACGGTATGCTGCGACCGACTGAGCCAACAGTTCTACGGCTTGCGATTCGCCGCTTCGCTCCCCAAGATCCTTCAGGGCGTTTCCAAGATTGTTTTCAGATTGGGCCCAGTCCTGGGGCAGGGTCGCCTTGTTTCGAACCTCGAGAGCAGCCCGAAACGCTTGCACGGATTGGTTCAATAATTCCTCCGCCTTCGCGCCGGTAGCCCGGTCTCCCTGATTTCGTAATGCAGTTCCCATGTTGTTTTGCACCATTGCCCACTTCTGCGGCAGGTCTGCTTTTGTGAAAACCTCTAGCGCCGACCTGTAGGCTGTAACGGCCTGTGCAAGCAACTCCATCCCCTGAGCTCCGCTGCTCCTCACCCCCTGATCCTTCAACGCGTTTCCTAGATTGTTTTGAGTCTGGGCCCAGGCCTGAGGCAGTTCTGTCTTGGTGAAGACCGTCAGCGCCGCTTTGTAAGCTTCGACTCCCTGAGTAAACAGCGCCAATGCCTGTGTTCCATTGCTGCGATTTGCCTGATCTGCGAGGGCGATTGCGAGATTCATCTGAGTCGCGCCCCATATCTGAGGCAGATTTGTACTGGTGAGAACTTCCAGCGCCGCCCGGTAAGCTTCGACCGCCTTAGCCAATAGTCCCGTCGCTTCCATCCCGGTACTCCGATCGCCTCGCTGCAGTAGAGCGTTTCCAAGATCGATCTGAGTCATTGCCCATTCCTGTGGCAGGTCTGTCTTCGTTCGCACCTCCAGTGCAGCTTGGAAGGCTTTGACCGCCTGCACCAACAAGTCAGTAACTCGACCGCCGCGGCTTCGAATGCCTTGATTCATCAAGGCGACACCCAGATCGGACTGTAACTCTGCCCAGACCCGCGGAGAGTCCGTCTTCGTTAGCACCTCCAGAGCAGCCTGATAGGCCGCGACGGCCCCAGAGAGTGATTCCACAGCCTGTGGACCGCTGCTACGTTCGCCTTGGCTCATCAGAGCCATCCCGAGGTTGTTTTCTGTCTCTGCCCAGTCCTGAGGCAGGTTAGTTTTGGTTCGCACTTCCAATGCAGCCCGGAAGGCTTGGACCGCACGTTGAAATGATTCCATGGCCTGCACATTGGTCTTTCGCTCCCCCTGATCCACTAAAGCCATGCCGAGATTGTCCTGTGTACCGGCCCATTCTTGCCGCTCGCTCGGCAAAGAATATTCTTTGAGCAACGACTCGTAGGAGGTGATTGATTGAGCCAATAGGGGTATGCTTTCGTTAGCCGCGCCGCGGTTTCCTTCATCCCGGCGTGCATTTGCCAAGCGGAGTTCACTCGCTAGCCAGATGCCACGATAGGAAGAGTCTTCCGGGAACAATCGATGTTCTTCGCTAGCTTGATCGCGTGCGCCTGCGAGAATTTCGGTCGCCTCATGAAACTGGAGATTCATTTGGTATGAATTGGCGCTCTGGTATTCGCTGTCAACGTATTTCTGAAATTCAATTCTCGTTTCCTCTAGCGCTCTTTTTTGACTTTCTTTGAAAGCACTCAACTGATCCGCAGCGGCTTGATGAAACATTGGAGCCGCAATTCCGTAGTGCTTCAGCGCCAACTCGGAGAGTGCTTTCTCCTCGGTAGAGGCCTGTTCCTTGTTTCGCTGAATCTCTTCGGCCCATTCCTTGACCTTTGTGTCCACGTCCGTGATGGCGAAGCCGCTCGTCCTCGCCCATTCGGTCATCGCTGCAGTAAGGTTGTCCGGCCTCTGGCCTTGCGCCGCAACAAGCTTCTGCCTGGTCACGCGATTCTCCAGTTCCAAGTGCTTGTTTTGGAGCGAAAGTCTGTGCAGCACGGCCTCGATCTGTATCGGCCCCAGCAGCGCCGCAGAGCCTTTGGGCAGCATGCTCACGTTGATTGTCGTCGGTAGCGCGGACAACTGGCCGTCCGCAGGCTGATAGATGACAAGGTCCTTGGCGCCAATGATCTCGATTCGCAGGCCGCCGCGCTGGGCCGCATCTTCCGTCACGTCGAGCCATGCTTGTCCCTTTGGGTTGGTCACATCGCGCGATTCGGTGACGCGCACAGAACCTTCGAGATAATTTAGCTCCACCCGTACGGTCGGAACTGCCTTGGGCGGCTCCGTGTGTGCGTCCACGACCAACACCGCAACAGTCGTCTCTGCCGGGACCTTTTGCGCCAGCGCGGTGACCTGTACGCCACACAAACATGTCACCAGAAATGGCCATGAAATGTGAGCTTTCAATTGTGACCTCCGGCGAGACGCGTGTGAAGCTCATGTTTCGCATTTCGCTCTTGCGACGATTGCTACTTTTTCCCACTCGCACTACAGCCGAGGGCACGATACAGGTCAAATCTTGTAGCGGCGAGTTCGGGGCTGGCGTTGGACCATGCTTCCCCGATGCTGCGCTGCTGCTCGGGAGTAAGGTGCCACGAAAGCGGCGCCATTCGATCTGGATGGTAGGAAAACGAGTCGTCTGTGACTCGTATCTCGTGTTGCCGCAGATCATCAGACATCAAATGGAGCTCGAAGGCTGCCCTCGATTGCTGCGAGTTCGTGCGAACCGATAATAGAGTACCGATGGGCGCGACAAACTGACGCTGCCAACTCCACGGCATTGGTTTGGAAGGATCGGTTGAACTCGCGTCAATCAAGATCAAAATCACCTGACGATTCTGAATCTCATCTTTTGCGGCGAGCAGCCACTCGCTAGCACTGAGCACTCCAGAGTTGTCGTAATACCCTCCGTCGGCAAAGTGTAGGAAACCTTCTTCCGTTCTAGGCATCGGTGATACCCAAGGGAAGCTGGCCGAAAGACGTGCTGCAGTTGAAATAGGGATATTAAGGTGCGGATAGGCATTTGAGAACTGTAACGCTGTACTTCCCCACTCCACATTCTTTCCGCTGGGAAGCGAACTCGACCCAATGATGAATCTCTGTCCTGTCTCCGAAACAGTCGCATTGAAGATGACAGCGGGACGTTTCCCATTCCTCGTATCTTTGACCCAGTCGTCGATCTTAGGAGCACTCGACCAGAGAGGCCTCTTCCAATTCTTTACCCATTCATTTTCCAACGCCCAGCCACGGTCTATGTCGTGTCCAAGGAATGCGCCGGTTGCTGACCCAACAACCGGAACAGTACGCAACAAATCTGGATAGAGTATCCCCCATCCAACAGCGCTCAGGGCAGTCCTTGAAGAAGCATCACGGACATCCGGTAGTGTCTCCATATTGAGCTTTCCATTAGACGCGCTATAGGATCCCAAGACGTACATTGTCCCCTGGCTGCCTCCCGAGACCGAACTCACAAGGAGAAGCGAGGAAGCGAAAGGGTTCTTTCCGTCGCTCTGTTGACAATCTTCTGCGATTCTCGTGAGTACTTCTGCAGTCCATGCGGAAGCGCGTATCCCGCCTCCCGCCGTTGCAACAATAACGATGGGCGCGTCAGAATTCTTAACCTGGTTCAACTTCCATTTTTGAACGATCTCTTTTGGGGAAGGGGGGATGTCGACTGGAGAAATACTATCTCCTTTAAAGGTGTGGTCTGTGGCCACAAATCCAGTTAGAAGAGACAGCACGAGTATGGAGGTCAAAACGGGCACTCGCAGAACATCCAGGAAAAAGGCTATGCCGCTGAAGGCCCACGTGAGTAAGGTCAATAAAAATAGAAGAAAGAAGACAGCTGCAGGCGGATTCAATCCGGAACTAGGCGAAAATGCGATGCCGGCAACGAGGTAGATGACTAGGAGCACGGCAACGGCTGTCATGGCAAGCTGATGGCCGGATCTCAGACGACCGTTCGTGCTGAGGATTCCATCCTTCAGATCGTCAGGCAAGATTCTGGCAAGAGTTTTGTCCAGGACCCGACCAACTGCCGATCTGCTTACATCGTTTCTAGCCTTGAGCAATCCAAACTGAGGATACAACTGCTTGGCGCTATGACCGGGGTCAGGCTCGATCCACACGTGGAGCCTTGCCGTAAGCCAGAGACCCACCAGAGAAAAGACAACTGCAATCAAACTCCCGAGGATCTTTTGCCACCAATGAATGTCAGAGGTCCCGGAAATCGTCATGAGGATCGACGGAAGTGCCAGTGCTCCGAAACAGCCAACGACAGGCCACGAGAGATGATCGGACATACATCCATCGACTGCAGCGGCAGCAATGTTGTCCGCTTGCAGAGTTCGAAGCGCGCTATAGCGATCTGGTCCATATACCAAGACCATTCGCGAGGTAATCATGACTGTCCAAGCCAGCTCCAGTGCTGCCCAAACAACAAAGACGAACGATACAAAACCGAGAGCGTCAAAGATGCCAATGAAGATTGACGGCGCCGCGAAATAGCTGATCGGCAGAATCAGGGCTAGAATAGCCCCTCCAAACATTTGGAAACGAAGAAGGTACAGAGTCTCGATCCACAGAAGGAGCTTGCTAATGGAAAACGGGCGAATCGGGAAGAAGAGACCGAGCGCAACCAAAAGACCTATTCCCAGAGGGACGAACGCGACAGTCAACAAGGGAAGATAGAAAAGGCCGCCTACCACTGATATTCCGGCAATTATCATGACGGTGGCCATCACGACTCTCCACAACCGCTTCATCCCCCGAGCTTGCGCGAACAAACCACCAAGAAGGACCAGGGAGAAAGCGAACAAAATCCATTTCGGGATTGAGAACAATCCGGGGGGATGAAGATTGCCCGGCGGGTATGCAAGAAAATGCAATGAGACAAGCAGGCAGACGTTTTCGCCCACATCCATCAGCATTGTCAGTAGGATAGCGATCGTGACCCATCTTGAAAGACGACCGTCGAGTACGTTCGCGAAGAGCAGAAAAACGCCTCCGTAGAGTGCTATGAAAAGAAAGTCCATGCAGGTATTGGCTTGAGCTACATGAATATTCCACAACCGATTGTTGCTTGAACTGCACTGATTGATCAGGACCTCGAAGGTGTCCTCTGACGTTGTAACCTCCAGCGCTCCTATAGGGCTTGCGTGGGGGCTTGATAGGCCTCGGTTGGTGGGGAGTTCCGGACATTGCTCTCGACGGTAGCCATTGGCCTCCCAGCCCATAAGAACTGCCCAGATGATGGTTGCCAGTAGAGCGAGCCAAAGGAGTTGGAGCTTTTGCTTGAGTTCCATCGCTGAGGCACCTCAAATGATCTGTTTAGGGCAGTCAAACAAGGAATTCACAGTCGTCCGCCGTCCGATGTGATGGGAGCGGAAATAATACTGAAAATTCGCCAATCAATCAACTGAAAGTCTCTCCAACATTCGAACACCCAAAAATCATCTGCTTGCGATTCCTAAACGTCGATTCCCTTTCGCCATTTAAGGATCAACTGATAACTACGTTTTACGTAAGCGTGTTGTCTTCCCCTCTGGCGACTGGGTGAAGTTTGGGCTGACCATCGCCCCATGGGTCATTCAGAAGAAGTAGGGGCTGAGCGCCGGGTTCGCAGATGGCGGTCGGTTGCAGAGAAGCGACAGATTGTAAAGCAGACGTTGGAGCCAGGCGCAAGCGTGGCGTTGATTGCCCGGGCTCATGGTCTGAACGCGAACCAGGTTTTCAAGTGGCGGCGTGCTTTCGAACGCGGCGAGTTGGTCGATTCCGCGGCATCATCCACAGCTTTGCTTCCCGTCACGATTGCCGCTCCGAGGGAGCGAGAGGAGCCTGACGCCGAGCAACAACCGAGGACGTCCGGTTCTATCCATATCGAGTTTCCAGGTCGGGCGACGATCAGCGTGGAGATCGGCGCCGATGCGGCGCTGTTGCGTTCGATCCTTGAGAGTCTGCGCAAGTGATTGAACTCCGCACCGGGACGAAGATCTGGTTGGCTGCCGGGGTGACCGACATGCGGCGCGGCTTCGATGGTTTGAGTGCGCAGGTGCAGACGGTGCTCAACGAACAGCCATTCTCCGGTCACGTCTTCGTTTTCAGAGGACGCCGCGGCGACATCGTAAAAGTTCTCTGGTTCGATGGCGACGGTCTATGTCTGTTTTCCAAGCGTTTGGAGAGAGGTCGATTCATCTGGCCGCAGGCTAGTGAAGGAACAGTTTGCCTGACGCGTGCGCAGTTGTCGATGTTGCTTGAAGGGATTGATTGGCGTCGTCCGCGAAGGACCTGGACACCGGAGATTGCCGTGTGAGTGACGAACATGATTCCCCTGTATTCATGCGGGTTTTGCAGATGATTTCTTATTAACTTCATGGCATACTGCGGTCATGATTCCGGCTAGGTTGCCTGATCTTGACGGACTCGATCCTGAAGCGCTGAAGGCGCTGGTCATCGCCAAGCACTCGGAGTCGCTCGAACAGCATAAGGAACTCACTTCAAGCACACATCAGATCGAACATCTGAAGCTGGTCATTGAGAAGTACCGCCGGATGATCTTTGGCAGGAAGAGCGAGAAGCTGACCGGTGAACTCGAGCAGCTTGAGTTCCGTCTCGAAGAGTTGGAGACTGCACAAGCTGCTGAAGAAGCCGCAACCGAAGCAGCGCAACCCGCTTCGACGAGAACTGATTCGAAGCGTCGATCTCGTCCTGTACGCAAGCCTCTGCCAGAGGATCTTCCGCGTGAAGTGGTCACCCATCTTCCACCGCATACCTGCTGTCCCGATTGCGGCAGTGCGCTACGGCAGTTCGGTGAAGACGTCTCCGAGCAACTGGAACGTATTCCGGCAACCTTCAAGGTGATTCGACACGTGCGGCCGAAGTTCGCCTGTGCAGGTTGCGAACACGTCGTCGAGGCGCCCGCTCCTTCACGGCCCATCGACCGCGGACTGCCGGGTCCTGCTCTCCTGGCTCATGTGCTGCTGTCGAAGTATGGTGATCACCTGCCGCTTTATCGCCAGTCGCAGATGTATGCCCGCGAAGGTGTCGATCTGGATCGCTCAACACTGGCCGGCTGGGTCGGCGCAGCCAGTGAGTTGCTTGCTCCGCTTGTCGATGAGATCAGGAGGCACGTTCTTCGAGCATCGAAGATCCACGCCGACGATACGCCGGTTCCAGTGCTTGCTCCCGGCAACGGCAAGACCAAGACCGGCAGACTGTGGACCTACGTACGCGATGATCGTCCTGCAGGTTATTCCACTGCTCCAGCCGTGTGGTTCACTTACTCGGAAGACCGCAAGGGCGAACATCCGCGACGGCATCTGAAGGATTATGCGGGTGCACTGCAGGCGGATGCGTACTCCGGATTCCATCATCTTTACGGAGACGGCGCCATCTACGAAGTTGCATGCTGGGCTCATACCAGGCGCAAGTTCCACGACATCCATGTGGTGCATGCGTCACCTACTACCACTGAAGCCCTCACACGGATCGGCGCGCTGTACGGAATCGAGGAGCAGATCCGCGGCAAGCCTGCCGAACTTCGCTGCTCGATCCGCCAGGACCGAGCCAGGCCGCTACTCGACCATCTTCGCCAGTGGATGGAGAAGACGCTTCGGTCGCTCTCAACCAAGAGCGAGACCGCCAACGCGATCCGATATGCTCTTTCACACTGGCGTGCTCTGACACGCTACGTCGATAACGGCCTGCTCGAGATCGACAACAGTGCCGCCGAGCGGGCGCTACGAGCTGTTGCCATCGGACGGAAGAACTATCTCTTCATGGGATCTGATTCCGGAGGCCAGAGAGCTGCTGCGCTATACAGCCTCATCGGAACTGCCAAGTTGAGCGGAATCGATCCGGCCTTCTACCTGCGAACCGTACTGGAAAAGATCGCCGAGCATCCGATCAATCGCATCGAAGAACTCCTGCCCTGGAATATCGCCACCTCACTCAAGACCGACTCTTCCCAAGCCGCTTAGACCGACTCAATAAGTGTCCGCTTAAAAATAAGCGGACACTTGTTGGACACTCTCTTCCGGTCAAGATGGGAACTCCGAACGCTTACCGTTTTACTGGGGCAAGTAAATAATCACACTCGTCGAGAGAGGGCCGCACGAACCCAAGCGAATGCGCGAGCGCCCAGTCAGTTGCTGTCAAAACCTGTCGAATGCATAAAGCGCGGTCGCGTCTCGATCTTGGAGAAACGCTATTTAATATCGCAGCCAGTCGGGAATGAATCGGTTGGTGAAATAGCGCTAGCCGCTCGAAGCGTAATAGCAGCCAGTAGTCTCGTTTTGTTGCGCGAAGACATCAAAAACAAATGGAAACACGAGATAGACCAGTTCTGCTCATTTGTGGTGAAATCTTCGGTCGGCTCGTACCGTCAATCCAATTAACACTATTCTCTGGCTGTTACCGACGGGCGTTATTGGCGCCACTGCAGCCTCGTTCTGTTATCCCGGTGCGAGTCCAGTTCTTTTTGTCGAGCGAAAGCTCAAACAACGATTCGACTTTCCACTCATCCTGCCTCAGGCAAGTAATGACGGAGAAATAGACGAATGATTTACGGAAACTCGGAAAAGAAATCTCGTAGGTCAGTTTCCGTCGATGCATTTCGCATGATTGGCGCAACACCAAAAATTTCCTCTACTGTGCGCAACATTGAACTGTGATTGTAATAGGTGTAGTTTGTGAAGTTCCTTTTCGCATATGGGGATAGGATCAACACCGGAATAGGGCCATCTCCTACGGACGCCTCATCAAAGACGATGAAGAGCACACCTCCATCCTTAAAGGCGGTCGACTCTAGGATCTTCGGAACCTGCTCACTTAGCCACGTATCTCCCTGTTTGATAGGGTTTTCTCCACAGTTAGAATGCATGCTGTGGCATAGATTGGGCACGATGAAATTGTAGTGAGCGGTCTTGTCGTATTTCAGATCTGTAGTCAACTCACTAAGCGGGCGAATGTGCGAAATGCAGTAAGGGGAATCAGCATCAAGATAATTAGTAACATCATCAAAGAACACAAATGGAGTGTGCCACTGGCCAAGAGGGCAAATAGTTCCGTTTGCCCATTCGTTATAGGACTTCCATGAGATGCCTGCGTTTTTGAGCAGCGTAACGAGGTGGAGAGTTGTGGTTTGACTATTCGAGGCAATCGAATCATCGTTTAGGATACCGAAATTCGTTCCTGCTTCGAGCCAAAGGTAATTTGGCAAACTTGGATGAAGATGCGGTGGATTGTAATATCGACTGGGGTGAGCACCCATTGGGACAAGAGTCTTGTTGATATATGGCGCCTCAGCGTTACCCCTGATGTCATATGATCCGGCCCCAGTCCAGTTGTGATTCTCCATCATGATGAGGAAGACGTTCTTAATGTGATGGCGGGTTGTTGATTCGCGTATTGCTAAAGGTTCGTCAGAAGACACGGCTGACGAGGGGTTCATCCTTCCGTTCACCCCACCCCCACAAGCGGCTACACTCAACGCTAGGATTGGAAGCGCAATCCGGACTACGAGCCTTCTCATGTAAACAAGCACTAGGTTCATGAGTTCTCCGGGGAATTGGGAATTGATACATGTATCGGCTTGAGAGTCTAGGTATTCACCTAAATTGTCGGTAATTCTAACAAATAAAGTCATTCACAACATCCAGATTTCTCAGCGAATGGTAGATACTTTTATCTTTGTCAAGATATTGCCTAACCAAGGTCTCTCGCCAATCAAAGCGAATATTGGCAACAGTTTTTGTTAGGCGCTCGAGGGAAATTACTTGCCAAAATCCTTTGAGTGGCTGACGCAACAAGCCATCTGACAGCATTGCTCACGCCCCGATGTCAATCAGAGGTCGGTTAGCGCCTACTGATTAGGAAACTAGGGGTTGACACCATCTCGAACCGGCACTTGACTCTGATGGCATCCTAGATAAGATGACCCAACTTGACATGATCCTTGGCATAATCAGAGCCTATCTTTTGCAGAAGCGGAACCGCGAGAACTGCATCAAGCTGTGTCAATTGGCGATTCGTCTGAAGCAATTTTTCCACGGTCTCAGTATCAAACGACTGGTTGTAACGAACGTATCCGAACCACCGACCCCCCGGGTACTGCGCTTTCACTTGGTCTCCAATCTCCTCGTCAAGGGACTCTCCGTAGATGCACTCCCCCAGGGAACGACAGAGGTAATCCTGTTCCCAGGTAATTCCCTGCATCAAGGCCGTGGGAATTCGCGAGACGTTGTATCCCAGCCACAGCTTCCGTACCTTAGCGGGTAGCCCAGACGAAAACCTCAGGGTTCCCAGCGAAACGAGGCGAATATTCTCTGGACCAGGCACCCAATTCAGTCGATAGCAGGGCAACACTGCAGTTAAAGCTGCGATGAGAGCCGGATTGTTATACGGCGTAATCCCACCGTCTTCGAAGATGTAAGTCCTGTCGCCCAAGGTGATCTCCTCGGGGTCAAAATAGACTGGCGCGGCGGTACTCGCTCGGACCAGCTTCCATAAAGGAATTCTCAGGTTGCAGTAGGAAAGGCCTGTGTCGTTGAACTTCGCCATGGGATTATTGCTCACAGGCCACGCGGAGCCCGTGGTGTGGTTTCGAACAACAACTAGCAGAAGTTTCCTTAGCCGATTTGTTCCTAGCAGAGCCGGTGCCTCGCCATTGCCGTCTTCTGAAAACATGCGCTGAAGCATCTGTGAGAGAGGCTTCGCCTCGAAACGTGAGATTAGCAATCTTTTGAAAGGTCTATACCAAGGGACATGCTGAAACATCGTCTTGCCATACTTCAAGTACACGTCGAGGATTGCCTCGACCTCCATTCCCCAGCAAAGACAGGCGGCGATAATCGCCCCTGTGCTTGTACCTGCGAAGAAATCAAAGTGATCTGCGAGAACTAGGTTGGGTGAGTTGTAGTGCGTGCGCAGCAATCCCTGCATGTACCGCAGAACCTCCAAGCTGAAGACACCACGGATTCCGCCACCATCTAGAGAGAGAATTCGTTTCATCTCTTCACTTCCGTGTCAGCTTCACGTTGCGGACAAGAAATCTCCACTCCAGCAATTCAACCAGGAGCGCCCGTTCGACTCTACAAGTGACATTCATGACGGTTGTCCATGTCCGCAAAGCGCTGAGTTCCGAATCCCATTCCTTCAGGCAGTTGTGCAACTCACGATAACGCCACTGACGCCTTTTGCAATCCTTCACGATAAGGAAAGCTCCCGAGATAGTGGCAAGTTGAAATAGCGCCGAAACAGCGACAGCTAGCCCTCTTTTCCCAACAAATGAGTGCGCGATCGCAAGTTCCTTTCCATCCACAAACAGCCACATCGAGATGAGGATCGCCAAACCGATGCAAAGGCAGCTGGCAATGCGATAGTTTCGTGCCTCGCTCCCAGATTGCACGGCATGAGTTGAAAAGTATTGCAATTGCTGCGAAATGCGCTCCAATCGATAACGTCTTTTGAATTCATCTAATGCCATTTCGCTACGAGAGCCATCTAAGGCTCTAAGTAATTTCAGAGATCTCAGCGCGCCGGCAAGTTCCGGGATGATCTCAGGTCCGATGACTTGATATTCATCCGGAGAGTCCCAGAGAGCTAAAACTGAACGGCATACCTCGGCCGCTGTCCGCGTTCGCGCCCAACGTGTTTGCCTCTGACTGAGCCGTAGGACAATGGGAATGGCGGCAGCAGTAATTCCAAGTGCTGTCCCAATGCCGAGCCAGACCTTAGAGTGAGGCATCTGTAACCCAGCTCCGCTGGAAAATGCGGCAGCCGCGGTGTACATAATTGGTATTGAAGATAAACGGCGGACCTGTGGCGCAAACCGGCTCGCATTTTTATCGAGCTTCTGGAGCCACGCCCTTGCCAGTTCCGCTGGCGAGTCTGTCAAAAGCGTCTCACCCATATCCGATAAGCCGTTCAAGAAGTTAAGCTCCTGATCATGGGTTTGCTGAATCCGCTTCAATGCTGGCTCATTAAGGATCTGGATTGCCCCCGTCTTGCTATGGATCCAGATGACTGGCCGACCGATGCCGCCAGCGAAAGACACGATCTCCTGCGTTCCATCCTTCGCTACCGATGGCTCCCCATCCCAGAGCGCAATCAAGAGTTGACTCTGTTGCACTATTTGGATCCCGCGTGCGTAATCACCCTCCTCACCAGACTCTTGACCGCTTACGAAACTGACCGAGACTGCCTTTTTCAACACTTGTTCCGCACGCAACCAATTGTCGGTATTAGAGTCTTTGCGGAAGTATTCTTGAGGGGGAGGCAACAAGACACGGATTGGAATTCCGAATTGAAGACAGCTTTCGGAGAAGAGGAGATCTCCCTCGGATGTCGCTGATGAAACTCCGTAAAGGATTCCCTGCGTTGCCTCCTGTTGCTTTATCAGAAGGTCGCAGACCAGCCGCCGAATCCGCGGCTCGTCAGCGAAACTACTGCATCCCGTAAATCCGATTGCGAGGACTGTCGGAAGGCGAACCACCGAGTTCGTTACTTTCGGATGAAAGGACATTGTGGCAAGAAAGACAGTCTCCAATTGATCAAGTCTTTGCTACTGCAAGATTTCCGTAAGTGGGAACTTGGAGATATCAACTGTTACCTGTGAGGTCAGTTGGTCGATGAGGCGAAACATATCCCGATTCCAGTATTGGTTATCCGTGCCGACACCGCTCTTCTCATCGGCAATGCGATAATCCTTCCCTCTGTACTTCAGTTCGACAACTGGCGGAAAATCAATATCTTGCACCACTCCCCTCAAGCGCAACAAAGGAATTCGCTCAACCGAAGGGACAGCATCAATAAATCTTGCTGGATTCTTCGCTGCTTCTTCTCTTTTCGCTTGAGAAAAATAGGTACTGGGCGGGACCGTGGGATTGGAATGCAGAAGCATTTCATATGGAACCTGTTCCTGAGCGGCAGCGGCCATCAGTCCAATCAAGGAACGCATAACGAGATGCGCGGAGACTCCCGACTTCTCAGAAGTTGAATTGCACAAGTCCTCCTGTCTCGTATTTCCTTCGATGCTAAAACCGACGGTAAGGGACTCAAGCACATCTTGCAGTGCAGCCCCCTGTTTCAGCTCCTTCATATCCGGATCATTCAGAATCTCGTCTTCAATCTGCTGGCCGTCTGGAACGAGCGTAGTACCTTCAGAGTGAAGCGGGTAGAGGGAGAACATTGGCGTAAATACCTTTTCGCCTAGAAGCCATTTCTTGTTCTTTACATCATGTTCCCATACAGCGTTCTTTTGTGAGGCACTCACGATTTCCTGCGCGCTTGGAGCCTTATCTTCTTCTACGCCGGAACCGATATCAACAGAATAAGGTACAAATCTGTTTTGACCACGTAGCAGCAGATAGCCATGCTTTTGTAACCAGTAGACGACCGCGTTGATTCTCAGAAAGGTTACATAACTCGAGAGTGTGACCGGATCGCGAAGATAATCAAGATCCGGAGTGCCATCCGATTTGAGATAAACAGTGGGAGGTGCATTTCGAATTGTCTGGACTGCGCAATGCTGTACGCCATCCTTATTGGTAAATCTTGTGAGTTCAATTCGATCTACCATGAGACGAAGTAGTTGATCCACCCGCCAACCCTGTTCGTATAGGAAGTAGAACGTTTCCGGTGGAACTGGCTTTAAGAGAAGCTGTGCATTTGTTTCATCATTAACCGGGATGAAGGTGAATATTGGATCGTTCTCATAGTTCGCCAGAGGAGTCCCGCCCCCGGTGGCTGCCCCGAGGTTCACGTTAGATGATTGGAGTGCATATGAGGCTGTCCCTGTCAAAGAAGCCTGCATTTTATAACTACTCGTAATTTGGCCTATCTTGAAGAAGTAGGTAGGGTCACGGTTTTCGAGGCGCGCCAGATTCAGGAGTACCTCTCTGTTTGAGGTTTCCGCATAAGCCTTCTCAAAGCCCGTGAAATCCACCCTTAGACGCTTCGGTGCGCAACCGGACAAAACTACGACCAGAAGACCGAATAGGACAAAGCGGAGACGGGTCGCACTTGATATGCGTTGCAATGAGGCGAATGTTTTTGATCGCGAGACGCAGTCTTGCAACCTTAATCGCGTCGGCAGTTCGGCTGAGCGGTGCGAAGTCGTCGGCATGTTTATCTCTCCAAAAGAGTGAGGCTTAGTCGTCATCCGGTCCAAAAGTGCAGCATGACAATCCAGCCAGTCCAGTGAGGCCGCGGGCACTGCGCTGAGACCAAAGCTGAAGATGGTTCATCCTAGTGTTGGAAGATCGCGATCAGTCGACGTTCAACTTGCGGGGGGGGCAAGAACGAAAGATTAGACAGAATAACTAGCACCGTCAAGAGCGTTGTGGTAAAAAGTGTATCTCATAGGTGCACAGATGTCTGAACCTGAAGCGATTCCCTATCGTATACGAATTGGTGCCACAGGTCATCGGAGGTTGGAGAACCCGGCAAGGTTGGAAGCGCTGGTCAAGAGCGCTATGGAGGCAGAGATAGGAGGACTGTTCCCAGAAACGTCGAGGGACAATATAGAGCGCGTTCGGGACGCAGGAACGACCGCGATCTCATTTCGAGTCTTAAGTCCCCTGGCTGAAGGAGCAGACCGCGTAGTAGTAAAGGCGGTGCTCGCCGAACCGGACGCGCGCCTTGATGTTGTTCTTCCCATGACACTCGAAGACTACCTCGAAGACTTTGCGACCGAAGAGTCCCGGAGTGAGTTTGAGGAGTTTCTTAGAAAATGCAGGAATCCAGTTTCACTGCGTTCGCGACGTATCCGAGATGACCGCCACGATTTGGGAGACCAAGCCGAGGTGCGTCGCGATGCATACTCCAAAGTTGGCGAGTTTGTGGTGGATCATTGTGACGTCCTCATTGCTATTTGGGACGGGGAAGCATCGCGGGGCCGGGGGGGCACTGCCGAGACTGTCCAGTATGCACTTGAGCAGAAACGGCCTGTTATTCGGGTTTGGGGAGAATCCTACGAATTGCTGAACCGTGAGAGCAGCAATGGGCTCGATGCCAGTGCGCTGAAGGGGATTGATCAGTTCAACCGTCTCTTTGTCGCGCCTGACGAGAAAGCACGCTATATAAAGAACCTCGATAAAAGCTATTTTGAAGAGCCGAATAGCGCATATGAAGTCCCAGCCAACGTGCGGGAAATCGTGAATGATTGTCTCTTTCCTCATTATGTTAGGGCATCGATTATGGCTAAACGGAGTCGCGACCAATTTCACCGGACCGGAAAGAACATTTATGTCTGTTCTGCGGCCGCGGTTGCTTTCGCCGCAGCCGCAGTTCTCATTGCGCCGATCGCGAAGCAGAAATGGGGTTTGACGGTCAGTTTGATGATTGAAGGGATGGGATTTTTAATCGAGCTAATGCTGTTGATCTTTATGCTTTGGACCTTAAACCAGGCACGCAGGAAACAGTCCCATCAAAACTGGATCGAGAATCGGTTTCTTGCTGAGCGTATCCGTTGCGGAGCTTTCATGGCCATCTGTGGCGTGGAGCCAAGCCCCATCCAAGTGCTTCCCTATATGGGCCATTCCCAGACGGTCAACGATTGGACGGTACGCGTGTTTGAAGAGATTTGGGACAGACTACCGCGGCTTCGACGGTGCACGGAGGAGGACTGCAAGCTTCTCAACCCTTATATTCGCGAGGTATGGATTGGAAAGCAGATGAGGTTTCACGAGGACAAGAAAAAGCTTGAATCGCATGCAAGGAAGCGTTTCGAATGGCTTGGCGCAAGCGTCCTCAAAATGACGATTGCGGCCGCGGTATTGCACATCTTGCTACTTTTCTGGGTTGCCAAGGATCCAGATTCCTCTAAGCAACTCTACGAAGGATTTCATGTTTTATTTTCGTTTTGCGCTCTATTGCTTCCAGCAGTCGCCGCATCGCTCGCAGGTGCGGAGGCGCATCGGGAACATCTGCGTCTGGAAAAGCGAAGTGCCAATATGGTTCCACAATTAGAGAGATTGGACCGACAGATGGCGTCAGCGACCGATCCGGAACGGTTTGAGAATCTGCTCCAGCAGGTTGACGAGATTATGCTGCGTGAGACACAGGATTGGCTGATGCTGATGAGATACGTGGAGATCAAAGCAAGCTGAGCTCCCCTACGCCTTCCGGAGCGGCGAATTCATTTGGTCGGATCTAATTGACGAGAATTGAACTCAATACCTATCGCACGAAAACTGGGATATAGTAATTCGCAACCGGACAAACCTGAGACTGAAGCACAGGCGAATGGCGCACAAGGTATTCATTTGTTACTCATCACACGATAAGCAAGTTGCGGATGCCGCGTGCGCGGTGTTGGAGGCGCAGCGCATTTCCTGCTGGATTGCGCCCCGTGACATCCTCGCCGGTGAGGAGTATGGAAAATCTATCCTCAGCGCGATCTCCTCTTGCCAGGTTGTGCTTCTGATTTTCTCTGCTCATGCCAATAGTTCTCCGCAGGTTCGGCGTGAGGTTGAAAGGGCCGTCAGCAAGGGAAAGATACTCGTTCCGTTTCGGATTGAAGAGGTGCTACCGTCTGACGCTTTAGAGTATGCGCTGGGTAATACCCATTGGCTGGATGCACTCACCCCTCCCCTGGAACGCTACCTTGTCCAGCTGTGCGATACGATTGGCCGGCTGATTTATAAGAAGAAGATTACTGAACCACCCTTATGGAAGCGAACGGAGACGCCAGCAAGCCCGGAGCTGAAGTCAGACCAGATTCATGAACCGCACACGAAGCCTTCTGCCGACCGAGCAACAGCGCCAACGGCGCCCGTGATTTCGGCGCCGGAGACGATCTCCGTCAATACCAATGCAGCAGTTGCGGCAACAAATGCGCGCGAATCGGCTCCGATCGAGCCGCGCAGAAGGCCGGATTGGACCCTCAGGCGAAGTTGGCTGATCATGTTCGTCCTCTTTTCAGGACTTCTCGTTTCAGCTGTATGGTATATGCGCCGACCGCTACCACCTCCACTTGTATCTCAATATCAGCAAATCACCATCGACTCACACCGGAAGGCATTTGTCGGAACCGATGGAACTAGGCTTTACTTCAATCGGTATGCCGACCCGCAACCGCTCGCGCAAGCATCTGTGTCCGGCGGGAAGATCGAGCCAATTCCTGTCACACTGCCCGATCCCTGGATGTTGGATATTTCTCCAGATGGCTCCACTCTGTTGATTCGCTCGACCGACGGACCAAAGCATAGCCTTTGGAGTATGGGGACCCTTGGAGGCTCGCTCCGCCACCTGACCGATGACAATGTGGGATACGCTGCGTGGTCTGCCGATGGGAAGCAAATTGCCTATTCGACGGTGAGCGGAGAAGTGAACGTGATGAGGAGCGATGGAAGTGAATCTCATCGGCTTGCGGGCATCGCGTCGACCGGAAACTTTTCCTGGTCTCTAGATGGCCGCTTCATACGTTATACAAAGGACCACCGGTACTGGGAAATGTCGGCAGACGGATCCAATTCCCATCCGCTCTTGCCTGGGTGGCATCCAAATGCATCCCTAAGCGACGGTCGATGGACTCCACAGGGCTTTTTCATTTTCGCATCACGGGAATTGAATTCTGGCGTCGTTTCCATACCAGAAGCTGCGTCTCAGCTCTGGCTTCTAGATGAACGTCATCGGTCGTTCTGGCAGGCGCCAGTAATGCCGGTTCAACTGACGTCGGGTCCTACGGGGCTAAGTAGGCCGGTTTCCAGCAAGGACGGATTGACGATTTTCGCCAGAGGAGTCGACCTTCACGGCGAGTTGGACAGTTATGACAGAAAGTCCGGTCAGATCCAGCCATATCTCGGAGGCATGTCAGCTGAGTCTGTCACATTCTCTTCGGACGGTCGATATGTGGCATATGTCGGTTTTCCCGAAGGGATCATGTGGAGGGCCAACCGAGATGGAAGCGACCCAATGCGGCTGACTGACCCTCCCTTATACCCTATTGGGCTCCGCTGGTCGCCGGACGGTAACCAGATACTATTCTGCGCACTCAATTCGGACGGACACACAAAGAGCTACACTATTTCCGCCCAGGGTGGTGCTCCGCAACCAATCCTTCCCGAAGATAACGGGACACAGAGTAATCCGAATTGGTCCCCCGATGGACATAAGATCCTGTTTTCTTCCGCTGAAGCCGGAGGATTAACGTCGGGCCCAGGACGGATCCTCGATCTCACTACTCATCAGGTTTCATCTGTCCCGGGTTCAGAGGGCACAAGATCGCCTCGCTGGTCACCCGACGGGCGATTTATTGCCGTGATCTTTGGCTTTAACGGCCTGAAGGTCCTGGACCTCGAGACAAAGCGATGGACCGTACTGGCAAAAGGACAGATTGGCTACCCCACGTGGTCGCGGGACAGCAAGTATATCTATTTCCTGCGATGGGAAGGAGACCGGGGGGTGTATCGAGTTCACGTTTCGGGTGGTGAAGTTGAACGCGTTGTTGATCTCAAGGGACTTCCTCTCACCGGAGTATTCAGATTCTGGATGGGTCTTGATCCGGACGACACACCGCTGCTGCTGCGCAATGCGGGAAAGGACGAGATTTATGCATTGAATCTCGCGGAGAAATAGATGCTTTGGATCGGAAGATAAACTAAAAGGACCGCGCTGGTGCGTCAGAATCATGAAGGCTATGACGTCTTGTTTCATCACAAAGTCATGATTCGTTCGTCCTAAAGCACCATCGCTTCGCGCTGTGATCGCCTCGGCGCGTGAAAAAATCCTGCCTCTTCTAAACCTCTAGTGGCGAAACGCCTCTCCGGAAGCGTTTCGGCTTGCGCATATGGTTGCATTTCAGATTGAAGTGGTTGAGCGGTAAGCGTGTTGTCTTCCCCTCTGGCGACTGGGTGAAGTTTGGGCTGACCATCGCCCCATGGGTCATTCAGAAGAAGTAGGGGCTGAGCGCCGGGTTCGCAGATGGCGGTCGGTTGCAGAGAAGCGACAGATTGTAAAGCAGACGTTGGAGCCAGGCGCAAGCGTGGCGTTGATTGCCCGGGCTCATGGTCTGAACGCGAACCAGGTTTTCAAGTGGCGGCGTGCTTTCGAACGCGGCGAGTTGGTCGATTCCGCGGCATCATCCACAGCTTTGCTTCCCGTCACGATTGCCGCTCCGAGGGAGCGAGAGGAGCCTGACGCCGAGCAACAACCGAGGACGTCCGGTTCTATCCATATCGAGTTTCCAGGTCGGGCGACGATCAGCGTGGAGATCGGCGCCGATGCGGCGCTGTTGCGTTCGATCCTTGAGAGTCTGCGCAAGTGATTGAACTCCGCACCGGGACGAAGATCTGGTTGGCTGCCGGGGTGACCGACATGCGGCGCGGCTTCGATGGTTTGAGTGCGCAGGTGCAGACGGTGCTCAACGAACAGCCATTCTCCGGTCACGTCTTCGTTTTCAGAGGACGCCGCGGCGACATCGTAAAAGTTCTCTGGTTCGATGGCGACGGTCTATGTCTGTTTTCCAAGCGTTTGGAGAGAGGTCGATTCATCTGGCCGCAGGCTAGTGAAGGAACAGTTTGCCTGACGCGTGCGCAGTTGTCGATGTTGCTTGAAGGGATTGATTGGCGTCGTCCGCGAAGGACCTGGACACCGGAGATTGCCGTGTGAGTGACGAACATGATTCCCCTGTATTCATGCGGGTTTTGCAGATGATTTCTTATTAACTTCATGGCATACTGCGGTCATGATTCCGGCTAGGTTGCCTGATCTTGACGGACTCGATCCTGAAGCGCTGAAGGCGCTGGTCATCGCCAAGCACTCGGAGTCGCTCGAACAGCATAAGGAACTCACTTCAAGCACACATCAGATCGAACATCTGAAGCTGGTCATTGAGAAGTACCGCCGGATGATCTTTGGCAGGAAGAGCGAGAAGCTGACCGGTGAACTCGAGCAGCTTGAGTTCCGTCTCGAAGAGTTGGAGACTGCACAAGCTGCTGAAGAAGCCGCAACCGAAGCAGCGCAACCCGCTTCGACGAGAACTGATTCGAAGCGTCGATCTCGTCCTGTACGCAAGCCTCTGCCAGAGGATCTTCCGCGTGAAGTGGTCACCCATCTTCCACCGCATACCTGCTGTCCCGATTGCGGCAGTGCGCTACGGCAGTTCGGTGAAGACGTCTCCGAGCAACTGGAACGTATTCCGGCAACCTTCAAGGTGATTCGACACGTGCGGCCGAAGTTCGCCTGTGCAGGTTGCGAACACGTCGTCGAGGCGCCCGCTCCTTCACGGCCCATCGACCGCGGACTGCCGGGTCCTGCTCTCCTGGCTCATGTGCTGCTGTCGAAGTATGGTGATCACCTGCCGCTTTATCGCCAGTCGCAGATGTATGCCCGCGAAGGTGTCGATCTGGATCGCTCAACACTGGCCGGCTGGGTCGGCGCAGCCAGTGAGTTGCTTGCTCCGCTTGTCGATGAGATCAGGAGGCACGTTCTTCGAGCATCGAAGATCCACGCCGACGATACGCCGGTTCCAGTGCTTGCTCCCGGCAACGGCAAGACCAAGACCGGCAGACTGTGGACCTACGTACGCGATGATCGTCCTGCAGGTTATTCCACTGCTCCAGCCGTGTGGTTCACTTACTCGGAAGACCGCAAGGGCGAACATCCGCGACGGCATCTGAAGGATTATGCGGGTGCACTGCAGGCGGATGCGTACTCCGGATTCCATCATCTTTACGGAGACGGCGCCATCTACGAAGTTGCATGCTGGGCTCATACCAGGCGCAAGTTCCACGACATCCATGTGGTGCATGCGTCACCTACTACCACTGAAGCCCTCACACGGATCGGCGCGCTGTACGGAATCGAGGAGCAGATCCGCGGCAAGCCTGCCGAACTTCGCTGCTCGATCCGCCAGGACCGAGCCAGGCCGCTACTCGACCATCTTCGCCAGTGGATGGAGAAGACGCTTCGGTCGCTCTCAACCAAGAGCGAGACCGCCAACGCGATCCGATATGCTCTTTCACACTGGCGTGCTCTGACACGCTACGTCGATAACGGCCTGCTCGAGATCGACAACAGTGCCGCCGAGCGGGCGCTACGAGCTGTTGCCATCGGACGGAAGAACTATCTCTTCATGGGATCTGATTCCGGAGGCCAGAGAGCTGCTGCGCTATACAGCCTCATCGGAACTGCCAAGTTGAGCGGAATCGATCCGGCCTTCTACCTGCGAACCGTACTGGAAAAGATCGCCGAGCATCCGATCAATCGCATCGAAGAACTCCTGCCCTGGAATATCGCCACCTCACTCAAGACCGACTCTTCCCAAGCCGCTTAGACCGACTCAATAAGTGTCCGCTTAAAAATAAGCGGACACTTGTTGGACACTCTCTTCCGGTCAAGATGGGAACTCCGAACGCTTACGTTGAGCGCTAGAATCAGGCGATCAGATCGAGGATCACGATGCCTGCCAAGTCCGTCAGTCGATGGCGCACAAGATGAGAAGTCGATACGTTCACCATGCCGGCCATCAAGTTGGCAGAAAGGCTTCGGCGAAAGTGACGTTTCGCATAGTCCATGAGGGCCGCTGCCAATCCGTCTGAATAGGGCTTAGTGAAGAATAAGAAACCCGATCGGCCACACCCTTTCGCTGCTATAGGTTGATCAGCCGAGACCAGTCATCGATTCGAAGGTCTCTAATTCTCTTTTGCTGCTGTCTGCTCGTCGACGCTATGTAGATAGACGGAAACGAGCTCGACTGAACGATCGAGCTCAAGTTGATCGTCCCTGACCTGCTTTCCGAGATATTGGGGGCCCCCCTCCACGATGAGAATCCGGCGAGCAAGTTCATCCGGGGTCAGACCATTTGCTACTCGGGGAGTATATTCCTTCAATAGCATCGTCTTGACATGAAGAGCTCTCTGATAGGCGAGAGTCTCGTTGGTCCGGTAGTAAACCCTCTTCTTTCTCACGAGCTTCGTCTGGTCGGCATGGCCGATCAGAAACAAAATGGGACTCTGGCCGGAGTCGATCCCTTCAAGGAGCAAGTCGGCACATTTGTCGGGAGCCTGTTTAAGCTCGCGTAATCCTAGATCCCCAATTTCATGTTCACCGCGAGCAAAAGAGGATACGGTGCAGGTAGAGGTAGCTAGCGCTGTAATGGCTTTTGAAGATTCAGTCTTCGTTCCCTCTTTTGATTCGAGGCTGGCGGCAAACATTGCAAGAACAAGGAAGATCAGGCTCGCGATCAAAGCGATCACGACTGGCCCTGCATGATTCAGAGCCTCCGTAAGCTTCGCGAAAGCTTCAAAAAGCTTGCTCAGATCTTCGATGGGAAGTCCCTCTTGTTGGGTTCTGCCTGCCCCGCCGCTCTGGGCGGCAGGACGCCGAAACATCTGCAAACCCAAAGCGACAACGAACAGGGCAAAAGAGATGCCGGACATCCAAAGGGCAACGATGGAGATGGTGTGGATCAATACCTACTCCTCCGGAGTGCTTACTTTCTTCAACAGAATTCGAATGCCTGCAATGTCTTGGGGAAAGCTCGTCATGTCTGAAAATTCAGCAATCAAGAACAACGCTTCATCAGGCCCCTCGCTTGACCGAAGCCATCCAAATAGGTCGCCTACGTCGTCTCGGCGGCTTCGGGCATATTGATCGACTTGTTGCCACGCCTGGTCCTCTACCATAGGTCAAATCACGGCCGACGAGAAACCACTCTGATTCCGGATTTCCTGCAATTGATAGTCAATCTGCTGGATGTAAGTAGTCATCCCCTTGCTGGCACCAATCACGTGCCCGATCAAATCTGTACTCTTCAGAGCCGGAGCACCTGAATCACCCTTGGCCGTAACGTGAGCAGTTGTCATATAGACGTGACCGCATGTGCAATTGGAAGAGGGCATCCACAGCCACTGCATCTGTCCCATGATTGTGGCGTTAATCATCTTGCCGCTTCGGCTCCGCACGGTTATCGAGTCTTTCGGGCCCGCTGTCGTTGTTCTTCCTATACGTTGCGACGACGCGACTGGCGCCGGAAGGCGAATGACAGCAACATCCGCTTGTGGTGTCTTGCCGTTGTTCGTTGGGTCGAGTGACAGGTCAACCGATCCATTGATACTGCCAACCTTAGCGGTGGAGCCTGCCGGCTTACCGACATGTCCAGCAGTGAGAATCCCGTCGTCGCCGTTGCCCCAATTGATTTGGACACCAGCAGTTCCGATCAGAGCCGCGGATACTGAATCGCCGGGAACTGCCTCGAATTCCGGTGGCGGGATATTGATGATTCGAGCGTTGCTGAGAATATCGAAGCCTCCTCGTATCGAGGCCTTCACCACCATGACCACATCGTCGTCTTCATGAAGCTTCAAAGAACGATTCGCTTTACCTGAGATCTTCAGGACCGCGGGAATCAATCCAGTTCCCTCGTCAACTATGCCAACCCCCATTACTCCGAAGCGCGCACCAAATGGCATTGAAGGATAGTCGGAAATTTCCCCGCGATGAGGACTGCTGTAACAGAACGAGCGTGGACCAAAATCGGGAGGACCGTCCAAAAGAGCTTGAGCCAACATCAAGGCATGCGCTACGGCCGAAGCGTCATCGCTAGTCTGGATCAGGTCTATCAGGCTCATGGATCCGGCTCATTAAGATCGTGGGGATATCTCGATACATGGATATTCGCCCAAAGTACTCGATATTGCAATCATCTTGTCATGATGGCGAGATGACCCACGTGGTGAGAGTCTACATGGATTGACGCTCACTATGCTTCGAACTGACATCTTACTTCTTGCTGTCGTCCACAAACCGCTAAACAGCGGCCTAAGCCTTCGGAAGTTTCAGGGAACAACGCGCATGCTTAAGCTCGCCGAAGCGAACGAGCGCACCTCTTTCGACGAGGTCGGCGAGATCGCGGGTTGAATTGAAAACCATAGAAATCATAGTTTTCCGGCTTAGAGCAATTTCAGTGGATTCGCCGTGGTACGTCGGCTTGGCGCAAGTAATTCTGTCACTCAAGCTGCAGGTAGTGAAGCAACCACGCAACAAAGGATCGCGTAATTTATTTAACTTAAATTGATACGTTCGATGGCTGTTTGTCACTACTATTTGTGGCAGTTTCCGACGTCTTATGGCGCCGCTTCCCATCATTACTACCGGTTGTCGCATAGGTCATGGGGAGGTTTTCCTCTGTGCCGATTTCAATTTCTACTCCAAAGTTGAAGGACGATCCGAGGAAGGTCTTCGCAGAGTTGGGCTTCGTCACCGCATCTGACCACCTGATTACGGTTTTGCGGCAGGCGACCCGAGCCGCTACGGTGAGTGACGTCACGATTCTTATTGACGGAGAGACCGGCACCGGAAAACAAATCCTCGCGAGAGCCATCCATCATCTGGATGCGAAAAGGGGACAATTTCCGTTCGTGACTGCCCATTGCAGCACGATCAGCGAATCGATAGCGGAGAGTGAACTATTTGGTCATCGTCGCGGAGCATTCACCGGAGCGGTTGCTGATCGGCCAGGGTTGTTCCAGGCTGCGCACCGCGGAACGCTTTTCCTGGATGATGTGAATGACCTTCCGATGGTGGTCCAGCCCAAGCTACTTGATGTAATCCAGCGCGGCGTGATGCGCCCGATAGGGTCTGACAAAGAGAGTTCAGTAGATGTCAGGATTGTGGCAGCAAGTAATAAACCCTTGGGCCCGCTGGTAGCAGAGAACCGGTTCCGATCCGATCTTTATCATCGCTTGAACGTGATCTCTCTGAAACTGCCGCCTTTGAGAGAGCGACCTCAAGACCTCGAATCGTTGATTTTGGCGTTCGCGATTCGCTATCGGCACATCTACGAACCTATTGTCGAAGTCAGATCCGACTTGCTTCGCTTTTTGCAGATGCAGCCTTTTCCTGGCAACGTAAGGGAGCTGGAAAACTCGGTTCTTCGCATGCTCTTTGAAAAAAGATGCGGCAGTGCCTTGGAGATGGGCGATTGGGCTGCACAGTCCAGTGACGCGGCTAGCAGTTCTCCCGAGCATTCATTGGGGCAGGCTGGAGAGAAGCTCTGGCAAGCCATCTCCACCCACAAGCTCCCATTTACTGAAGCAATCAGCCAACTGGAAAGACAGATACTTCAAATCGCCCTGCGAGATGGAGGCTCGACTCGCAAAGACATCGCAAATTGTCTGCAAACCAGTGAGCGCACGCTGTATCACAAGATCCGCGCCCATCATCTTAGTGACCGCCCGAGAGCCTGATAGTCCACTGCCAGCTTTTTCAGATAATCATCTAATCCTGCAGTTAGAAGAATTCTGTTCTGCAACTGAATGGAATTAGGCGAGATGGCTTGCCATCGTCTTACGGACGCCATCAACAGCTCAGGGCTACACTGCCAATCCCTTCACAGTTTCACGAATTTCCATCGCTGTACTTTCGTGGGAATGCTCGTGCGCTTCCGTTGCCAACCTTTTGAATCGAGACAAATAGCGCCACGTTCTAAGCACGAGCGAATCGTTTTTGCTTCAAGCTGCAAATTGGTCTTTAACGTGCACTATGTATCCGCGAATGACAGGAAGCTGCTTACGGAAAAGGGAAACAAAGTCAGGTTTCGCCGCGTGGATGTTTTTCTACCACACATCGACTGTCAGTTTGCAGATTTCAAAGCGACTGACGAAATGGAAGGGACTTTGATTGATTTTTCCGACTCCGGCAACAGGCTTCATGCGTTCGCGATAGTCGAGGTTGATCAGAAGCAAACAGTGATTATCCCGGTCGAAAAGCTCCGCTTGGCGACGGGCACCGACGGCTGACGAAATGACTGACACAAAAAACACGTGTTGAAGTAACCGAATTCAAATCCACAGAGGATAGAAACGAGGACGTCTATGGCATCAGTAGCCCTTCCGCCGACGGGTGGTACGCCGCCTACAACACCAGCAGGAACCTCACCCGGAGCAGCACCGACGCACCCGAGTGGAAGCTCATCGCAGCAACAGGCAGCAACCGGCGGTGACGATGGCAACAAGTCGCTGCATCAGAAAGGCCGAGGCAAAATCCCCTGGAGCAAAGAAGTCTGGGATCGCATCGACCAGGCAGTTGAAATGGAAGCAAAGCGCACTCGAATCGGCGCTCGCTTTCTACCCAAGAAGGCCGTGCCGCCAAAAACCACTAGCGTCCCTACTGACGCGTACAGCTTGAATGCGGTTGCAGGCGGAACTCCGATCCTGACCGTCGATGAAGGCGCGACGACTCGCCTGAACGAATACTACGTCGAGTTCGAGTTGACTCCTCAGCAGGTGGATCAGGAAGAGGGCGATTTCAAACAGCTGGGACACAGCACCGCCGTTACCCTAGCCACGAAAGCTGCAAACACGTTGGCGCAAGCCGAAGATCTGATCATCTTCCAAGGGCAGAACGCGATCACTGGCTCTGCACTGTTTACAAACAACCTGGTGCTGACTCTTGCGGGAAACCAGCCTGCAGACACAGGTTTGCTAGATTTTCCGAGTGGCGCGAAGGCTCCTGCTGGCGCGCCGGCGGTGACTGTAATTCCTGTACCTCCGCTGGGTCCACCAGTTCCGGGCGTGATCTACGGACCGAATACGTTTGAAGCCGTTGCTCAAGCCTACTCCGCGTTGCAAGCGGTCGGACACTATGGTCCTTATGCACTGGTACTCGAGACCATTCCATACGCCGACACGTATGCTCCGTTGCCGGCGACGCTGACGCTGACCGCCGACCGCATCAAGCCCCTGGTCACATCCGGCTTCTTTGGAACCGGAACCCTGCCGCCGAATCCTCCACCAGCGCCCGTCGCGCCCTACTTCGGTGTGATGGTCTCGCTCGGCGGAAACACTATGGATCTGGTCTGCGGGCTCGAACCAATCGTTGCGTTCATGCAGGAAGACACCAATGGAAATTTCCGTTTCAGAGTTTTGGAGAGGTTTGCTCTACGTATCAAGGACCTCACCAGTATCGTCGTACTGCAATTCAACTAAGCAGGCGGTTGCCGGCCGGCTGCTCTGTGCGAATGTCTTCGCAGGTCAGGGCATTGGGAACTCTGACCTGCGTCGACTCGAGCGCTGACCATCGAACCCCGAACCTCGATCGAAGTGAACTGCGGAGAAACCATGGAACCCCCCGTGAAAATCTCAGCGGCTAAAGCGGCGCCAGAAGCCGCTCCAGCGCATGCAATCGCGTTACAGCCGCCCCATCCTCAGGTTGCTAGTTCAGCACTTTCCGTTGTGCCCCCACATACGGCATTTCAGCCGACGCATATCGTGGTGCCGCCGAAGCTACCGCCAGTGGCAACCGATCTCATCTCGCGGATCAATTTGCGACGAAGCACAGCCACGGTGGATCCTCTTGGCGCCTTGGCTGAGGGGCATGATGAAGCGCTCAATCCATTCAGGCTGGCTTCGGCGACGAAGGTATTCGGCGGCTTGCAACTCATTCAACATCACGTCGGCCTGCTTACCCAGGCACTTCAGACAACAAAGCTGCCTGCAAAACTCATTGGCGCTCTACATCAGCCAGACGGCAACGCAGCAGCACGTGTGCAGATAGAGTTCAAGCCGTCGAGCGTGGGAGGAAGTGGGGCCACGCGAAACGTGCTCACGGCCGACAACGGCTCCTTCACCCTCGATATGCCTTCCGGCGCCGCTGCGCCTGAGGCTGGTCTGACTCTGACAGTGCATGGTGCAAATAGCAACACCACCGTCAATATTCCGGCCGCGCAGATCGCGGCCAACGGAATGGTTGGGGCACTCACGCTTCCCATCCAGCTTTCTCCGCTGCCGGTCAGTATCCTAGCCGCGCTCCAGGCACTGGCACCGGCCGTTCCGGCGACGGCACGGCCTGTCTCTGTTCAGCCTCAGAAGAGACATGTAGTCACGATCGGTGAACAGGGGAGTGCCTGCATGCAGAGCTTCGCACTGAGTCAGAAGGTGGATCGGTTTCCCTGGGGTCTATTCTTTCGCATCGTCGAACCGCAAATGAGCATTGCAACACAGACGCAAGAGATCCCACTCGGCAGAAAGTTCAGCTGGATGCCGATTTATTCGACAGAAATGAAACTGAAAAGCTCAATTGCTTCGAAATTCGTTGACCGCGTGCCGGTCGATCAACCGCTCTCCGTCGATGGATTCCGCGATCAGATTGCCGGCATCGATAACAGCGGCAGCTTTACCGAAGACGAGATTGTGCCCATGGCCGCATCTCTCGGATTGGGTTATGTATTGCGCATGGCGCAGCAATGGAACTTCAATGGACTCGGACTCGGAGATCTTGTTTATTCGCTCCCGCTTGCTCCCGGAGAGCAGCAGCAGGTGGCCGTGTTCGAGCGACAGGATACAACCGCCGTGCAGGAGAGTGAGTTCTTCTCTCAATCCGAAGTGATGAATCAGGCTGCACTGTCAGACACTTCGACCACAGCAACCTTCAACTCTGCCTTCAACGAGATGGTGAATGGCAGTAGCCATTTCGACACCGATAGTTCGAGTTCGAGCGCCGGTTTGAGTTTCGGTATTGGCCCCATCGGGTTCGGTGGCGGTGGCGGAAGCTCCTCCAGTAGCGGCAACTCGAGTTCTTCCTTGTCGGGCGCTCGCGATACCGCATCTATAGCAGCCCAGGCGACACATTCGAGCGCTGAGTCTCAAGCCTCTGCCCGTCTTAATGCGACTCGTACCGGCATGCGTATGGCGACCGCCAGCGAGAACATGGGTGTGACTACCAAGATCATCACGAACCACAATCACACACATGCGCTCACGATGCAGTACTGGGAAGTGCAACGGATCTACGACGTCACAACAGCTATTGAGGGAGTTACCCTCGTCTGCCTGGTGCCGATGCAGATTGTGCGTTTCATGCCTCCAGGCCAGCCGGCTACGCTCAACAACCCGTCGATCGTCGACTCTCACGCCAAGGTTTTGGAACGCTACAAAAACATACTGCGCCACCTGGATGTATTGGAACGACTGACACCGAGGCGTCTCCGTCATGGACTCGAGTTGCTCGCTCAGTTCGCCGCAGATCCCACAACAGTCGTTGACTCCGCAACCAGCAGCGCCGAATCCGTCATTCAATTCAGACTTGATGGAAACTTCCTCGCGTGCGAGCGAGTCTCGATCGTAGCCGTCACTAAGCGCAACACACGCGTCGGTCCGGTTCAACTAAGTCCTTCGGTCGCTGGACAACCAACTCCAATTCCTCCGGAAACTTTTATGACTCGCGACGAACTCGTCGCCTGGCTTGCGTTAGAGCGCCAGACAACAAGAACGACATTGCAAGGCAGCCTCGCCCTTCCCCCTTCCATCAATCGTTCCGACATCATCGGTTTTGAGATTAGCCGTCAGTTCAATACCGTGCGGTACACCTTAACCTCCGCCGCCCAACAAGCGGCCAGTAAGTTGCTCACCCAAGAGCTGCATGGAGATCAGCCTTCGTTGTCGCAGTTATTGGGACAGATTTTTGGTGGCACCGGCATGAGTCCGTTGCCCACTGTTGTTCTGGCTCCCGGCGATCTTGAACCTTTTCTGGGTGGCCCGACGCTTGGCAACTTCTATGCTGCGATCGAAAACATGGATGCTTCGGGGAAAGATACACCCTCTCCGCAAGAAACCTATGCAAACGACAACCTCTCCGGAACAGTGCTGCCTCCACAACCATTTCCTGTGCCGGCGCTGCAGATTGCCCCTGTGTTGCGCTACCAGGACGTTCTCGAAATCGAGAAAGTTGCACAGCACATCGTCCGCAACACCACGCGCTATTCAAAAGCACTGTGGATGTCGTTGAGCAAGGAAGAGACTGCAATCCTGCTCGACGGCTATACCATCGGCGTGCCGCCTGATG